>JAJZGD010000139.1 GCA_021804985.1 Planctomycetota bacterium
CTGGCTCATGGCTTCGTCAAGCAGCAGAATGGCGGGATCTCGCAAAATAGCCCGGGCAATGGCGATCCGCTGCCGCTGACCGCCGGATAACCGCATCCCGGACTGCCCGACGAGTGTGTCGTAACCATTGGGCATCTGCACGATAAATTCGTCCGCATAGCTTTGGCGGCTCGCCGTCAATACCGCCTCACGCGGTGCGTGGGCCCCGGCGTAGGCGATATTGTTGTACACGGTATCGGCGAACAGAATTGTATCCTGCGTGACCAGCCCAATTTGCTTGCGCAGCGATTTAAGCGAGATATCGGCGGTGTTAACGGAATCAATTTTAATCACCCCCGAGGTCGGCACCAGCAGGCGCGGTATAAGCGAGAGGAGGGTGGATTTACCCGACCCGTTGGCCCCGACAATCGCCACGGTTTGCCCCTTGCGCACGCTGAATGTCACGTGGTGCAAAACGCGCTGCGTGGCGCCGGGATACGAAAAGTCAACATTTTCAAACTCAATTTGCCGGGCCAGTCGCGCAAGCGGCGGCAAACTTCGATTCATATTGTCTTCAACCGGCTCGTCGATGATCTCAAAAATGCGTGTGGCCGAGGCATTGGACTGCTGCAGTTTGGAATTGACATCGGCGAGTTTTCGCAGGGGCTCGAAAATGGCGGCGAAACACGCTAAAAGAAAAATAAATGAATCGCGGCCAATTGAATTACTTAATACCAGTTTGGCCGCAAAAAGGACGGGAATGCTGCCGAGAACAATGGTAAGCGTTTCAATGGTGGGGCGCGAAAGCGCGGTGTAATGCGCAAGCCGCGCCTGCTGCCGATAAAGGTGCCGATTGACTTTAGTAAACCGTCGGCGTTCATACCCCTGGCCGTTGTGCGCTTTGACAATGCGTATGCCCATAAGTGTTTCACTGATGATGCCGAGCATATCCGACCATTGCTCAAGGCCCTTGCGGCTGGCCCGGCGCATGCGTTTGGAAAATTTCCGGATAATCACGCCGATGATCGGTAGTATCACCATGGTTCCGACACATATCTTCCAATCAATCAGAAGCGCGACGATGCCGACCGTCAGCGCCTTCATCGGTTCGAGCATGGTTTTGCCCAGAAGCGTGGTAAGGCCTTCGGTAAGGATATTGGTGTCCTGCGTGAGGCGGCTCGTTAAATCAGTGGTGCCGTGGCTGGAAAAATAGCCGACGGGTAACTGCAGGATGCGGTTATGCATGCGGCGGCGAAGATTAATAACAACTTTGACCGCTAAAGTCATGCTTATATATTGCTGCATGTAGCGAAACGCGCTTCCGACAATACACAGAATAATGAACACCAGAATCACCCACGCCAGGCTCTCGAGGCGGCTGCGGGGCAGCGCATGAATTGCATCAACAAAAAGCCAAAGATACCAATGCGCCCCCGGCATCGCGATGACGGCAGTTCCTTTGGCTGTTCCGCTGCTCGATGCAATCGCCAATCGCACCTTGGTTCCATCAGGCTGCCGAGCCAACAGGGCCATCATTCCCTGCCAATGATGGCTTGCAAGCACCGCGTGCCCTGCCGCCGAGGTTATAGAAACACTCGTGATGCGATCGCCCGGGCTTAAGCGCCGAATGGGCGCGGGGGTGGCCGATCCGATCCGCGAAATGATGACTGCCAATGTTTTGGCCTGCACGGAACGATCCAGATTCATGAAGCCGATATGCAGCCGGCTTTCGGCGGCTGTCTGATTGGCCCAGCCATGAACGCCTTCGGTCGAAATGAAAATTTTCATTACGGGCAAAAGGGTCGCGATGCCCGACGCGTAAGACAAACTGACGCCCAGGGCGCAAAGCAACCCCAGCAGCACCCGCCAGCGATAGGGCCACACACCCTTTAAAACTCTCATCAGTGGTTTCATGCGATCCTTGTTTCTGCCGCCCGCCAACGCGCTGGGATCATAAAACATACCATGAAATCAGGCCTTTCGCATGGAACACCGGGCGCCGGAAGCCGATAGTCACGGCGCCGCGGCACGCTGCATCGGGCCGCGGTGTTCGGCCCATTGGCGGGCGCGGTGATAGGCTTTTGGCGGGTCCATCGATGGGCGAGGTGATGGGCGTATTGGGCGCTTATTCAAACGCCTTTGCATTGACACGCACCGACGAGAGTTCTATCCTCCCATATGACCTTACACATTTTGGGGAGGACTGCCATATGGTGTTTGTCTGGACGCTTGTCGGCTTGTGTGTCGTTGCGGCCATCATTGTTATGGGGGTCGTTTGGCCATTTTTTAAAATCTGGCTCCAGGCCTCGTCCGCGGGCGCCGACATCAGCATGGGCAATCTCATTGGCATGAAAATGCGCAAGGTTGATCCGCGTGTCATTGTGTCGGCAAAAATTGCGATGGTTCAGGCAGGACTCGATATCACAACCCAGCAGCTGGAATCGCATTATTTGTCCAATGGCCATGTTGCCCGCGTCGCCACAGCCATGATTGCAGCCCACCGCGCGGCCATCGACCTGCCATGGCAGCAGGCAGCCGCGATTGATCTTGCCGGACGCGATGTTTTGGATGCCGTTCAGACCAGCGTAAACCCCCGTGTGATCGATGTACCCAACGCCAACAGCGGCCGCCAAACGCATGATGGGGTAGCCAAAGACGGCATTCAGCTGCGTGTGCGGGCGCGGGTTACGGTGAGAACCAATATCCACCAGCTTACCGGCGGTGCCGGCGAAGAGACGATCGTGGCTCGCGTGGGCGAAGGAATCGTGGCGGCGATTGGCTCGGCGGAATCTTATAAAAACGTGCTTCAGCAGCCCGACATGATCAGCAAAATGGTACTGTCCAAGGGGCTCGATGCGGGGACCGCCTTTCAGATTCTCTCCATCGATATTGCCGATATGGATGTCAGCGACAATGTCGGTGCCAAACTGCAGATCGCCAGTGCGGACGCCGCCAAACAACTTGCCCAGGCGGAAGCGGAAAAGCGCCGGGCGCTGGCCGTTGCCCTCGAGCAGGAAAATAAGGCCCTGGCTCAATTTAACCGCGCCAAACTTATTGAGGCAGAAGCACAAATACCGCTGGCCATGGCGGACGCTTTTCGCAAGGGCAACCTCGGCGTTGTGGATTATTTCCGAATGAAGAATATTCAGGCGGATACCAAGATGCGAGAAAATATTGCCGGTACCGGAGACTCCGGCGGAACAACCAATGCCAACTGATGGAAAAAGGCGGCATCGAGCACGTAATCGCTTGCCACCGATCTGAGGAATTTAATGCCAACGTCGCCCGATGCCAATGATCCCAATGACCGCGATGATCCCAATGATTCTGCGGATACCAATGGCCCCAATAACCCGGGCAGAAATAATCCGGGCAACAATAATTTAGGCCGCAATGATCCGAAGCAGTTAATGAATGATATTCTTACGGGCCGCGTCACCATCGCGCAACTCGCGCAGCTTGAGGCCGAGCGCAAGGCGCAGCGGGCCGCGGGTGGCGGAACGGGGTCGCAGTCGCCTGCTCGACCGGGTGCATCTGGGCCGCGTCCCGCACCGCAATCCAATCCCAAACCCGCCCGGCTGGTGAGCTTTCCGGTCATACCCGATGCCGTGGCACCCCAAAACCGCCGAGCCATGGGGCAAAGGCAGGCATCCGCGCGCCAAATGCCGGTAGGCCGTCAAAATGTGCCGCAGCAGGGTACAGCGCGGCCTGCGGGAAAAAGTGCCAAGCCTGCCGATGCGCGCCGCCGCCCGGTCGCGGCGAAGCCTGCCAACGTTATTCCGGCGAAGCAAGGGGCCGCCCCCGCGGCGACACCCCAGGCCGCGGCAGTGCTCACAGCGGCAAACCAGCCGCCAGTGCAGCCGGCATCTATTTCGCAGCAACTTACCCGTGTGCTATTGAGCCGGCGGGGCCTCCGAAGCGCATGGCTGCTATCGGAAATTCTCGCACCGCCGCTCGCCTTGCGGCCGGATGATGAACGGAAAATTTAAAGTTCCCTGGCTCCTTCCCCTTGTCTCCTCCCATTAAAGATAATTGCCGGCTGCAGCGCCCCGCAACGGCCGAGCCATTGCAATAGGGCGTCTTTGCCGCACCTGGGCGGCCCGGGCGTTTTCAGCGCACCGCGGTCGCAGGGCAAAATATCCTCGCCTATGGCCAGCGGCTTTATTCCCACAGCGGATTCTCTCTTGTTCGCCGAAAAAATGTTATAGTGGGGAATTCGGCTTGACCCGACCTTGGCAAGGATTCCGATGACCGATACCGCAGAGATTCTTAAAGATTTGACGGCCGAGCAGATCGCGGCCGTGACCCACGTTGATGGGCCTTTGCTGGTACTCGCCGGCGCGGGGTCGGGGAAAACACGAACCATCACCCGGCGCGTCGCCTACCTGGCATCTCTGGGCATTTCCCCATTCAATATTCTCGCCGTTACTTTCACCAACAAAGCGGCGGGCGAAATGCGTGAGCGAATCAGCTCGCTTCTCACTTTTCTTCCCTTCCGTCATCGCAGCGGCGTTACGGTTGCCACATTTCATAGTTTATGCGCCCGGTTGCTCCGCGAATTTGCCGAGGCGGCCGGCCTTGACCCGGGCTTCAGCATTTTGGACAGCTCCGACCAAAATAAAATGGCGAAACTCGCCCTTGATCGGGCGGGTATCAGTGCGGAATTGCTGCCGCCGGCCAAGCTGCTCTCTGCTATCGGCAACAGTAAAAATCGGTTGCAACAGGCGACGCAGTTTGCGGCTATGAACACGGATTTTGCCGCGCGGAACGTGGCTCGGGCATTTAGCGCCTATGAGCAACTGCTGAAAGAAAATAATGGTGTGGATTTTGACGACCTGCTTTTGAAGATGGCCATCCTGCTGCGCGATAATCAGGAAGTGCGCGGCCAACTGCAGGATCGCTTCGGCTATATCCTCATCGATGAATATCAGGATACCAATCACGCGCAATTTATTATCTGCCACATGCTGGCACTTAAGCACCAGAATATCTGCGCCACCGGCGATCCCGATCAGTCGATTTACGGCTGGCGGGGGGCCAATCTCGGTAACATTCTCGATTTCGAGCAGTATTTTCCCAAGGCCAAAGTTGTTCGTCTGGAGCAGAATTATCGCAGCACCAAAACCATTCTTAAAGCGGCCTCAGCCCTGATATCTCAAAATACACAGCGGAAAAACAAATCGCTTTGGACGGAAAATGAGCAGGGGGCGCCCATCAAGCTGATTATCGCTCAAGATGAACGCCATGAGGCACGCCAGGTGGCCCGCCAGCTGCGCGAACTTTTTGACAAGCAGAATATGCGGTGGGATCAAATGGCCGTTCTATACCGGATCAATTCGCTCTCGCGCGTGCTCGAAGATTCGCTGATGGAGGCGGCTATTCCCTATCAAATCATTCGGGGAACCGAGTTTTATGCCCGCAAAGAGGTGAAAGACGCACTCGCCTACCTGCGGCTATTATTAAATCCTTCCGACCGCGTAAGCTTTGAGCGGATCATCAATGTGCCGACCCGTGGCATCGGCCCGGGCAGCGTGGCGCGGCTAATCAGCGTGTCGCAGGAGATGAACATATCGCTTGTTGATGCGTGCGCCCGGGCCGGTGAAATAGACGGCCTGCCCAAAAAGGCGGCCGCCAGTGCGCAGCAGTTTGTTGTGAATCTTCGGGCCTGCCAGGAGGAATTCGCGGCGCATCTTCGGCGCCCTGCGGCTAAAGCCGCGCCGGATGATCTGCCCGACGCCATTGAGTCCGAAGAGTTGCCGGGCGATGGCGAAATTCCTGAGTTCCTTCCCGATGCAGCCCCCGACGGCATGTTTTCTTTCGAGGCGGAAAATAATACTTCTTCCGCTGGCTCGGGGCAGGCGGATGCTGAGGGCGACGCTGGAGCGGACGAGATGCCAATGGCGGCAGACGATGGAACCGGCGGGGCTGCCCATGGAAATGCGGGACCGCTTTCGGGTGTCGCCGCTCTGATGGATCGAGTTCTGCGCCGATTTAAATTGCTCGACCATGATAAAAATGATTCCGAAGAAGTTGATCGCATCAATAATTTGTTGGAATTGGTGAATGTGGCGGCCGAATTTCAGGTGCAAAATCCAGCGGGCACGCTCGCCGAATATCTCGAGCAGGTAACCCTGGCATCGGATGTAGACAAACTTAAGGATGAGCGCGGCTCGGTCACATTGATGACGCTTCACGCCGCCAAGGGCCTTGAATTTCCCGTCGTGATAATGATCGGACTCGAAGAAGGGACGCTGCCGATGATTCGGACGTACCGCGACGATGGAGATATGGAGGAAGAGCGGCGTTTGGCGTTTGTGGGAATGACCCGCGCCAAAAAGCGTCTTATTCTTACCAGCGCCCTGAGCCGCATGACCCGCGGTTTCAGCGAGGGGCGCGATCCTTCTCGTTTCATTCGTGAACTACCACCGGATTGCCTTGAAATTTCGGAGGCGTATCGCGCGGATCGCCCCGCCGGCTCGCCGGGCTATCGCGACAATGTGCAGTATTATCCGAAGCGCCCGGTGGGCGCGCCGCAACAGCGATCGAGCGAAGGGGACGCGCCGGCGGCCAAAGGCAAATTTCGGCGCGGTGTGCTGGTTCGCCATCCGGTGTTTGGCGTCGGGCGTGTCGAAGATTATTTTGAAAACGGCGAAAACTCCCGCGCCGTCATCGAGTTCCGTAAGGTGGGGCGGAAGACGCTGGTACTCGCCTTCGCCAAGCTTGAGCCCCTCGACGGTAAATAAATCGGCCGTGTCGGCGGCAGCATAGCGTGTGCGACCGGGATATCTGCCGCCCATTTGCCATCGCTGGGTGATTGCGCTATCTCGCTAAGGCTACTAAGGGCTTTGCATATCAGGTGGCGCGGCCTGATAAGCTGGATTTTACTTGCGGTGGGCCGGCCGATAAACTTACCTTATTGATATATCTGCGTCTGGGGAGATGCGCGATGGTTAAATATATAGCCGCGATTAGCGGGCTTGTTTGTTTGATGGGCTTGGTTGGTTGCACAGCCAGCGATTTATCCGTACTTGGCCCGATACCGGGCCTTGACCAGTGGGTAATGCAGTCGCAGCGACAGGCGGCTATGAATGCGGCGCTACCGGCCCCGATTTCGGCGGCCTACGCCTCGCAGTTGGAGCGGCAATCGGACACCGGTGCGACCTTCCAAATTCTGTGGCAGAGATTTAGTCCGTATCCCTTTGAGCGGCAACAGCGAGCGAATCTGCGCTCAATGGGCGAGCCGCTCAGCGCCCAGGGGGGAATGTACAGCTATTTAAAATTTGCGGCGGATCGGGGCGATCCGGAGGGCGAATTCTTCCTGGCGATCCTCTACCGTTGCCTCAGCGAACCGGGCGCCAATGGTGTTTTCGGCCAGATACCAGAGGTGCCCATTGGCGCGTCGCCGCAGCAGCTGTATGCAACTTTTTACGCTATCTTAAGGGAACATGAATTCAAGTGGCTGACCAAGGCATCGCTCGCAGGCATTCCGCGCGCCGAGATGATGCTCGCGGGGATGTACCAGACGGGCACCGCGTGCAGCGTCGATCATGCGAAAGCCGTTTACTGGTGTGGGCAAGCAGCCCGGCAGGGCTTCATGCCGGCCGAACTGGCGATGGGCATAATTGACATGCACGGACTAGATGGCGTGGCGGTGGATCGCAAAGATGGATTTCGACTGATCCATTCGGTGGCGCAATCCGGCATACCGTACGCTGAATATGAGGTGGCCGAGGCCTACGAACACGGATGGGGAACTGCGGCGAGCCGGGTAAAAATGCAGAACTGGCTGACGCTGGCCTACAATGCCCATTGGCCAGCCGCCGAGGCGATGCAGGCCCGTATTTGGCTGGCGCCATTGCGCGCTCAAGCGAGGAGTGGGAACGTGGCAGCCGAGTACAGTCTTGGCTACGACGAATTGAATGGCATGTTTAATAAGCAACCCATACCGCCAAATCCAGCGGAAGCTGTAATCATGTTCCGGCGGCTCGCGATGGTTGGCGACGCTCTGGGCGAATTTTGTCTTGGGTATTGCTACCAGACGGGGAAGGGAACCGTCAAACACTATCGGCTCGCTTTGCATTATTACAGACTCGCGATTCAGCAGCACAGCGCCGCTGCCGAGGATAACCTCGGGCTGATGTATCAGGATGGTCAAGGGGTAGGCCCAAGCATCAGCAAGGCGCTGTATTGGTATTCGCGTGCCGCCAGAGGGGGTGACGCGATGGCGAAAGCCAACATCCGTCATATGCTTCGGCGGCGGCTGCAGCGGCATCCGTCAGAGCCGTTTACACAGCAGCAGCAGGCGCTGATCACAGCGGGCATTGGTGCCCAAATGGTGGCGGAAGAAGAACAGCAGCAGCAGGAACAATATGCACAGCAGTCGGCGGAGGAAGAGGCGCAGATTGCCGCTGATAATGCTGCTCCGCCAGATCCGGATGAGATAACACCGGATGACGAAATTGTGCCGGACGATGAGGGGCCCGGGCCCTAGGAGCCTGTCCGAGTAATGGCCGGGATTGGGATGGGTCTGAAATGGCCCGAATGCGCGGCGCCTGAACGCATTGGAGGATCGAGCCGACTCTGAATAACGAGTCAT
>JAJZGD010000140.1 GCA_021804985.1 Planctomycetota bacterium
AATAACGCGGCGGCGGCCGCCAAAAACAGGATGTCGCGGGCGAAACCGATTGCCAGGCCGTGCTCAATGGCTGCCGGGCTGTGGGCTGCGGCCCACGCGGCGCCGAAGCAGCCGCAGGGTACCGGATGCGCGGCGAGCATATCGGCGACAATCGCGCCGGAGAACAGGGCCAGCGTAAACAGGGCTACCGCCGCCGCAGGCCGGGCGCTCACGCCCGAAATAAGCCAAACGCCCAACAGCAATTCGCCGGCGATAATCACCCAACCAACTGCCGGCGCCGCGTGGGCCAGGCTGCCGTAATAGGTGCCTTGGCCGCTGGGGTCGAACCATTTCAGCAACGCGGCCGCGAGAAAAACAAGGCCCAGCACCACCCGGCAGCTCGCCGCAATCAGGCCATAACTTCGATATTTTATCATGGCCCCATCGCCTCCTTGATCCAGCGCAAAAGGACAGTTTGATAGTAGGCGGGCAGGTTATGGCGACGCCTGACGCTGCGTGCCTTGCTCATCAGCCATTTCCTTATGCGGGCCACGGCCGCGCGGTGGCCCTTAGCCGCCAAAGACCGGTTCGCGTACCCCAAAGACCCCAACCCGACCAGCGCTAGGTGCGGATGGCCCCTCAAGGCGTAGCGGAGCATCGCTCCCACGGAATTCAAATAGCCCGCCAGCAGAGGGATCGGCACGTGCCGCGCCCGCAGAGAAATCAGGCGCGCTCCCAGCGCGTTGAAACCCGATTTGGCGAACAGACGCTGCTCGCGCCTGAATGCGCTTTGGCGAAGTTGGCGAAGAGCCTTGTTGTTGGATTCGGGCAGCCCAAGGGCCGCCAAATTTGCCGGAGCGGTGCCGTAGCTGTTGCACCAATAGGCCAAGACGCCGGGCGCTCCCATCTGTGTCACATCCTGGGCCCAGAGAAACAGCGAAGCACGCCCCCACCGGGCCGCATCGCGTCGATGTCCCTCCTTTAGCAGCCTCCGGGAGCGCCTGGCCAGTACAGTCGAAATGAACATTCGACTCGAGATCGTACCATAACGCCAAGGCCTGCCGTGTCTCGGCAAATCGCCTCGGCTAAGGGTCACGGAAGCGAGTATTTTCGTAAAAAGCGCGTCGGGTGGGGCACCCGTGTTGATGGCGCGAACCATCCTGCGTAAATCGGGCATTAGGTTCGACAACGTTTTCCAGTCGACATGCTTGCCTTTAACCAAATGGTTGGGGTGGGCCGTTAACCCCGCGATGGCCACCCGGTAATAGCCCAGAACGGCACCGTGGCCTTCCGGCAACTCGAGCAACTTGGCCACCGCCATGGGCAGCGGGCTTACCACCGGGTTTGCGGCAGCCCGACAGGCCGCGGATTGGCCAACGGACGGGAACACCCCAAGAAGCGCCCCGACGAGAGCCAGCAGGCGAACCCTGTTCCCGGTTGGCGGCCAATGAAGTTCGTACACGTTTCGCTCCTTTTGGATGAATGCATCACAACCGGTACCGCATCCGCGGCCCTGGCTACGGCGACGGGCAGGGCGTGGAGGAGTGCCCTAAAAACTGCAGCGTTAGGCCGCAAACCACAACGTTGTGAGTGTCACACGGCGCGTTGCTGAAGTTAGGCACGGCGTAATAGGAGTTCCCCACCCCGAAGGTGCAGGTGTGCAGTGCCGTGCAGCCCGGCGGGATCGCGGCGCCAGTAAAATAGAGGCAATACCCCGTCTGCTCGGGCGCGGTGCCCATGGCGGTACGCGCCAGGTACCCCGTGGTTGCGCCTGCCGCGATTATTGCTGCTATCACGGCTGCGCTTGATGGCCCGAATTTTTTGCTGGCCGCCTTCCCCGATTTTTTTGCCCTGTTGAACATGGCAGGTTCTCCTAAAAAGGCCTTCTTGTCGGTGGCGCCTCCGGCGACAGTCGCCGAGGCACGCCCCCGCGTTTGTATACCTCATTCGTTACTCGCTTCCACCATGCGCGCAGGCCGCTCTGCAGCCCTCGCAGCTTTTCCCACCAACAGCTTTTTTACCACCCGCCGAATGACCCCAAACTCGAAACCCTCGTAATCGAAATTGAGGTGGTTCCACCTGACCGCCCTGTCCACCTGCCCCGGCGTGATGCTGCCCAATCGGTGTTCTGTCTTCTCCCACCTTCTGAACATCCCCAGGCGATATTCTGCCCGTGCCAAACGAGGGCCAATTTTCAGTGGTATCCTGGGACCAACCCGCAACGTTTGGCTATCGGTCGCGAGGATTGACCGCAATACCAATGCATAAAGGCGGCTCTCCGTGTTGGCGTACCGCCCCGGAGCCAAATAAGCTGATAGCTCCTCAAGTTGAACCGCCTGCCGCAAGCTGCCGCTCCGAATGGCCACGCCCCCCAGCCGATCGGCCAGCCGCCCTCGCAGGGCCCTTTCCTCCGTGAGCCGGGTTCGCCAGCCACTGTAGCCGTAGTAGTACGGAGCCGGGTGCTCGTGAAAAGAGTCCACCGCCACGCCCAGTAGGTGGGTATTGAGCGAGTAATTACGGCAGAACCGCACCGCCACCACCACCGGCCCGCGCACCAAAAATCGCAACCATTCGCCGCCCCAATTGTTCTCCGCCCGGGCCACTGCCTCGGGGCGGCGGGCGTAGCACGCCCCTTGAAATCTGGCGGTTGGGCGGATCCCCCCCAACCAACGGTCGCCTCCGTATTGCCATTTCGCGCGGAGTGCTTCCGCACGGATCGGGTAGTCACGCATGCGCATCGCAGCCGCGTGGCCGTTGTAGTTCCACTCGTAAAAGCCCAACACAAAGAGCCCTTTCGGGATCGTAAAAAGCAGATTCAGGTCCGGACCCTGCCAAGTGGTGGGGTACGTCTCACCGTGGTCATCGGCCTCAGAAACCACTCGGCCGCCTGCCTCTGGGCAGCGGTCGGGATAAAGCCCATGGTCAATTTGACAATAGACGGGGGGTAACTGCAGCGCCCGGTGGTTGGGGGTAAAGAACGGCGGATTTTGCCATCGGCGGGCCCTGTCTCCGGGCCGATGGTGCGGCCCCATCAAGGTGTCGCAGAGCACCTCCCGCGGCCCCGGTGACCAGACGATGTCGCATGCGTCTGGGAAACCTCCAAACAGGCGCATCCAATATTTGCCATAGTGGCCCAGCCAGTTGCCTTCGGTTCGCCAATCATCCGGCAATGGCACAATCCGCGGCTGCTTTTGGCCTTTGGCTTCTATTAATTCCGCGCGGATGGCATTGGCCATCGCAGCGAGATGGTGTCGGCTTGGTGGCCGGGCGGCGCGGGGTTCGGGGGGAATGATTGCATTATCGCTGGTGGTTCCGGCGGCGGTGCCGGGGGCGGCTTTCCGCCACGCATTTTCGCTTTCTCCCGGCAGGGTGATGATGAAGGCGCCCCTGCCATAAGTGCCCACCGCCATCGCGTTGCCCTTCAGCGGTTGCAGAGATTCAATGTAATTGCCCACCTGTGGCTCGTGAATGTGCCAACGCTGAACTATTTTCCCCCGCTGGTTGTATTGCCAAACATCCAAACCCGCCCGCCAATGGCCCAGCCATAAATAACCCGCTTTGGGCCCCTGGCCGGGATTCGGCTGCCACGCCGCCACCGTCGTATGGTCTTCCGTCGGCAGTTGTTCCAGCAACTGCCCCGATGGCGCCTGCCAATGCACCGGCGGATGCCACAATCCATAAACTTTGGCGACGAAATTACGCCCATGTTCAAATGTCCAGTGGGAAGCCCCGCGAGGGGTGCGTTGCATGCTGTGGCGCAGGCTGTTGGCGGAACGACGGGGCGCGGCCAGCAGGCTGGCCGGCGAAGGGACGGCCGAAGCCGCCGGCGAAGCGTCTGAGGCGCTCGGCCCAAATGCAATTCCGCCATCGGTGCCCACCACCACCCGGCCACCCGATTCGACCGCCACTGCATTAATTAAGTTGCTCGGCAAGCCTTTGCCGGTTGCCGTGAGCGGCATATGCCACGGGCCTTGGATCACCGTCCATTGATAACGGCTCCAACCCAGAGCATTGCCGGCGCTGGCGGCGATAAGCGTTGGGTGGGCGCCGTCGGCTTTGCCGCCGCTGCCCTCTGGCGTGCCCACCGCCAAGCCGCCGCACTGCGTGCCGACATAGATGATGCCATTTTTGCCACAGGCGATGGCATCGGGATTCATCGGCAGCCCATTGGCCTGCGTGATGTAATGCCAATGGTGTTTGATAGCCCCAACCTTCCGCCCGCTGCACTGATAAACGGATATGCCCGCATTGGTGCCGATCCACATTTGATCGGTGTACCGATCAAACTTCATCGCATAGACATGATCTCCCAAAGGCCCCGCAAGCACTTTGTGCCTGGGGTTTTGCACGATGTCATAATCCTGCCACTGCTTGCCGTTGAATACACTTACACCATGATTTAATTCACCTGCCCATATGCGATCATGGTTGTCGCATGCGATGGCATAAATGCAGTTGTTAGCCAATGCCCCATGCGTGTTCTGTTTGGTGAATTGCGTCCAGTGTTTACCTTTGAACGCGGATGGATCGTAGCGGTAGATGCCGCTCCCTTCGGTGGCGAGCCACAGATTGCCTTGTTTATCGCGGCACATGGCCATGATGAAGTTGTAATCGGGATCGACCCATTGCTTCGTCTTTTCCGGCCGATACGGCATGTACAACGGCACCACATGGCAATTGGCCCAAGGCAGCGTGGCCAAGGGTACGAATTCTGGAACGGGAGGAGTGAGATACCGCTTCCATGGCAAGGTGGCCAAGGGCACAAATTCTTTGACGGGATGATCGGAATCTCGCTTCCACGGCACTTTGGCAAGAACCACATTCAGAGGAAGTTTGGGCGGAAGTTCGGTGGCAGTCGCCACGGCGGTCGGATCGGTTGGAAAAGCTGCGGCAGCCTGGGCGCTGGCGAACGGAAAACTCGCCATGGCAGTTACAACGGCAGATAGCCCGAGCAGAAGTGCGGCAACGCCAGCCCCACGCTGCGAAAATCTGGCGTACCTGAAATAATTTCGGGGCCGCTGGTCCATGACCACTCCGAAAATGCGCTCTCATGGCGCAGCAAATTGTGAACTTCAGAACGGATCATAGCACGACGCGGATAGGCGTGTAAACCATTATTGGCGCAGAAGTTTTTGTTTTGGGCGCGGTGTAAGGAGAAATGGCTCGAAGCCATTCCATCCCTGCTCCAACTTTTGAACCTGAAGAAAGCCGTCGTGACGATCGACGCCATCGGCACGCAGCAGAACTGGCGGGCTATATCCGTGGCCATTGGGCGGTAGAGAATAATCGTCATTAGACAGTTGGATGTGCCTTTCGACGAGGATCAAGGCCGAATGCGTTTGGATCATGCGGCGGAGAACCATTCACGGCTGAACCGGCTGGCATTGAATCTGCCAAAGCGCAAGAAAACGATCAAGGCGCGCATTCACAAACGCAGGTTGGCCGGCTGCGACCACGAGTACCTGCCGCGGCTTATCGCTGTCTGATCCGAGTATGCGATTGCCCCGGTTCCGCCCTTATGTATTGTCAAATCTGGGGCCATTTGGTCGCGACCCTCAGCGAGGCGGCTGAGCCCTAGCCTTGCCCGGAACGGCAAAAACCAAATCCGGAGTCGGCATGGGCCCCAGGTCTTTCAGTGCCTCTGACGCCCACCGCCTTACCCATGGCCGCCGGTCTGTCTTCGCCACCCCGTCAAGGAAGGCGACGAGCACCGCCTTCTCCGCCGCCGCCTTCCTGTGCCGCGCGATATTGAGTATCTGCCAATCCAGCGAAATGATGCCGGACTGGTATCTCGGGTTGGTAGCGCGCATCGCCAGCGCCCGTCGGCTCGCTTTCACAAGGGAGTCGGTTGCGTCGGCGCCGAGCTTGCCTCCGGTCGACAATCGATACTGCTCCAGGGCTATCTTGAGCTCAAGGCGCCCCGCACTCGGAGCCCCCAGCGACGGGTTCAGCACATAGGCATGGATGGCCTTACGCTCTGGGGCATTCAAATCGGCCAGCTGCGGAAAATCAATTTTTGGGTTTTTTATTGCCACGACTACCGCAAAGTCGTTATCGTCATAGTACGACATATGCAGGCAGACGATTGCCGCCTTGGCGTAGCTCGCCGCAAGGTGCGGGTGCGATGGGCGCATGGCCACGGCAAGTCGGAGCATGTGGTTCCCCAGGTGGTTCTCCTGCGCCGCATCGCCGTAGTGCCAGAGCCGGCTGCGAAAGCAATTTCCATTGAAGGGAATGGCACTCAGTGCCACGCGTAGTCGGTACAGATTTAAGGGGGTTGCGCCGTGGTTGATGTCCGTAACCAAGGCGCGGATGCGCCGTGGGAGATTTTTTGACCGGCTCTCATACGCCTTCATCGCGTCCGCGTAAACCCTGGCAAAATTCGCCGCGGACGGCTTGATGCCGAGCGCCCGCGCAAGCCGTTGGCCGGCGGGGTCGCTTAGGCCCTTTAGACTCGCGGGCCTTTGCGCCTGCGCCAAGGCTGGCATGGCAGAATTAAGAAGGAATACGCCACACGACAAGGCGAACATAAAGCCGACAATTCGCATCAGGAAACTCCAGCAAAAAATAATGATCGCCGTGGCTCGGCAAGCAGCCTATACGCCCCTCGGCCATTGATGATGGCCGGTTGCAAGGACGGGACAATTAAATGGAACGCCGGCGTCCCGCCTACCCTCGCCATGTTTCCGATGCAGGCAAGATGCCTGCGGTACAACAGACTCAATCGCCTGTTTGTCCCATTGGGAGACGATCGGAGTATCGCGCTTCGGGCCGCTGGTCCACAGTGTGGCCATGCGGCCAGTCAGCCAACGAGTTGAACTGGGTAATAGCACGTGCCGATCACGTAGTAGAACGGATTCCCCGACGGGCACGGCTGGCCGGGGATGGGCGGATCGCCGGTTGTTACCACAGTGCCCACCACGAGGTTGCAATTGACGGTGGCGGGCGAGTTATTGATCGCGGGCCCAACAATCGTGTACTGGCACGGGCCGGTGTTCTCGGTCTGAGCCGCTATCGAGCTCTCGATGAGCCCGGCGCCAAAGCCAGCGGCGATGATTAAGATGGCAACCAAGGATTTGGCGAGTGCGGCGCGCGTCCCGCGCCGCCGAGATGGCGTTGGCTTGGTCATTTGGATTCCCTTTCAAAAAAAGAAACATTTAACAACTGGGTGTACCGACACGCAAACAAAAAAGCCCGCTTCTCACCGTGGCGTTCCGATCCCCTTGGCCAAGCGGCGGAGGCACTCGCGTATTTCCCTTGCCTCGATGCCGCGGTAAGATTCCCTCCAACGGTCCCAGCGCAGCGCCGCTTCAACCTGTGCGGGCGTGATCAACCCCAATTGGTTTTCCGCCGCTTGCCACCGCCTGAAAAATCCCAGCCGGTATTCCACCCGTGCGAGTGCTGCCGCGGTTCCCAGAGGCGCCTTTGGGGAATTTCCTTCCGGCCCCTCCTTTGCGAGCATAGAACGCGCTGCCAGCGTGTAATACCGGCCAGCAAGCTCGGTGTACCGCTTCGGGGCCTCGTATGCCGAAAGCTCCGTCAAACGCAACGCTTGCCGTGCGCTGCCCTTGCCGGCGGGGGCGCTGCTCAATTTTGATGCGCGGCGCCGCCGTTGAGCCCGCCCCACGGCCAGATTGCTACGCCATCGATTATCGCCGTAGAAATAGGGTTCCGGGTGCTCGTTGAAAAGATCCAGGGCCGCGCCGGCCACCTGTGTGTTCATGGAGTGGTTGCGGCAGAACCGTACCGCCACAACCAGCGGCCCACGGGCCAGAAACCTTATCCACTCGCCGTGCCAATTTTGCTCCGCTCGGGCCACCACTTTCGCCCGCTTGCTGTAGCAAACGGCCTGGATCCCACGGCCGGGGCGTGGGGGTGCTGCAAAATAATGCCAGCTAGCCGGAAATGTTTCGAGGGTGATAGGATAGTCGCGCTGCCGCATGGTGGTGGTGTGGCCGTTGTAATTCCACTCGTAAAAGCCCAAAATAAAAAGCCCGCGCGGGATCGTGAGCAGGATGTTCACGTCCGGCCCCTGCCACCATGTCGGGTACGTCTCGCCGTGATCGTCGATTTCCGAAACCCGCCGGTCGCCAGCCAATGACGCGCGTGGATCCCTCGATCTGCACCTCTGGTAATAAACAGGTGGGATTTCCAGGGCGTTCCGGTTGCCGTCGTAGAGGTCCTGCAACCAAAAGCGGATAGCGTCGCCCCTGCGGGCGTGCGGCCCGATGACCTCCGCGTGCCAGGCGCCTGTGGGACCCGGCGCCCAAACCATGTCGCCGACCGCGCGGCGCCCAGCGAATAAACACATCCAATATTTGCCATAGTGGCCCAGCCAATTGCCTTCGGTTCGCCAATCATCCGGCAGTGGCACAATCCGCGGCTGCTTTTGGCCTTTGGCTTCTATTAATTCCGCGCGGATCGCATTGGCCATTGCGGTAAGCTCATGCACGCCCGGCGGCCGGGCGGCGCGGGGTTCGGGGGGAATGATTGCATTATCGCTGGTGGTTCCGGCGGCGGTGCCGGGGGCGGCTTTCCGCCACGCATTTTCGCTTTCTCCCGGCAGGGTG
>JAJZGD010000141.1 GCA_021804985.1 Planctomycetota bacterium
TGGCGGATTGCTCGATCCCGTTCACGGCCATTTGCTCCGACCTCAACACTGGCAAAGCTCGGACGTGGGATTCGTGGCTCTTGCCCGAGATGCCAGTCTGGGAAGCCATCCTATGTAGCATGTCCATCCCACAGGTCTACCCGGCATATCTGGGGCGCTATGAGGATGGCGGCATGGTGGACAACCTCGGCATCAATTACCTGCCCGGCAAGCACAAGCGTCTCGGTCTGAAAGTGACTGAGCATACCCGCATAGGCCCTGTCCGGGGACTTATCCCCCGACTCGAGCGCGAGGTGGGCATGATGCTGGGCGCGTCGGAGGCAGATATGACGTTATTGGCCAAAGCCTCCGGCATCCCGATTGTGCGCCTTCCGGCTGGCAATCTGGGGTTTCTGGACACCGGCATGACGCGGGCGCAGAAAATCAGGTTGTACGCCGCAGGACAAACGGCGGTGCATCAATGGATGGTGACGCCAGAAGGCGCGGCATGGCTCCGCTTGCCCTGATCCTGGCCCTGCACTTATCCATCGTGCCCACGTTTATACCCTCGGTCGGCATCGGCGAGCATGGTCAACAACAAATATCCGACGCGGCGAACTGGTCGGCGCTGGTGGAACACAAGGAAGCTCAGATCCCAGATGGAGGTATGCTGGAATGGAAAATGGAGTGGTGAATTTGGCATTGAAGTACACAGCAGCGGGGGGCCTCATTGGCTCCCTTTTTTATTTGGTGCTCACCGGCAAGATTCAGGCCAGTGATTATCAGACATTGGCCGTCGGTGCGCTTGGTGCACTCGGCGGCTTTCACGCGGGGGCCAGCCGAACGCCGAACCAATCCGGTGATTCCACCAAAATGGTCCCATCAAACCCTACTCAAAGCCCGGAGGGCTGAAAAATGAAACTGAAGCTATTTCTAACGAGCCTGTTCATGGCGCTGGCGCTGTCGGCCTGCGCGACCACTCCCGCGACCGGACCAGCCAACAGCGTCAACGCGGCCCCCGTGGGCCAGATTACCTACGCGGGGACCTGCACCGGGTACAACACGTCGCTGGCTGTACTCTCGATAGCTCGGGCGAACGGCAAGCTGACGGCCTCACAGGTGCAGACCATCAACGACGCGGCGACGGTATTCGACCAGTACTGCCCCCCGAACAGCCTGCCAGCCAACCCCACGGCGGCGATGCTCTCCATCGCCCAGGCTGTCAACAACATCAATGCGATCCAGTCCGTAGTCAGCCCGTCCACCCCGGCACTCAAATAAGGAGCACGAAAATGGCAGCAATGATTCTACCCGCTACTGAGGCGGCCATCGCCATCATGCAGGGCGGTATGCAGATTCAGCAGTTGTACAGCCAGGGCGCGATCTCGCAGGCCGCGCTGGATACCTTGATTGCCACTCTGGCGGGAGAGATTCCACAGACCGTCGCGGCCTGGAATGCAGCAGGAAAGACGGCGGCGGCTATTAAGGCGGATGGGCAGCCTATTGCTCCGGTAGCTGTGCCATGAGCACACCACCATCGCAGCTTACGGAGGCCATCGAGAACGCAGAGGGGTTCCGCAGTCATGCCTACTGGGATTCAATCGGACAGGTATGGACTGTCGGTTATGGTCAAACCGGCCACGGCATCGGACCCACTACCGTAGTCACCCGGCAAGAGGCAATGCAGTGGCTCGTTGAAGATGAGGACGCGCTGATTACCGGGTTGACGGCTGCACTGCCATGGTCTGCAAAGCTGTCAAGGCCGCGCTTCGGTGCTCTCGTGGATGCGGCTTACAATCTGGGGCTTGCCGATTTGCTGGCGTTTCATGAAGCTCTTAGCGCCATGCAGGCCGAGGACTGGGTTGGTGCCGTGGTGGGGTTTAGAGACTCGCTCTGGTATCGGCAGGTGCCGCATAGAGTGGACGCCGTCAGCTACATGGTGGTGTTCTCGGAGTGGCTTGAGGATTACCCGGATGCGGATCAGATGGCGCTGTTGGAGAAGGCGCTGCATTGATGGCGCAGTAAAAGAATGGCCCCGAAGTGCTTGCAACACTTCGGGGCCCGACCACCAGTAGCCGTCATGGGGACGGGACCACTGTATTTTCAATCTCTTGATCGGAGATGGGTGTATCTGTTTCAATCCACGCCCGGCTTTATAAGCCGGGCGATACCGCATTAAAAGGATAGCATAAATTATGGCTGACGATATAGATCGCGGATGTGAGCTGGAAGAAAAATACCGGGAGGCCGCATTGAAGGTGCGAAAACCGGAAGGACCTCAAGCCACGGGCGAGTGCTTGTACTGTGGCGAAGCTGTGGAGCAGGGGCGCAGGTGGTGCGGTGCGCGCTGCCGGGATTTGTGGGAAAAATTCAATCCATAGGCGCGTATTCTGCACCTAGGTCTAGCTCCATATTGTCCGAGTCGAACTTGACTCCGGCGGCTGCGGCTTCCACATTTTTTACTGCTTGCCGGTAATAACTGGGCTTCAGTTCCACTCCTATCCCTCTGCGGCCTCCGTTCCCTTCCTGCGCATGGGCTGCGTCACGTCCAGCTTTTCCGGCTCTGGGGTCGCGGGCTGGATGAGCTTGGCGTGCATCATTTGGCTTTGACTAAAAAAGCTCATATCCTCTTCACAGGTGGTGGTTGCATCCACTTCCCACTCTGCGTGACTGTGCCGCCGGATTTTTACCACTTCAAACTCCAGCGTGAACTTATCACCAATCGTCCATTCTCTCATCTCGTTCTCCTTAAATTGTGGCCCGGATTACGCGCCGGGTCGCGTTAAAAGTGAATTAAACGCCCCTATCACGCTGGGGCCATGCGGCCGGATCACCATCCCTGGAATGGTTTGTATGCCCTGGAGTGCGGAAACACTTCGAGGCTCTCATTCGTAACACGGTCAATCTCAAAACCGCGGAAAGGACGGGGTGGCTCTGGCTGGCTCCGTTAACGCACGGTGGCCTGGCGCGGACACGCATCAATCTCCGATTCGCCCCAGCGAAATGTAGGGCTCCGACCTGGGCTCGTACCGCAAAGGTCGAGGCTCTCCGGTGTACTCGCCGCGCTCCCAAATCCTCGCCACTTGAGGCCTCGGCTTGGTAAAAGCCGCCACCTTTTTGCCGTGGCCCCCGAGCGCCGTGGTCTCCAGGGCATCCCCTCGATGCGCGATACTGCGCAATATTGATTGAGCGTGTCCGAACGCTATACCGAGGCGCTCCGCCACCTGGCGGCAAGTGATGGGCTCATCGGATAGGAGGGCCTGCACCGGCTCGGTTACAGGTGAGCGATGGTTAGCCATCACGCATCACCAAACTTGGCCCGGTACGCGGCCATGAGCTTGCTCGCATCCTCAGCGTTCAGAAGATCCACGTCTGGGTCGGTCATTACGGCTCCGGCTGCGTCCGCGTCTTTGCACGCGTTGAGGCGCTTGATGAGGGTAGCCACGGAGAGGGCGGGGGGTTCGCCGATGGTGGACGGCTGCTGTGGCGCTGGGGTTATCTCTCCTGTTTCTGGGTTGATGGTTTCGTTCTCTTCCTCAACTACCACAAGCTCCCCATCAATCGTCGTGTCCACGTGCCCGGACCTGCCTTGATCTGCCATCTCATCAACCGCAATAGCTGCACCGAGCTCGATAGACAGCGGCAGGTATTTGGATAGGCGCCGCACAGCAGTCTTCTTGCCCATCTCCACCTCGTGGTCAACCCAAGGATGGGAAGGGGTCTTTTTGTATTTCTCCGCGCTGGCAATGGCTTGCTTGTAGCCTTGGCTGGCGTTGCGGATATCCAGGACTTCACTGTTCGGCATAAAGTCGAAAGCATGGCCACCGTCTTTCAGGTGCGCTACGGCGTAGTATCCAATCACGGCGCCGCGTTCTCCTTTGAGATATGGCACGTGGCGCAGATTTTCCTCCAAGCCGTACTCGAGCTCAAATGTGTCCTTTTCTCTGACCTCGTGGGCAGCAATGCTGACGATATGGCCCGACCTCCGAGCCAAGTCGATCAATCCCCGGTACCCAACGGTGACCTGCACGTTCTTGATCCACTGCCCGGCTTTGTTTTTTGCGCCGAAAGGGATCAGGTAGGCGTGGCCCAGGGGGGTATTTGGCTCAAGCCCCATCTGGGCGCAGTCGCCGATGGCTTTGATGAGGGACGGTATTTCGCACTCCAAGAGAGCGGGGGTCGTCGTGGCTGCGATTTGAGCCACTTTCAGCAGGCGTTCAGCGTTCAGGTGCCGGGGCAGCATGGCGGCGATAGAGTCCTTCCGGGATTCCAGCAAATGCGCGACTTTCTCGGCGGGTTTCATCGCCGCCAGGTCTTTCTTAGGCTGCACGGCTTGTTTCAGGGTGGCTACACTCATGACGATCTCCTTATTTGATCCGCAGTACGCGGGTGGATGATGTGACTTTGTATTGTTCAAAGATTTCAGGCTGTTGACTGGCTAAAGTTTTTTGATCCAGTCTTGATGCGTTCTGGGTTTTCCCGGTGGCGAGGATGCGACCCGCGCTGGCGATGGCTTCCGCGTCCTGGAAGGTGGGAAGAATGGCGTCCTTTAGTTCGGCCTCTCGCGTCTCTAACTCTTTAATCTGAGCCTTCACCATCTTGAGCTCCTGCACCATATCGGCCACAGCTTCGCTGACTTCTGCGGTTTCCAGGCGCGAGGTGGGCCATACGCTCAGGGCATCCTCGGCGGTTTCAATCGGCGGCGGCGTCTGGTTCTGAATCAGCTTCCAGAACTCCAGCTCCTTTTCGCGGATCAACGCGATCAATTCATCATCACGCTGAATCCTGAAAATGCGGAAGTCGTCCAGCCCAATCATCGCGGCGACATGGCAAACATCACGGCCCGTGACCATGAGTCCGTGCATGAATTGCGCAGTGTAATAGATCGGAATCACGTCGCTTCCCGGTTCGCCCCAGAGATGCCGGGCGAATGGCTGCGCGGTCTTGGCGTCAATGTTCTCATCGCCTGTTTCCCCGTCTATTTCGGCGGCAAGGAATGGGTACTCAGAGTCGCTGAATCGGCGGTTGTGATGATCCACGCGTAGCCCGGTTTCATCCTCGAACATCTGGAGTATTACCGGCTCAAGGCGCTTGCCCCTGGCAAATATTTTTGCCTTTGCCGGGTCAATTGGCTTTGAAATGAGCCCGGTCTTCTGCGCCCAGAGCTTATAGCGCGTCTGCCACGGGGATACGCCGAGGATGGTTGCCGCATCTGATCCGCCGATGTAGGTTGCGCGGTCCGGCTGCTGGTGTTGCAGAACGGTGCTCATGCGGCCACCTCGTCGCCCTTCTCGATGGCGGTCGGTCCGTAATCTTCATCTTCACGAAGCTCAAGCGCTGCGGCTTGCTCATCTGTCAGAGTCAGGGATACAGCTCGATATGTCATGCTGCCGCCCCCATGGATTACATTGCCGTAATACTGGATCATGATCGTGATTTTCATGCCGGAACCTCATCTTTCTTGCCACGCAGTGCCGCAACATCCAGTTCCGCATCCGCCGCCTGCAATGCCGCGATAAAGGCCTTTCGTTCACCTGACCGGTACATCCCCATGCTCACCGGCCCGAACTGGACCATGAGGTAGTCCGTTCCCGGCGAAAACCTGGTGTCGATGGACGACCTCACCACGACCTTGCTGCCTTGTATTGTTAATTCACTCATGCTTTCTCTCCCCGTAACCATTCTCTAATGTCGCTTTCAAGCCATCCGGGTGTGCCATGCGGCAATGCCGTGGCTCGTTTCGGGAACTTTCCCTGCTTTTCCCATTGGTAGATCGTCTGGCGCGTTACCCCTGTGATCTTGAGCATCTCTGCCATGCGGATTATGCGGTCCATAATTTGCTGCTCCGTGCTGTGTGTGTAATCCATTGTACCAGAGTGTAAGCGTGTGTCAATCGTTAATGGGTGCCTTCCACTGTTTCCGTGACAACGCGCAAGAACTCAGCAGTTTGTGCGTCCTGTGCGGCGTCCCATGCGGCGGCCCATGCAGCGTCCCATGCGGCGGCCCGTGCGGCGTTCCGTGCGACGTTCCATGCGGCGTTCCATGCGGCGTTCCATGCGGTGGCCCATGCAGCGTGCCATGCGGCGTCCCATGCGGCGTCCCGTGCGGCGTCCCATGCGGCGTTCCGTGCGGCGTTCCATGCGGCGTCCCGTGCGGCGGCCAGCTCGTCGGCGGTGGCTTTCCCGTTCGCGTACCGATCCGCCACATCCAGTGCTGCAACGCTACGAGGATCGGCCATCAAGTGCTGCACTCGCCGGGCGCACCAGACCGCGTACAGCCTCCATTCCTTCGCGTACTGCGGCTCTGCGCGGCAGCACCACAGAGCGTCGTCGAGTCCGTTGATGCGGAGTATCTCTGAGAACTGCAGCGGTTCGTCGTCGGCCTGGGTTTTACCCAGGTGCTTGAGTAGTTTCGTCCAGCCATCCGCGCATGGATGATGGTCGCGGATGCGTTTTAGTGTCGTGGTTATCATTTCTCCTCCCGGTTAGTCCTGATTTCTTCCCACGCGATAGATGACATTTCGTCAAGAGTATCTCTGGCACAAGACAAATTAAGTGCCATTTCTTTCCCCACCACATGAATTAGATCGTCAAGCAAAGATTGCGTAAACCCGGATAGCCAAGCGTAGTTGGTTGGGTTATTTAGTTGATTTAAAAATGCATGTTTGTTTTCTGACCGCAAATATTGTGTTAACGATGACTCCTTCATCGCTGAACCTCCTTCTTGACTGCCGCCAGTGCGGCACTATCTGCATACGGCTGGCCGGGCTTTCCGGGGCCGCAGGGCCGATCATATGGCGACACGTATTCCACATGCGCAAATTCTGGAATATTTAGCGTCGGAATGATCGGTGTGCAGATATTTCCCTTGATGATCGCAATGGCCTCTTTACTCGGCCAGACCACTTTCACGGTTGGGTATTGGCTCGCCTGCACAGCGGCTTTAACCGTGGCAATGGCTTTGTGATAGCCGTACCCGTAACCTTCCTTGCCGCCGGCCATGAACACGGTTCCTAAAATTCCGACCGCTGCCGCTGAAAGAACGACATAACGTGCTGCCGCGCCTTGTTTTTTGATCTTCTGGATTTCGTCTTGCGTACTCATTTCTGCGCCTCCCTCATGTGATGACACCTGGCTTTTATCGCCTCCATGGCATCAATAAGTTGTATTGCCGTATCTATGCCGATAACATCAATTAGCTCGTCTAAAAAACTACCGTAGGCCCCGCACAAATACGCATAATTAATATGCCCGGACTCACAGAGTTCACCAAATATGAAGGCAGCTTTTTCGCCCCAACCGGGCTGCGCTGATTTTTTAAGCTTGAGATATTCCTGTAAACAGCTCATCTTGCGCTCCTTTGTCCGCGTCCACGTTTTTCTCCAATCTTTTCCGCCTGAGCGATGACATGCAAAAGCAGCTTGTGCATCTCGACGGGCAATAATTGGCCCATCAACAGTTGCAACTTCACCGTTGAATCGGTGTCGCAAACCTCCGGGATAAGATGGTCGTATGCGTTTTCTGGTTGCGTCATTTCGTATCTCCTTTCGCAAGATCGTCAATGCCTGTAATCAGCGCGGCGGCTAAATTATCGGCATCCATGCGCGTCAGGTAGATGTGCGTCATTGATAGCCCACTCTCTATGGTCAGCGTGATGGTATTGTCGAACTCTTTGTGGTTCGTGCCGTTCACCGTGGACACGCGCAATTTGGCACGATTCTCGGTGAATTTGTGGTTAGGCAAGATTTCGATAACGTCCATCAATACACCCCCTCCTCATCAAAGAAGTTGAACTCAGCCGCGTGCTGAACCGCGCAGTCGATATAAATCTCGCGCCGCTTTTCCGAGTACTCCCGGACGCCCACTTCGATTTCGGCCATGTTCACGGGCGAATAAGGGCGCGAGAGCTCGTAGTTGATAAGCGCGTCCAGCTTGGCCAGCTTGATGTACTGCTCATCACTGAACCACCCGGATATTTCAAATACATTGTCCGCATGATTCAGCCAGGCTGCGGCCTTGGCGCGGAGCTTCTCTGCTTGATCTTGTTGTTCCGCCTCGTCGTCAATGTGACGCTGATGAGCACCCGCCATGCGGTCGATTTGGGTGGATAGTGCGTAGTCAAACATTTTCCACCTCCTCAAACTCGCCCAAATCATTGAGGGTGTACCAGGTATCGGCTTTTACTTCCTGTCCGGCGATGGCGTAGCGAATATGCCGGATAACCCCATCTTCGCTACGGTCAACCAGCACAATCGCGCTCCCTTCGGAGGCTTTTGCTCGCCCCAAAAGTCCAGCGGATAAGGCCACAGAGTGGGGACCTTCTACGCTCGCCGCGCTCTGGTAGCCGGTGTTGGTCGCCGCGCTCCGGGTGCCGGTGTTGGTCGCCGCGCTCTGGGTGACGGTGTTGGTCGCCGCGCTCCAGGCGCCGGTGT
>JAJZGD010000010.1 GCA_021804985.1 Planctomycetota bacterium
ATGCGCACCCGACTAGGCAGCCGCCGCCTTGGCGCTCAGCTGGCCCTCGGATAAGTATAAGCCGGGATCGCGCGAGCGGTTAAGGTGGTACGTTAGAAGCGCAAACGAGTCCACCAGTGGAACCCTTTGGCTGATGGCGGGCGCCGTCCAAAGCCCATCGAGAAAAGCTGGAACATCCGTCATAACCTGTTTGGCGTCCACCGGGTGGAGCCGACGAACCGCGCCTGGTTCGATGATCCACGGCTCAACCCAGCGTCGGGTTTTACCCCGCTCCAGGCAAACATACTTCCACCGATCGGCCGGCCCCCATGACGGCGGCGTCGTCGCGAGAAAATCCGAAAACATCTCCAGCTTATGTTTTATTTTCGCGGCCTGACGAAATTCCATCTGCACCGCCGCCCGTTTCATCTCTTGCGTCGATGCGGCGTACCATGCAATTTCCGCGGCGTCGCCATGCGGACCGCATGCAGGCCCGATGTGCCGCAACAGCGCCGCCGCTTCTGCGACGGCATCATGGTAGCGGTGCAACGGAACACTGCCATCGCATGGGGCGGGGCATTTTCCCATCTCCTTATAGGCACAGGCCTGCCCGTGCGGCGCTTTCCGCAGTATTTCCTCGTAGCGGCACAAATCAAATAATTCGATGATCAGGTCCGCTGCCGCCCGCGCACTGCTCCGTGCGGAAAATGGCCCAAACGCATGGGCATCGGCGCTATCGAGCTGATTGGTTATTTCGATCGACGGTATACCATCGCTGCCAGCACCGGAGATGCGGATAAACCAGGGTGCACGCCAACTTAGCAGCGATCGGTAATTGGCGGGATAAAGACACAACGCCGCTAAGTAATACCACCAGCTTGCCGCCAGCGCACTGCCGACATACCGCCAGCGCACATGGGTGGTGATGGCGGCGTAGTCCGTTTTTCGCGGGTCAGCCCCCGCACCAAGGCGCATTTGGATCGCCCGCTTTAAATTCGCCGTCGTCGCCAGAAGAATTGGTTTTTGATCGGCCGCTAAAAGATAGACCGCGGGCCGGGGGCTAACGCCCGCAGTGGGCAATGCCCCAGCGTCGATGGTATGCGTAAAAAGCGTTTCGAGGTCGGGCAGCGCAGCGCACGCATCGGGGTTCTGCGGCGGCTGCGAGGCAGCGCTCACAGTATCATGCCGGTTATGACGGACTCGAAAACGAGATGGCCATTGCATATCCCTTGACAGTCCGCAATGACCCTTCGGCTTGACGACGATTTGAGGCGCGTAACGAGATACAATTTAGCCGGTGGTTTTACCGACCCACGAAAGCGCGTTTCATCCGCTTTGACGAAACCGAGAAAGCCGCTGTGCGGATTGAGAAGCTTATGGCCAAAGGAACACAGTTGCGCTGCGGCTTCGAGAATGATGACGCCCGGCATAAGGGCATTGCCGGGAATGTGCCCGCGCACCCAGAATTCATCCATGGTGACGTCCTTGAGCCCAACCAGCGTATGCATTGGTGGATCGACGTACACAATGGCGGATAGCTGCTCCATTTCAAAGCGGTGTGGGTTGAAGGCGCGGATTTGGTCGAGTGTGTAGGCGACGGCATTTAGATCAAGCGTGGTTAAATCGAATAATAATGAAGGCGCCATCAACTTCCCGCTTCCGAATTAAAAACAAAACCTATTACGTTTCACGGCGCCGAAGGTCGCCAGCGCCCGCCTGCCGCTAGGAGCCTGGCCGAGTAATCGCCGGGTTGCGACGGCGTGATTTTTGGCACCCATCAAGCAGCGGCGACGATGGCGTACCTGACGCAGACGGTACGCCGAGGAGCCGCGCCGCAGAGGGGGGGGCAAAAAGCACGCCGCCCCGCGGGGTGGGCCTGAAATGCCCCGTCTGCTTTGTTGTCGGATCTCGATGACTCGTTATTCAGAGTCGGCTCGATCCTCCGCCGCGCATTCGGCACATTTCAGACCCATCCCAATCCCGGCCATTACTCGGACAGGCTCCTGAAGCCTGCCCTCAGGCCGCAGAGTTATATACGCTTTGTCGATGCATCGCAAAGAAAGCTGCCGCTTGATACCGGCATGGGGGCGCCATTTCGCGTGTAGGCGTGGGAGCATTACCACGCCGCGTGATCTGCGGAGATACGATCGGTTTGCATCCAGTTGCCAACGCCAGGCTCGCAAGGCCATGCCACCAATGCCATGCCGGCCGCGCGGCGGATAAGCTGGAAAGACTCGCGCTGAAAGGAAAGCCCATGCAAAGATTCACTTCACAACGGGGAGCTTATGAGGTCGTTTCAGAGGATTGGCTTTCATTACCCCGAAGCTCGAGAATTTTAATACGGATGGCCTGCGCCGCCTGCCGAATGTCCTGCATCGACTTGCGCACCCGAGTACCGGCCATCTTATTGCCCCCTTCGGCCTTGGCGATATCCGTGGCGCACTGCTCGACCAAAGTTTTTAGTTGTTCGTATTCCTGCATTTTACCGCTCCATAAATTGCCGTGGCGGGCAACACGTGTAATAAAACGATATGAAACTCCGCCCGATGCTATTGGTTTTTATCGGCACTGACGCGTCCTAAATGCGAAAAATTCCGTTATTTTGCGCCGCCGTACGGTCCTATAACCATGACCATCCCCTCAAAACGCTGCGCCCTGCCCCGTATTGCCGCCCATCCGGCCCGCATTGCATCATCTGCCAATGCACCGCCGCCCCCGAGGCCGCGCGATCTTGTGATGCTTTGGCACGGCTTTTCGCGCTCGGGCGGCGTGTTCAGACGCGGGCTTGGGGCGGCGTGCCCGGCGGCGTGCTCAGAGGCGTGCCCGGCGGCGTTGGGCGGGCGCGGCCGCGGGGCGGCATCAGGGCGTGGCATAGGCGTAATAATTTCTGCGGATTAATCGGGCCAATAGTTGCTGCGGGGACAGCACGCGGCGGTTGTACGCCAGCCGCAAGCCGACATCAGAAAAGCCGCGGCCTGCACGTCGGGTCGCCCAATTGATTTTAATCGGCTCGGCAGGAGATATTTTTCCCTGCGGGGTAAGCGCCGACGCGCCAATAACATGGAAATGACGGAGCATTTTGGTCGTCAACAGTGTTCCGACGGAGTTGGTCGTCAGCAAATGGGGGTTTTTCTCCCAATGTTTCAGCTGCTGCCGGTATGGGGTGCCCCCGTTAAAGGTGTACTCCGCCACATTGCCGACCAAATTGGCGAACGGCGGCTTATCCGTCGATGCGTGTACGGGGCGGAAGAAGATTCGCGCCAAACTGCCGCCCCCGTAATCCTTGCGATAGGGGCGCAATTGAGAAGCTGAATTTCCGAAAATGTCCCAGAAGCGCGGGGTTGGAAGGCGGGCATCGACACTTGAATCTTCCGTTCGCAAATAGGCCACATAGGCGGCAAGTGCCCGCCCCGGCAAATGCGGCGATGCGCCCTTCTGCGACCGTGCTTGCGCATAGGCAAACTGCCATTCGCCCACCGATGGAATTTTGCACCCAAGCAGCGCTGCGAGGTAAATGGCCGCCTTCGGGGGCAGATATTGCACAGGGTCGTGCCGCGTCGGATTGCCGCCCGCGGATGCCTTGAGTTTTCCGGCGGCGGCCTGAATCGCTGCGGGAAACCGCGGCGCACCATATATCTGATTGGTGTTGGTAAACCAGCTAGGCGCTACCGCGATGTCATCGGTCTGCCGGCTGTAAACCCACGTGTGCGGACCTAAATAATCGGTGTTGTACTTAATAAGGTTGAAGAACGAACTCGCGGGCCGGCGCAATACGTTTTCGCTGGAATGCACCGTATGTAGAAAAATGCCCACACGCAGTTCCTGATTACACAAATAGAAAGAGTGCATCCCCGGCGGCCGAAGCAACGTGAACGTGAGGTGGCGCTTGCCAGACGGGCTTGCAAACAGGCGTTCGCGGCCGGGCAGTTTGGTCTCCAGCCAGCCAGCAAGCGCCGGGCCTGACGGTTGTGCGGTCTGCGCGGGGTTGGCGTTGATTACCGCGACAAGTTCGGCGGACAGATGCTGGTAGGATGGATACGCCTTCCATGCGCTGTAGCGGGGCTTGGCAGTGGCGGCGGCCAAAAGCGCTGTGAATCGCCGCGCGGTGGCTTTGGCCTCGGCGGGATTTTTTATCCCGGCAGCCTGCTGAGTAAATGTGAAGAACATAAGATCGTAGCGTGCCCGAACATTAAGCTTACCGAATCGCTTTAAATCGCGAGCGGTGTGGATTTTTTTCAGGGCCACTTCATAGGATGGAGCGGAGCGGATAACGGTTGGGATGCCGCGCGCCGTAGTGGCTTGATTCACGCGCAGTTCCCATCGATGGCGAAATTCCACTCGCATGCGTTGGAGGAGTGCCTTGTCGGATTGAATCGGCGCGGCCGACCGCAGATAGCCCTGAAGTTTTTTGGCGATGCCAATCTCCAGCGGCAAGAGTGTCGGATTTTTCGCCAGCGATGCGCTGCTCAAACGTTGCCACGCGGTGCGCGTCAGGAATGGCGCCCACGCCGGTGGCATGGATGCGCTTTTCGCAAGCAGCGCTGCAATGGTGTTAATGGGGGCGGTGGAAATGGTTACCGCCAGCTGAACCGTATTTTGAAGCCGCCGCGTGGTTGATCGAACCGTGGGATTGCGCCACCATAAATTCCGCGTCAGCCGCGCATAGAGCGCAGCGGGCGTCCGCGGCGGTGGGCCTGCGGCACCAAGAAGCTCGCAATGCGTCAGGCCGTATCGGACGGCGCCAAGATCGGATACCAGCTGCTTATAGGCCATTTGCTGCCGCATCCAAAGCGCTTTTATTCGCTGTGGCATTTGGATTTGTTCATTGCGGCCAAACCGGAGGAAGCGGCAGGCGACTTCAATCGCGGCGAGGCGGGCGGGCACCACGGTCGCGGCGAGCAGGCGGGCCGCCTCTGCCGGGGGAATGCGGTGAGATGGTGCTACCGTTGCAATGGCAAACTCGGTATGCACCATTTGGTCCAGGGCCGCATGCAATGCATGTATCTGTGAATCAATCTGCGGCACCTGCCAGCGGCGTGCCCGCAGCGACGCGAGAATGGTCCCATAGGATTTCATATTCGGGCCAAAGGTGATTTTGGCGGGCGCCGATGGGCCAAGAACCAACTGTTGAATGCGGGCTAGATAAACCTTATTTACAGCGGCAATGCCAAACGGGCGTAGATTTTTCGGATCCACGCGATACCGATGCTTGCCACCATTAAACCCTATGAGCTGCGAAACCCATTTTTTTAGATTGATCTGCGAATTAATGTACGACACAATCGCGCGGTTAAGTGTCTGAAGGTGAATGTTGACACTTCCCACTGTCGCTTGAATGCCGGCGTTGTTCTTTTCAATCCACACGGTTGGGCTGCTGATGGCGGCGATTTGCTTCTGGTAAGTTTGAAGCAGTGCCGAATAATTGACGGTGGGCGGCTTGGGCAGTCTCATGGCACGCTGAATGTTGATTCCAATTCGCTGGATTTGTTTGCGCAGCACAACTTGATTCGCCAGCAGCGCATTTTTTGCCCGCGGAATCGAGCAGTAATTGAACCACACAGGAAAATATTTCTGCGGCGGCGTGGTCGCCTGCGGCAGCGGGCGGCGCGCCAAAATCGACCATTGAATGCGGCTGTGGTATTTCGCCATTGCGTGCTGCGCTTCAAGAGCAGCGGCATACAGTTGCTTAACCGAATCGCCCAAAGCCGCGACCGATTGGCAGCGTTTAAGCCAGGCAACGGCGTAGCTGCGATAGCCGGACACAAGTCGATGGGGATTTTTATTGAGGTTAGCGAGTAAATGGCGCAGATCGGTCCAATCCGCCTCGACATTTTGGGCGGCGAGCAGCGCTCGGAGAAAATGCTTTACGCGACGGGGTGAACCACCCGCATAGTGCCGCATTTCAGGTTTCACCGCCCATGAAAGCTTATGGAGTTTTAGAAAGGGCACAAGCGATGGATCGAGCGGCATGTGCGAAAGCACAGTGCTTTGCAGATCATGCGATGGACTTTCCCAACCGAACTTCCGCCACGCCAAACGGTCGCGCTCGAGCGCCGGATAAAGTTTGCCCAGAATGCGCTCGGTGCGCATCAACAGAACCACAGCCACACCAAAACGGCGCGATGCGGTGGGACTTGCCGCCAGATCATGTTGAATTTTCTGGTCGCTTAGCAACGCCGTGAATTCATGAAGAATATTATCCGGGTTGAGTACCGGGCGATGCTGAAGGCGGTGGTAGACGGGCAGCAGCGCGGGGCTGGTCGAGAGTGCTTTGGGCGCGGCCGTAAATTGCCGAAACCAGCCATGGTAGTTTTTTGCATACGCGGCCCACGCGCCATTAAACCGGGCCAGACGCTCCATTTCCTGCCGATGCCGAACGTACAACAATCCGCCGATCAATACCAGCAATATCGCGGCAGCAGCCGCGTAAACATATGGTGCGCGGCTTGGGCGCGGCTTTAACTGTGCAACCCGCGGCAGCAGTTTTTCGATGGCATCCGGCGAATGATTATCTTCCAGCAGATTTCGTGCCAATGACGCCCAGTGCCGCCACTGCGGGCCGAGCTTTTTAAATTCCGGCATAGACGGATCAAGGGGCACGGTTGGAGTCCAGCGACGCCCGGCGGCGAGTTCGCAAATCAGACGGCCCAAGGCGCGCAGATCGGCGGCGAGCATCTCTTGCGGTGTGGCGCGCCCAACCGCCGGTTCAGTAAGCCAAATGCGGGCTTGCGCGATCTCGCGGGAAGAAAGCAAAATCTTTTCCGCCGCCAGATTGCCATGCGTTCGGCCCGAAGTGCTTTGGGCGTCTTTCAGGGCGAGGAGTATCTCGGTGACCAAACGCACCATGGCATGGGGATCGGGCGTTATCTCGCTGAGTATCAGCCGATCGCAGGAATATTCCGCCATGCCATAGGCGGCCCAGGCCTCATCGGCGGAGGTTGCCTCGATGGCCAACACCGTTTGCCATCGCTGCGATGTTTGGGCGAGAGAGTTTTGAAGCCTGGCGGACTGGACAAAGTTGATCGTCGCATAAAGGCGGCGGGAGAAATCCCACTGGCCGAACGGAGAGAATCGGATAATCAGCGCCGGTTCGCCGCCGAATGTGGCCTGCCAGTATTCGCCCGTGCTCGAGCGGCGCAACAACGCGCCCGTCTGGACAAGCTCAGCAATCGGCACGGTGAATATCCATTATCAGCCCTGTTTTGGCCACGGCATCAGTGCTTCGGCTTGGGGGGCGTTTGACAAACCAAACCGCTGTTCTTGATCGCAATTTTTATGGGGTTCGCGGAACCGGGCCACCGGCAGCGATCAAATGGGAGAACGAGTCGGCGGGAATCTTCCGGGCCCGGCAGGTCCTGGCGAACACCGGGTAAAAGCGCGAGAACAAAAAGATGGGTGTCGCTTTCGCTCTTCCACTGTTTCCAGATCGGGTTGTGTTTGGAGAATGTTACCGACGCAGGGCCGCCGGGAACAAAGTGAACGACCGCTTTGGTGGCGCCGGCGCGCAGGGCATTGCCTGCGGTGAAATATTTGGTCATGGAATAGTTGTACCATCGCTGATAATCAGAGCCATTTACCCCGACGAGATCCACGGTGATCGAGCTGATGGAGCCCTGCGCATTGCTGAGGCTTTTACCCAGCGTTAACTGCACGTTGCGATGTACCATGCCGCCGGTGCAGCATCCACCGAGCATCAGCAGCAGGCATACGGAAAACAACGGCAAGCCCAACGAGCGTATCAAAGTCCATTTCATAATCATCCCCTTAAAGTGACAACCATCAGCCCTAAAATATACCGCAAGCTACATCCCTGTGGTCAAGCGCCGCACCGCAGAATGAATTTCACGATTCATGCGCCAGTCAATAAGAATCAAACTGCGCGTCTGAGTGAGCAGATTCACCAGCCGCTCCTGAAGCTTTTGAAAAGCCGCCGCCTGCCCCCCTGCTCGCAGCGACCCGTAGGGCCGTGCAAAGGCATCCGGCATAATGCCCGGGATCATAAGCACCAGGGTCTCCACGAGCTTATACCATACTTCCGCCGGAATCATTTCAGCCGCTGCGTCGCGCAGGGCGGGCTGCGAGAAGAGATTCGCTACGCCGAGTGTATCGGAAAATTGCCCTCCGCCGGCAAGCATCGCCGCCAACTGTGAATACCGCTTTTCCCCGGATGAGGCGAGTATCCCCGCGAGAGAATTTAAATCATCCACAATGGATGAAAGCGGGTTTGCGGGGCCGGCCAGAAGTACCTGGCAGAAGCAGACGGCCAACGCGTACATATCGTATGCGGAATCCATATTTTCCCATGTGTCCACCCAAACTCTTTTGAGTATGGCGCCCTGCGCCGCAGCAAGCACCTTTGCGATGGCCGCGGGAAAGCTGGCCTGCGTCGATCGAAACGACAATTCGGCTTTGGCCGCGGAACCCGAGGAAAAGCCAAACAAAACACAAGACTGATCGGCCAGAGAGAAGCGGATGGAAATAAGCTCCGAACCGGTGGGCGGATCGAATTCCATCGAATCGAGCGTGCCGTCGACGATGGCTTGGCCGCCAGAATCAGTGGTCACGCTGCGGATGCGAAAATTGGCATGCCCGGCGATGGCCTGGCGGCCGGCACGGGCGGGCTTAAACACGGATGGCGGAAAAGTGGCGCCGCAGGTGAATATCTCCGGGGCGCTCTCCGAAAGTTTCAGCGCCACGGCAATCCCGGCATCCACCAGATGGGTTTGCTGCGTCCAGAGAAACGGCAGCCCCACCGAAGGGGGCGAAAAGTGTAATGCAAAACTGTCCATCGATAAATTCAGGAACGGACGCCCGGTGCGTTGGATTGCCGCATGCACCTGTTGTGTCATGTCGCAGAGCATCTTTATTTTAAGGTGCAAGGCCTCAACAACTTTGCCCCAGTTGCCGTGACGCGAGAGAAACAGACTTTCGGTTGTTTGATCGGATACATTTTCGCCGAGAATCTCCACCAGCGAGCCGACGTTGACCAATTCACGCCCCACCGCAATGCCGGACCAGGGCATACCGCCGAGCACTGATGCAACGGACGCCACATCCACCGGCGCTGCGGCGCGGCAGCGGATAAAAAAACATCCCGGGTTGATGGGGATTAGACCCCGGGCGACCATGGCGTCAGTGGCAGATGCAGCAGACGAGCTGCCGACCACCGAGAGAAATTCCGTCGTCCCGTCCGGCGCCGCAGCGCTGAGATAGCGGCAACCGGAGCCGGCGTATGATTCGAGGCCGGCGGTCGCCAAAACGCCTTCATCTCGGCAAAGGGCGTACGGTGGCTTATCCGCGGGCGAAAAATATTCCATCCGGCTGCTCGCTGGGTTGAAACACAAAGGGCCGGGATGCGTTGATTCCCATTCGGTCCTAATGTAGGCACCGGCCGCGACATGATCCAGCGCGGCGCAGGCGTTGAGCCAGAGATGATCCAACGTCGCATTGTTCCATCGATCGCTGAGCGTGGCGGGCGCAAGCGTGGGGCTGTTTTGAAATTCGATGACCAGCCACTGGTGCAACCGGCCACCCATATCCACCATGCAACCAAGCAACTGCCGCGTAAAAAAGTTGATACCCAGGGGAAGCAGGCGGTCGGTCCCGGGCTTTTTTGATACCACCAGGCAAAGTTTCAGTGGGCAATTCTCCAACCCCGGAAAGGGTATCGGGGCGTAGGATTCCGGTAGATGACTTAGCGACCTTGCTGCCATGAAACGCTTCCCAGTTTCTGCCGTTGAGGCCAAATGCCAACCGGTGAAAAGGATACCGCAGTGGGCCAATCAGCGCACCGCGGCAGTGCAGGCTGCGGCTTACGAAGCCGAAACCACTGTCTGGCCGGGACTGGTAATGGTAATGACGCCCCCCCACATGCAATTGCAGGTGCACGCGGATGTCAGGGCTGAGAAATTATTAATCTTTGTGGCAGTGGCCCCGGGCGTCCATGGCGATGTGGTATTCGGGATGCATGCCGAGGGCGTTGGCACACCCAACGCCGCTGCGGTTGCCGCAGCCACCGCCGGGTTGGATTGCGTGGTACACATGCCGAAGGGTGGAATATTTTCCACGGGCACATGATCCATAACGGTGGCGGCGGGGCTGGTCGCCGTGACGGTCGGTGCGGAGGTGGCTGAAAGTGCAGCGGGCGCCACACCAAAACTACAGGTCATCATGGCCCCGGAGACAACAAGTGTTGGCATGGTTGATACTCCTGCAAAACGTCCCGACGAGCGCGAACAGCGCCCTCAACTGTACTGCGAATCACCGTCGCCACTGCCATTACCGCCGGATCCGCCATCCGAATCGCCAGATGAATTACTTTGCGATGAACTATCGCCGCCATCGGCATCACCGCCCGAATCGGAGTCGTCCGAATCGCCGGTGGAATAGCTGGTTTGTCCGGATGCGGCACTCGCCGCCCTGGCCACGGCGGAATCGGTGGACGAACTTCCAAGACTCACCGAAGTGATGGATTGGGCGGTGGCTGAAACCGTCGTAACCTTACCGAGTGTCGCAACCGCCGCATCGGTGGAGGATGTGGGCGCCGTGGGGTCTGTTGGGGTAATTGCGGTACCGGATTGCGGCGATGCCATGGATTAAGCCTCCTGAATATTTCCGCTACGAACCAAGGGATACGGATGTACTGGAAAGGCTGGCAGAACTCGACGACAAATCGAGTGAGCTTGTACCGACGGCGAGTTTGCCATCAGAACTGCTCAGCGTCAGAGCCGTGCTGCTGACGGTGAGCTTGGCGGAACTCTGGCCGTCAACCTCAAACTCGCCGCAGGCAATGGTGATGCCGCTGGAATCCAGGGCGATCGTGGTATTGCCCACCTTCAGAGTGATGTTGGTCGCAGCCTCAAGGATGATCGTGTCCGCTTTGATGTAATTCTGCTGGGCCACCTCCTGGTAGCAATTGGCACCAAATTTCATCGAAACGTTACCGGTCACCTGATTGCTGTTGGTGCCGGCGACCTTGATCATCTCGTTGCCCGTGACGGTTAAGTTGCGGTCATCGCCGATCGACTCGAGATGTTTTCCATCGGTGGTAATGTGCAGGGCATCTTTATGATGCGCGTAGCTTGCGCCACCAATGGTGGTGTGGCTTTCCTTTTCCACGCTGAGAAAATGCTTGTTTTTCACACGGTGATGCATGTCGAACTGGGCATGAAGAAAAATATTTTCACTGCCCGCGGTGTCATCGAATTTGAGCTCGTTAGCGCCGTTGCCGCCCGTACTCGAATTGGTTTTTAAACCGGATTGCGTGGCATTATCCGGCAGGGTGTAAGGTGGGGTATTGACGGCATTGTAAACGCACCCGGTAATCAAGGGGCGGTCCGGGTCGCCATCAAGAAATTCAACGACCACTTCCTGCCCGACGCGCGGAATGAAGAGAGATCCCCATCCGTTGCCGGCCCACAATTGCGCCACGCGTATCCAGCATGAGGCGTTTTCATCGGCCTGTCCGTAGCGGTCCCAGTGGAACTGCACCTTTATGCGACCATAACTATCGGTGTAAATTTCCTTGCCGGACTGGCCGGAGACAAACGCAGTTTGCGGCCCGGGGATGCTCGGCCTCGGCGTTTTTCGCTTGGGTCGGTATTGCTGTTTGAAGTCAATGGCTTTGATGTTGGCCGCGTAGGTAAATTCCTGGGCATCCCGCGACTCGGATTTGCTTCGCCGGTCTTCCACCGGCACGCTTTGCGATGCGTTAAACGCCACCTCGGTAAGCAGATATTTTTTATTCAGCGCGGCGATCGGGTGATTTTGCAAAGTGAAGGTGTGTCCGGCTTCCACATTCCAGCAGTTTGTGCTGCCACTGAACACTTCATAATCGCTCTGAAATTCCTGCATGCGCGTAGTGGCGATATTCGCGCCGGTGGATGAATCTGGAAAACCGCCGGGAAACTCAAACATTTCCAGCGCCCCCTGCGGCGCGCCGACCGAATTATTCACCTGCCCGGTTTGCATCTGTCCGGGCGTGGTGAAATTGAAATCGCCATAGGTGAATTTGCCCGGCTGAATTTCATGATTCACGTACCATAAATCAACGCTGTGGTTAAATTTATCTGAAATTCCAAAGTCAAGATTTCCACTGCCCGCAATGGCAGGACACGCACTATTGGTATCCACCATTTGCAGGGTATGTGCCCCGTTGGCATGGGTGAAGAAATAATAAATGCCGTTGAATTCCATCAACCGCGAAACACAATTGAAGTAGGTTTCGCGATACTGCACGCAGTAATCGAGGCTGGGATAGGTGCTTTGCAGGCCGCTTTTATAAGCGGAGAAACCGAGGGCCGAATAGACGGCAGAAATAATATCGGGCGCGGTTTTATTTTGAAAAATCTGGCAATTGCTGGCCCGCGTGAGAAACCACATCCACGGCACAATGCCAAAGCGATACCGCGGCGATCCGCTCAGATCGCTGAGGCGCCCGCAGTTAACCACAAAGCCGTTAAGCAATCGGGGCGGTGCGGCGCCCGACTCCGATGACGGCAGGCCAATGCGAATGGTTACGGATTGGCCCAGCACCGAAGCGCTGACCGCTGAACCCGCAGCCATCAGGATCACATCCACCTGGAAGCTGAACATATCGGACATGGCCTGCGAACCGGTGACCGAGGTAACGTGAAAGGCGTTATCTCCCAGCGGCGTATTGATCGCCAGAGGCCAGTTGTTTTGCTTATAGCTCATGCGGCGGAAACCTCCCTTGCAAAAGTCACGACCCCCCGGGGCCCGAAAGATTCCCCACGGCACCTACGAACACCGGTAACTGAACTGCTCATCGACGACCACAACGGCGATCGTATCTAGCGGCTCCTGGCGCATCATGCGTGAAAGCATTTCACGGCCGATATCTGGCAGCATCTGATTGGTAATCAGCGCATCGATCATACGTGCACCCCGTTCAAGCTCGGTGCAGCGCCGGGCAATCAGTGCCGGTACGGCATCATCGTAGACAAACTTTGCCTTGTGCACCTCGTGCACGCGGCGCTTCACGCGTGAAAGCTGCAGATCGATGATCTGTCGAAGTACCGGCGCGCTGATCGGGTAATACGGAATGACCAGCAGCCGATTCAGCAGCGCATCCGGAAATACCTTGATCAGCGGGCCGCGCAGCGCCTTTTCCAGTGATTCATGATCGGGCATCAACGATGGGTCTTTGCACATATTGACTACAATATCCTGCGCCGCATTGGTGGTAAGAATGATGATGGTGTTTTTAAAATCAATCATCCGCCCCTCACCATCTTCCATCCACCCCTTGTCGAAAACCTGAAAGAATATTTCGTGCACGTCCCGATGCGCTTTTTCAACTTCATCGAGCAGCACCACCGAGTATGGGCGCCGACGAACCGCCTCAGTGAGAACGCCCCCCTCGCCGTAGCCGACATATCCCGGCGGCGACCCTTTAAGCGTGCTGACGGTATGCGCTTCCTGAAATTCGCTCATGTTGATGGTGATCATGTTATGTTCACCGCCATAGAGAGCCTCAGCGAGCGCCATGGCGGTTTCCGTCTTTCCCACGCCCGACGGGCCCGCGAGCATAAAGACGCCAATCGGTCGATTCGGATTATCGAGCCGCGCACGCGACGCCTGAATGCGCCGCGCAATTTGTTCCAGCGCGGGCTTTTGCCCCATCACACGGCGCTCAAGTGTGTCGGCCAGACCAAGCACCTGCTGGATTTCATCTTTAACCATGCGCCCGACGGGAATGCCCGTCCAGTCGGCCACCACCGACGCCACGGCCTGCTGATCGACGGTCGGAAAGATAAGCGGAACTTCACCCTGAAGTTCAGCGAGCTGCGCGCCGAGAACGCGCAGATCGCTCAGCAGTGCTGTCCGCTCGGCCTCCGTCAGGGCGGCTGAAGCGGAAGGCGAAGGCGCGGCCGCGGCATCCGCGACAGGCGCTGGCGCTTTTGCGGGTGCGTCGGTTTTGGGCTTCGGCCGCGCATCATTATGTTTGCCGCTCGCGGGCTCATCGATCGGTTCAGCAGCGGATCGCAAGCGGCGCCGCAAATCCAGAATTTTGGCGACGAGCTCTTTTTCCTTTTCCCATTTGGCCTGAATTTCCGCAAGGTCTTTATTCTGCAGCGAAAGTTTGTGTTCCAATTCCGTCAGGCGCGTGGCATGATCAAGCCCGATTTCGCTTTCCTGCCGAATGATTTTAATCTCCGCTTCCAGGGCTTCGACCGATCGACGGGTATCTTCCAGCATGGCGGGAACCGCGTGCTGGCTGACCGCAACGCGTGCAGCCGATGTATCAATCAGGCTCACCGCTTTGTCGGGCAGCTGCCGCGCCGGAATGTATCGATGTGAAAGCCGAACGGCGGCATCGATCGCCTCATCCAATATCTGTACGCGATGATGCTTCTCCAATGGCGAAACCAATCCGCGGAGCATCAGAATGGCTTTATGTTCGGATGGCTCTTCCACCTTTACCACCTGAAAGCGCCGGGTAAGGGCCGGATCCTTTTCAATGTGCTTTTTATATTCATCCCACGTGGTGGCGGCTATGGTTCGCAGCGTGCCGCGGGCCAATGCAGGCTTGAGAAGATTGGCTGCATCGCCGGTGCCGGCTGCCCCGCCCGCCCCAATCAGTGTGTGCGCCTCATCAATAAAAAGAATAATTGGCTTGGGCGACGCCTGCACTTCCTCAATAACCTGCCGCAGGCGCTGTTCAAATTCCCCCTTCATGCTTGCACCCGCCTGCAGCAGGCCGATATCGAGTGTTCGAACCGATACATCCTTGAGCGCGGGGGGCACATCGCCGGCCGCCACTCGCTGGGCAAAACCCTCGACCACGGCCGTTTTTCCCACCCCCGCTTCGCCGGTCAAAATGGGATTGTTCTGCCGCCGTCGCATGAGAATATCCACCAGTTGGCGAATTTCCTCATCGCGGCCGACAATGGGGTCGAGCTCACCGCTTCGCGCACGCTCCGTAAGATCGACCGCAAATTTTTCCAGTGCCTCCTGTCGCCCCATGGCTGCCGGGGCCATGGCACCGCTGGCCTCGCCGGGAACGCCAGCGCCTCCAATCGTTGAGCCATCGGTGCTCGCGAGCCCATCTTCCATCGAGCCCGCCACAATCTTGAAGAATTCATCCGCGAGCCGCTCCGGCTTTACCTTCGAGAATTCCGCGGATATGGATGGGAGCGAATTTTTAAGTTCGCTGGTCTTGGTCAGTGCCAGAACCACATGGCCCGAGCGAATCTGTGGGCTGCGATACATGAGCGAAGCATAGACCCAGGCCCGTTCAATGGCGGAATCAATGCGTGAGGAAATGTCGGTGATCGATGTGGCGCCCCGCGGTAATTTGTCGAGAAAGGCGGTCAATTCCGCCGCCAGTTTGGATGGATTCAGATCAAAAGCCCGAATGATCCGATTCAGATCCGTATCATCCGACTGCAAAAGTTGATTGATCCAGTGGGCCAATTCAACATACGGATTGCCGCGCATCTTGCAAAGCACAGCAGCGCTTTCCATCGCCTTGTAGCAGACAGGATTAAGCTTACCAAACAAATCAGCCCGGGAAATATCAGCCATAGTGTGATGAACCTTATATAAAAGCGCCTTTCCTACGCGGCATATTACACGCCGTTGTGGGTATAGGTATAATCGTCCGCATCGGTTTTAAAGCCTCGCGTCTGCAACCAAGTGGTTTGCCCCAACGCACCTGAACGTCCCAACACAGTGGGCGGAACTTCAGCCGCCAGCAGCACATACTGTATCTGCCAATCAAGGCTGACGCCCGCGTAAAGACGTATCCAATCGCGCAGGCGGGAAAAACCCGTCTGCCCCGGCAGCAGATGGCGGTAGCGGGCCAGCGACATCGGGCCCATACGCACGCAAAACGTGCTTTGGCACTCGCGAAATTTTGCGCCCAGCATCAGGTTTTTGCCCAGCAGGCCCGTGGCAGCACTCGCCCCAAGCCGGCAGCGAAAATTGGCCGCCACCGTGATCCACCGCATGACAAATTCCTGACATTTCGCCGCCACACCGAAAAATTCGGTCAGCAGCTTTTCAAGGCCCTGCGGCGATCGATTGGCGTCGGTAAGGCTGCCGGCAAAAAACAATTTGGCGTGATCATCCGTCTGGTCCCGATTGCAGAACTCGCTCATACCCAAGCCGATGAGACTGCCAATAAAAAAGCCGAACCGATCGCGGCTCACCAGATCGCTCTCACGGCTTTGAGCGGCCACGTCAACACTGAGATATTGCTGGCTGTTGGCCCAGGCGCGATAAAACAAAGTCATAAGCCGATGGTGAAAAAGATTCAGAAATTCCCGGTGCGTGTCATCCCTGAAATGCCGGCTTCGATCCATGACATGCTGCGTCAGTTGCAGGGGCATTGGGCCGTTGGGTCCGAGCAAACCGAATCCATTGGTAATGATGCGAATTTTCCCGCCACCCACCGACTGCACCTGTTCGATGGCCGACCGCGGAAATGCCAGCGACACATGCTGCGCAAAGCGATATTTTTCCTGTGAGGGAAGGCGCGCTTCGCCCACCAGTGGCGATCCGGTAGCTCGGCAATTGAGCAGCCGAATGGCATGGTAGAGATCGAACTGATCACCGCGGTAAATCAGCTTCTCGGTCAAATTGTCTGCGGGCGTCGGCCCGGTTGTGTCGGCCATCGGATTAATTGTCCCCGCTGAGTCGTCTTGATCACGGTTTCCGTAAAAGAATTTATGGGCGCGTGGAATGCCATAAATTTTTCCAAAATCATTCCCAATAAAAAGGCGCTGCCCCCTTGAAATCCGGCTTCATCCATCTGAATGGACACTTCCAATCCGCGCACAAACGTCGTCAGGCCCCCCGCCATAAGCCGGCGATGCAGTGGTGCGGCACGCACGGATCGAATGCCGGCAATTTGTGATTTATGGTTGGCATCATTGTCAGACGCGTAAAGCCGCAGAATGGACCGAAGCGATTCAGCCCCCTGTTCCGGGCTTGAATCCATAAGCGAGAGATAATTCAATGACAGGTGACTTACCAGCCGCCAGGCTGTATCTCGCTGCGCTGAAGACATTTTGGGCACCGTGAGAGCGCCATCCACCACCCGGATGCTGCTCGATGGCATGCTTCCGACGAAATTCATATCCGTCGCCCCTTTGCCCAGACCCATGAATAAGGGAAGGTCGCGGTTGGTACACAGGCCTTCTATACCAAGTTGCAGCAGCTGGGAGTCAAATGGTGCGTTCTTTTCATCCACCAACGCAATGAACACTTCGCTACCGGCATATTGTGATCGGCCGCCGGAACGGCGCTCCCTTTCGGACGCCACGCGTGGATCGCGGCGAATCTGGTAGTAGGCATTGCGGCCGGTGTCAAAATCGGTGGCACGATAGAACGGCTGAAATTCCTGCTGATCTTCGCGCGCCGCGCCAAAGCCAGTCACGCGCGATATATCGAACACTTCATAATCCAGGGGGCGCGTAATATCCGGAATCACGTGGTATTCATGAAATCGGTCTTCGATATGAATTCGGCTGCACGTTCGCTCAAAAAGATTGATCACCGGCGTGCAAAAGAGCCGCAGGGATTGCGCATCAAGCACATTTTCCAGACGGGCATCGCGCTGGCTGAGCAGAAAAAATAAATCGATTTCGGTCCCATCCGACTTCGCGAACGCGGGGGCGATTTGTGAAACATTCAAAAAAAGAAATCGCTGCGGCAACGCAAAATATTCCCGCAGCAATCGATAACCGGAAAACGAGCGCGAACCGGGCGGCAAAAGCGCCTCAGCATCTGAAAAGCCCTGCGGCCGCATGGCGGACGGGCCAATGGCATGGCTCCAGGGGGCCGGATTACGCGGGGGTTGCAGAACCATTCCGATGCAATTGGCAAATAGCTGTTCGTGCAGCGGATACTGTATGCTCGAATCGCCGCTGATGTAAAAGCTCAACTGCTCTACCAACATTTTATTCAGCGGCACCGCCGGCAAAATACTCGCGAGCCGCACACGCAGCGCCGCCCGCACCTTCTTATTTTCAGGCAGGCCCCAGGCCGCCATTTCTCGGCTTGTGTAATGGATGTCCGTAATCTGCAGCGGAAGCAGCGTCAAACCGTGGGCCGTGCGGAATCGGCACGCGGTTACCTCATCGCGCCCGATCGTACTATCGAGATAGCTGCCCGCCGGTATGGGAAAACCCTCCGCAAGGTTAGCGGCTTCCCTGGGGTCGGGCGCAAATTGCACAATGCCCATTGAAGGAAGCGGCGCCAAATATTGGGGATAAATGGTTTCCAGCAGGCTTTGCGTAAACCGCGGGAACTGGGCATCGAGCTTGAGCTGAATGCGTGCGGTTAAAAACGCCACACCCTCGAGCAACCGCTCGACATACGGGTCCGGGCACGGTATCTGATCGAGGCTTAAGCGGCCGGCAACTTTCGGAAATTGCTGCGCGAATTCTTTGCCCATTTCCCGCAGGAAGAGAAGTTCCTGTTCGTAATAATCAAGTATTCGCTTATCCATCGCTGCGCTGCGTCACCTGGCACAAACCGGTTTCCAAGTCCACCTGAGTTTTAACAAAAAGCACGTCGGGCATGGGAACGGCCCAAAGATCGGCGCGAATTTCAAAATCAACCCGGTTTCCCGCCGCATCTTTGGTATCCGCTACCGCCTTGACCTGAATCGATTCCGGCAGAATCCGCGGTTCATAGGTGCGAATGGCCGATGCAATGATCTGTTCCAGCGAGCTGACCGAAACGCTGGTTTCGGTGCTGCCACCCAAGGCCGGTATGCCGTAGTTAAGCACGGATTTGGATGCGTGCGGAAAATCGTTGTAGCCATCGGCGTCGGGATGGCGGCAGGAATTCAGCAGCCATCCCAAATCGCGCAGAACCGCCGCCCGAAGGCTTGAAAGCGTGGCGGTGCGCTGTGTCCGCGCCTCGGCTTTGGTACCCGGGTCGTCGTCCGTGAGCCGATCAAGAAGAAAAGGCATTAAGCGATCGCGCGGAATGGATTGATCTGCCATCAGCTGCCCCTCTGCTCGCCGGGCTGATCAATACTGATTTTTCGCACCTCAAGCACCGGCTGTTCGGAAACGTCGGTTGCTAAAACACGCTGGCCCAATCCGATGGATAAACCGCTTTCATCCAGCCAATCGGTGCGGCGGCACATTTTTATGGCATCATCGCTGCTGCCTGCCGAGCCGGGATAACGGGCCGGAATAAATCCCACCGCTTTGCCGCTATTGGCCCAGGTGAAGTTGGCGGGTGCCCAAACCAGATCGCGCAGGTCGGTCGGCTTTTCAATTTCAATTTCTGCAATATTCTTGAACGGCACCCAGTAATAATTCCCCTTGACGATCACTTCGAGCACGGGCCCGAGCCGTCCATCGCCGTCGGCAATCCAGGCGAATGTTTTTCCATCGATCCTGCCGGTATTCACCGGCGCCGCATTAAAGGCCGCATCGTGAAGTTGGACCGCCTCATCGGTTTTTCCATCCGAGAGCATTTTGACCGATTCGACCAGCCAACCGAGCCATGGATCAGGCTCACCAAGAAGCATGGGCGACTTTTTTCCGCCGAAAACGCTTTCGCGTAACGCCTCCGCACTGATCACCTCGCGGTAAACCGTTACCATAAGCAAGGTGGCGGCGTCGAGGTCGGCAATGACATTTAGCTGCGTGAGGGCCCGATCCCACTGGCCAAGCAGTGATAGCACCTGAAAAAGAAATATCCTGAGTTTGGCATCGGTTGGAGCCTTGCGGACGGCCTTTTCGATTTCGGCAAGGGCCGCGTGCGGTTTGCCTTCGCGGATAAGGGCTTCAGCGATCAAACTCAACCACCTTTCGGATTTTTGCTGCCATTAAATAAAGCACGCCGGTACAGGAAGCACCGGCGCGCCGAGAGAATCTAAAATGAGGGCCTCGAGCGGGCGCTTTATTCGGCCGCTTGTTGCATCACGTTGTACTTGAGTTCTTTGGTAGTACCCGAGGCGCCGGCATCGGTCACCGTCGTTAACTTGAAATCGAATTTTGAATAGCTGACGGTAATACGCACCGGCATACTGCTGGTGCCGCTACCCATATCCGAGAAGCTGATGTCATTAAATGCACAATCCGAGAGTTCCCACGAATTGTATATGACGGCCGACTTGGACGCCGTCACCGATTCAATGTTAATCTTAGAGGTTGTAGTGCCGGTCAGGCAATATTGAGTGATCGTTGGAATGACCGAGCTGCCATCCAGGGAGACGCTTATGAGACCGCAGACGCCCTCGCCACCAGTTCGGCCACCGCTGGAATCCGGCATGCCGCCGCCAGCGTTAGAAAAATGCCAATCCGCCGAGCTGATATCAATCCAGTTTTCATGTCCCTTCTGTTTAGATTCTCCCTCAATCCCGTCGATTTTCATGTACATACCCATGGAGCAACTCCCGTATTAAAACATTCCGAGCCCGCTACGCGCGAGCCTAAATTACATTTTCATCTACCCCGTTTCCGGGATATCACGCACCCTTGGCCGATTTAAGTTTCGAGACCAGCCGCAATGAAACCGTTAAACCTTCGAGCTGGTAGTGCGGCCGCAAATAGAACTTTGAAGTGTAGTACCCGGGGTTACCCGGTATTTCTTCTACTTCCACTTCCGCCGCCGCGAGCGGTCGCCGCGCTTTGGCTTCTTCCGAAGCGTTCCGCGGATCGGGTTCAACGTATTGGTTGATCCATTTATTAAGCCACTTGACCATGTCATCCTTTTCCTTGAAGCCGCCGATCTTGTCGCGCACCATGCACTTGAGAAAGTGCGCGAAGCGGCAACTTGCGAAAAGGTAAGGCAGCCGCGCCGCGAGATTCGCATTGGCGGTGGCATCGGGATCATCGTATTCCGCCGGCTTATGCAGCGATTGGGCGCCGATGAACACGGCATAATCGGTATTTTTCCAGTGTAACAACGGCATCAGGCCGTTCTTGGCCAACTCGGCTTCGCGCCGGTCGGTGATGGCGATTTCCGTTGGGCACTTCATATCCACGCCGCCATCATCGGTGGGAAAGGTATGGCAGGGAAGGCCTTCAACCATGCCGCCGCTTTCGACGCCGCGAATTCGCGCACACCATCCATAAAGCTTGAAGGAACGGTTGATGTTCGTTGCCATGGCGTACGCGGCATTTGCCCAGACGTAATTGTCGTGCTTGGCGCCTTGCATATCTTCTTCGTAGGCAAATTCTTCAACCGGGCTGGTTTTAGCGCCATAGGGAAGCCGGGATAAGAACCGCGGCATGGCTAAGCCGAGATAGCGGGAATCTTCCGATTCACGCAGCGATCGCCACGGCGCATATTCCGCCGTCTGAAATATTTTGGTCAAATCCCGTGGATCCGAAAGCTGCTGCCAGGAGTCAAAATTCATCAGCGAGGGCGAACCGGCCGCGATGAACGGGGCGTGGGCGGCGGCGGCAATCTGCGCCATTCCGCCAAGAATTTCAACATCCGGCGGGCTGTGATCGAATTCGTAATCGCCCACGAGGCACCCATAAGGTGCGCCGCCGGGCGTACCATATTCCTCTTCGTAGATTTTCTTGAAAAGCGGGCTTTGATCCCACGCGGTTCCCTTGAATTTCTTCAGGGTTTTCCCGACATCCTTCTTGGAGATATTCATAACGCGGATTTTGAGATTTTCGTCCGTCTCCGTGTTATTAACCAGATAGTGCAGCCCCCGCCACGAGCCTTCAAGCTTGCGAAAATCATCGTGGTGAAGAATTAAATTCACCTGATCGGATATTTTTTTGTCCAGCTCGGCAATCATCGATTCAATCGTGCGCCGCGCATCATCCGAGATCAGCGCCGTGCGCTGAATCGCCTGCTCAACCAGCGTGCCCACGGCATCCCGAACCATCTGCGAAGCCTCATCGGTTTTGGTACCGATGTTTTTGCTCAGCAGACTGGAAAACTCATCGACGGTTTTTATTTCGCTTACGGGCAACGACGCTTGCTGTTCGGGCGTCATATGAAAACCTCCAGGGATGCTTAATGAATAATCAATACCCAATACCGGGTGCTAATTCACAATTTCAGGATGCCGGCTTATCTTCCGGCTTCGGCGCCGAACCCAACGCCGAAAGCAGCGCAGGGTCCTGAAGCACCTTGGCCACCAATTGCTCGGCCTTGTCTTTGCCGTCCATATACGTCAGCAGATTGGCAAGCTGCGTGCGGGCGTTGAGCAACTTGGCCAATGGTTCAACTTTTTTTGCCACGGCCGCGGGTGAAAAGTCGTCCATGCTTTCAAACGTCAGCTCCACGCTCATGTTCCCCTCGCCAGTGAGAGAGTTGGGAACCTGAAACGCAACGCGCGGCTTCATCGCCTTCATGCGATCATCAAAATTATCGACATCAATTTCCTGGAAGCTGCGATCCTGAATAGCCGCAAGAGGCTCTTTCGGATTGCCAGATAAATCCGCCATCACGCCCATAACAAATGGCAGGTTGATCTTTTTCTCGGCGCCGTAAAGTTCCACGTCATATTCAATTTGGACACGCGGAGCACGATTTCTCGCCACGAACTTTTGACTGCTCGCTTTTGCCATGTCATTGTGCCTCAATTATGTTTTTCTTTGAGCCGCCGTTTCGAACGGTACAAACTTAACTAAACGGCTCGAACCGCACCTGCCGGCATCGCCGACATGCGAATCAAAGCATCAGGCCGACGGTTTGTCAAGCGGGGCAAACCCTCCCCGCGGTAATAAGTCGGCTAAAATGGGCTGACGACTAAAGCCAATTCAGGACGGCAACAACGGTTAGGAGCCTGTCCGAGTAATCGCCGGGTTGCGACGGCGTGATTTTTGGCACCCATCAAGCAGCGGCGACGATGGCGTACCTGATGCAGAGGGTACATCGAGGAGCCGCGCCGCAGAGGGGGGGGCAAAAAGCACGCCGCCCCGCGGGGTGGGCCTGAAATGCCCCGTCTGCTTTGTTGTCGGATCTCGATGACTCGTTATTCAGAGTCGGCTCGATCCTCCAATGCATTCAGGCGCCGCGCATTCGGCACATTTCAGACCCATCCCAATCCCGGCCATTACTCGGACAGGCTCCTGGGCCCCTTTTTGGATTACAAGACTCCCCAACCAATAGAACAGGGCAAGATTGGCACCGCATATACCCGCCCGCCCGGCAGTGGATACGCCTGGCCGCCCAAACGGCCACGCAGTGACGGCGACGGTAAATCTGACGGCAGCGCCCGCGCAGCTGCCGAATTGCGATCGCCAAGTTCCTATCGGGCCGCAATGCCCCAGCGTTTTAATAGCGACTTTTGCATTCTTTTAAGCCTGCTTCCGGCCAGGCGCTCGCGGTAGAACTTCACCATACCGATATAGCCGCTGTAATAGTTCGTCCCGCCGGTGTGGCCACCGATGCCCAATTGGGCCGGCGCGGTGAGAGATTCCTTGCCGGCATAGGCGGCCGCTACTTTTCTGCCATCGATATACAAAACGATGTGGCCGGATTTTTGGCTGCGTGTGAATACCACCAAATGGGGGTGGCCATTATCCAGCCCGGCGGGCGACGTGATCGTCGTATCCGGATCGCCCGTGCCAGCGAGTACCTGCCCACGGGCATTAAATGAAATGCCGAAATCAGGCACCACGCCCGAAACATCCCCCTGCACCAGACCGGCACCCTGATAATACAGCCCGCCATGGTCGCCCGGATGTTTGGTATCAAATACCAGGACAATCGTAAAATTATTTTGAACCGGCCGCGGTATCACCAGCATCTGCTTACCGGGCCCGCTGAAATGCACGGCAGCGCGACCATGAATCGCACGCTTCACAAGCGTGGGCAAATTGCCCTGACTGTAAGCATGCGCATCAAACCCACCGTACGATTGATCGGTCCAGTTCTGCACCCCCATGCCGTTGGTGAGCGTGCGGGCGAGTGAACGGCTGCTAAGCGTAGTGATCGGCTCGGATAGCATCCAGGTCGGCGCACTGTGATCCCCTGCCGACAGCATTGCCACAGCCTTTTTTGATATGGTGGGGATCAACTGCAACTGGTGATCATACACTTTCCAGCGGTACAAGCCGGCCGCGTGGCCATGCCAAAAGTGAACACGCATGCGCAGCGCCAAAACATCAATGGGTTTAAAATTCACGCGGTTGTAGCGGTTCAGTGCAATGCCGAAATGCGAACCGAGCGGATGGATGGCTTTCCAGCCGTGACCGTCATTGTATTCCAGCCGCCAGGACTTGGGATGTCGGTACCAGCCGGCACCGGGATAGGGCACATGGCCGTTCCGGCCTTTGTCATCAAACCAGTAAACGGAGGACCCGCTTATTTTGACCGGATGGGAGAACATATATTCAATCCATGCGCGTTTCCCCGGCTGTCCCCACCAGGTAAATGCCGGTACATATTGATCGCGGGAGCTTGACGGTTCCGTGGAAAACATGACCACCCGCGAAACAAACGGCCATTGCTGCCAGCTTGTGAGCACGCGGGCTATCAGGTGCGCCGGTGGCACCCAGTAGTGCCCCTTCTGTGCCGCGGTCGCAATAACCGGCAGTACCGACACGCGAACGCGCGCGGCCCCCATGGGTATCATGCTGATGGGCTCGTTCGGCTCGGCGGAAATTACCGGGCTTTGATGCAGCGAACCAATCATGCCGTAGCTGTTTTGTTTCCATTCGGGAATTTTGCGGCCGGTACCCAGAATTTCAATGGGAGCAGTTTGCGGGGTAAACGGCTGCGGGGCAATCGGCCCGGGCCGATATTTCACGGTAAAGGATGCCGCCGGGTCGGCGTGATCAAACACCAGGCCGTAATTCCAGGCGGTGGTGGGAAGCACTTCCCATTTTTTTGTTCCATGGTAAACGCCGTAGCTTTTCCATTTTTCACCGATGTTCAGGGAAAAATCGAGCGGGCCATAACCAATCGACGCGGCATCATGGTTCCGCTTCCAGAAGCGAACGCGTAACGTGCGTGGCAGGTGCAGCACCACGGTATCGCCATTGCCCCATGTCCGGTCAATGCAAATGAACGAGTCGCTTGGCGCAGCTACCGCCTGGCGGGCGCCATTTACCGTTACCGATGCATGGTGGCACCAATATGGAATGCGCAGATAAAGCGGAAATGTATCGGGCGCCGCCATCGCCATTTTTATGCGAATGGCAGTGTGGAAAGGATATTGCGTATCTTCGGTGAAGGTCACGGTTTTTCCGTCGCCAGCTTTAATGCGGGCGGTACTCGCGGAATACATCATGGCCACGGCACCATCATTCGAGGTGGCGGCCCAGAGAGACTCGGCGAAATAGGGCCACCCATAGCCAAAATTATGTTCGCAGCACCGGAACACACCGCTGTTGCTGTACGCGAACATATTGCCGCTATCATCAAGATAAGGGTGATGATTTGCGTAGGTCAGCGAAACCTGATTGGGCGCGGTGAGATAATGAATGGCGGTAAGTTTCGGCGTCGATGCGGCCGGCAGCATGTTAAAGGCGATATCTTCGCAGCGGTCGGCCCAGTACGGTGAGCCGGTAATGTGATCCATCTCTTCATCACTGGCCATATTTTCAACGATGGCGCATGTTTCAATCGCCTGACGCGGGCCGGTGAAGCCGAAGCGGGCCGCTTCATCGGCGCCATAACCGCCGCCGGGAACCTGCCCGTAGAGGGAATGCATTTGCGCATAATCGCGAATGGAATAGTCCAGGTCCTTGAGTTTATGCGACTGCATGTAATATTCTGCCGGCAGCCGAAAGCCTTCGCCAAAATTTACACCGTGCGTAGACGTTACGCCCCACTTCCATCCGCCGCCGTGAGAATCTTTCTCTATTCGCTTGCCAAGTTTAAGCAGAAATTTCTGTCCGGTTCGGTTGTAAAGCCAGTAGACCGATTCGGCGTCTTCGCTCCAGCGAGATGCACCCCATCCATCGGTAAAAATGTGATGGTTTTGCCGCAGCATCCACTGAAAATAGTTGGTGAGCAGCTTGATGACTCGCGGATCATGCGAATACTCATAGTAAGAACGAAGCGCCTGAATCACCGGCATGTCGGGCCAACAATCCGGGCGGCCGTTGGGCATGGAATGCCGGTTGGATGCCGGGCCAAAATAGCCGCTTGGCCGGGCCGTGCTCATAACGCCATCCAGCCATTTCTTCGCTTTTTTTATCACTCGTTTGTCGCCGGTGACAAAACCAAGGTCGCCCAAACCGCGCAGCCAGTAAGGGACTTCCTCAAAACCATTTTGCCCCTTGCCGTCCGGATGCACCCACGCACTGATTTTGTAGTTGCACCAATCGGATATGTGATCGAGATGGCCCACGTACCCGCGGGCCTCAAGCATCAACATATGGTGCAGCCATCCGGCCGGCAGTACAGAGCCGGGGGGCAGTTTGACGACTGGGCTTGGCAAAAGCGGTGCACGATTCGAGGGGTAATAGCGATTCCGGTGTATCGCGGGAATGGCAGGCACATCCGTTACGCCGGCGGCGGCCTGAACGCTTCCATCGGCGAAAAAAACCACGCACAAAAGCATGGCCATCACAGCTGACACAATCTTGATCATTTAATGATCCCCGGAAAAAGATAAATATATGAAACTCGTTTCGGTCGGCCTCTTATGCGACACCTTTCAGGTACCCTCTAATTTGAGGGCACCATATTGCGAGCGAATACGCTGCCAGCCTGTATGCCGGCAACCGCCCCGGGCGAAGCGTTATCCCCGCCGACTGCCCACGCCACGACAAACGCGGCTTCAGTGGCAGTTGGCAATCGCGCCGCCATTGGCTTTCTATATGACGGCCAGCGCACGTGGCTGGTTGCCCGGCCCCTTGGGCATGGCGCCGGCGTGCGAATAACTTTGGTGCCGGCCGGGCGCAGAATAAAATGGAAGACGGCCCCGGGATCCGGCCCCATAATGGCCACCGAGGCGGCCCCATTGGTCGCCTAGACGCGGCGCTGCAACCACGCACTTACGTCGTACGGATCATGCCGAACGGTCGGAAGCGGCGAATTACGGTTAATGGGCGGCGCACTGTTATAAACTTCGGATCGCAGAAGCGGCGATAAGCCCCCCACGAAACTCAATTATGGCTCGCGAATCTGGTCTCCGAATATGGTCCGCAAGCCGATCGGCCTGGCGGCCACTTGCCGATGCACAATGCCAGCCAGAATGGTATATTACCACGGTGATTTTGACGATCCATCGATTGCGAGGTTGCAATGAAACATCTTCCTGCCATTATGACCCCGGGTGAGTTTTCCCGACGGACCGGCCTCGACAAATTCCGGCCGTTCCGGAAAAAAACCACTAAAACGCTGCTGCAGGCGATTCGTGACCGCCTGCAACGGTTACCGCCAAAAACGCAACCGGGGCTGCGCTGGCAGGAATTCAATCTGCTCGCTGTGGACTGCATGAAGTATCTGGGGATGAAGACCGGTGGCAAGCTGCTCACCGACAAGGCGATCTGTGTCGAGACGCTCGCCTACCAGTGCCTCGCACGAGAATACGGCGAAAGAATGCGGGCGAAAGAACTCTTTGAAAAAGTATCCAAGCCCCCCGCCACGGGTGTCGCGATGCGGCTGGAGTACACATGGGAGACCATATTAAAAGCGGATAAGCGCATTCATGGCGAGGAGGTTTACGAGAAGGCACACCTCCTCGCGCAGAGCACAAAAACCCCGCTGCAACTGCAAGGCAAAAATTCTACTGAAGTTAATGCGCCGGATCTTTACGCCATCAAAGCCCTTTACAGCAAGGCGGAGTGGAACCAGATTCAAGCGATCGACGCGGATATGAGAAAACTTATCTACATCGATGAGGGGGAGGCTCTGGAATACAAGATGTTCTGCATCGACAATGAGTTTCGAAATGTTCATGGCAGGCTAATTGATACCCGAAGTGCCTTTATCCAAGGTGCTCCCGATGGATACACCATCTGGGTCATGACAACTGATTGTGAAAATTACTGCAAGCCCGATTTCAAACACAATGTGCATGTGGGCGCCTACCAGCATTCCAGCTTAGCGGGAGGAAAAGAAGTGCTTTGTGCCGGCACGGCGCTGATTTTGGACGGCGAACTCATCGACCTTAGCAATCAGAGCGGTCATTACCGCCCTTCCGTGGATGATCTTTACGAGGCGGCGCGGGTGATTCAAGACCTCGGCTATAAATATCCAGATTACGCAGCCGCCGTGTATGGCGATTTTACCAATCCCGACATGCCCAGATGGTTCCGGGTGCCCATGGCACTGTTTTTGAAGTACAAGGGGCACGTGCCATACTTGCTCCAAGGGCGCTTTGAGGGGGGCCCGAAGCCGTTCAGCCACCGATGGGCCTACGACAATCCGCAGGCTGCGGCATCCGCCGGGGGTCGCACGAAAGCCTATTAATAACCATCATGCCGAAGAATCGGTTACCGATCTGGTTAACCATCTGGCCTGCATGGGCTTGATGTCCCGCTTGAATATCCGGCAAAATATGCAGTCGGCCGCCGCGCCTGCTTCGTCGGCCAATTACCACTGCCTGCGGGAGGGCCCATCGGCCCCGCCACGAGTCTGTATTACTTTTTGTCATCCGTGACGCCGCCGATGGCTTTAATGGCCTTGAGCGCATCGGGCGACAGGTCGGCAATAACGTCGAGAAAATTTTTGCTGATGAGTTTGCGCGCCCGTTTAAGGATCATCGGCACCGGGCTGGATGGCTCCGCAGATTCTAAATATCTACATATGTCGTCAATCGCCCGCATGCAATCATCGCGGCTATTGATGCCCTGCTTCACCACCGGCGCCGCAGCTGCACTGCCCGGAGCGGCCCCTTCGGCACCGACAGCGGCCGGCACACTTCCCGCGCCCACCATGTGCTTTTGCAACTGGGTAGCCCACCCCTGCAAAATACGCCGCGTCCCGCGCAAATCCGCCCCTTTGCCTGCGCCCACGTGAGTGGTGAGAATTTTATCAATGCCATCCCATGCCTTGAGTGCTTCCGTCGCGGCCTGATGAAATAATTGCAGGCGATCCGGCGGGCTATCGCTGAAGGCCGCATCAATACCGGCCGCATCAAGTTTTTTCTCTCCCGCAGCCGCCGGAAGCTCGCCGGTGCTGACCATAATCTGCCGCAGATTTATTTTGCCCAATTGACGCGATTCAGCCAACGGCGCCTCACCGAGCCGCTGCGGAAACTTCAGCGGATCACTATAGGCATCCGCCGGGGGCGACATCGAAGCGATGGCATTGACGCGCAAGGTCGGGTCGTTGTTGTCGTCGGCATCAAGCGGCGGCATCAAGGACGGCCAGAATGTTTCCAGATGCCGATGAATCAGAACCAGCCCATCGCGTACACCTTCAACGCCACGCAGCCGACTTTCCGCCAGGGTCAGGTAGACCATGATCCGCAAATCTTTGGTGCGCGCCAGCAGTTGCATACTGCGTTGATAGATGTCCTTCCAGTCCGGCTCTTCGGCGGGCACATTAATATTGCCCATTTCCTGCTCGGGCTTGCCGGGTATCAACCGCTCTAGTTCGGTAAAGTCCGGGTCATAAGAAAGATCATCTCCGCACGGTTTTTCCGCGGAGATCGGCTTCAACAATTCATCGAGCTTGATTTCAAACATGTTGGCACCTCTCGTATGCCGGAAATGTATCCGATCCGGCGTGGTTGTCGAGCGTTTGAAATCCCGCAGGCCGGCACCGAGCCCGCTTATCACGGCTTACGGTGCAGGCAAAATGCGGATTGCCAGCCGCAGGCAGCGGGCCAGCGGGATGAAATTTTCGCATGCGGCCATCACATCTTTGACGCTGCGATGATATGAGAACGCTGGCGGGGAGATTCCTGCGGCCACTGTGGATTGCCGTTCGCCGCCATCGGACCAAGCGCTGGCTGAAGTGGCTTGAGCAGTTCATGAACAATTTCCTGGGCATTGTCGGCGATCCAGCCGACCCGCGCGTCCATCATGTAGATCAGGGAACCGGCCGTTTTCGCGCCATGAAAAATCCTGGATGCGAGCCCCACCGCAACCCGTGCCGCGATCGCCTCAATCATTAGCCAGGGGATCGTCTTGATTTCGGCGACACTGATCACGCTTAGCGTGTCGTAGCCAATTAAAAAATTCCGCGCTATGTTCATATCCAAACTTGGATCAAAAGCGGCCGACGCGTCCAAGGGCTTTTTGATGGAAAACTGCAGGATCGCACTGGCCACATCGGCCACGCGCGGTTGGACGCGTGGAGAATCATGATCCAGCACCGCCACCACTTTGCCACTATCAAAAAGTAAATTGCCGGGATGCCAATCGCAGTGCGTGATGACCGGCGGCCATTGGGTATAGCCAAGCTGATTCACGCGGGTGGCCGACCCGTGATATGCCGTGCCGAGCCGGGCCATCGCGCCCTGCAGGCGCTGGGTGAGTGGTGCGTTGCCGGCGCCTAAGTCGGCGGCGACAAGCTTGCGAAACAGTTTTTGTATTTGGGCGGAATGGTGTACCCCCCCGGTTGGAGGCGTTGCCGAAAGCGTTGCGGATGCCAAAATCTGGTGATAGCGTGCGAGCGTGGCGCCGGCTTGAATAATCTGTCCGCTGGTGCTGTGGCATCGCTTGCCGCGCACGAAATCGAATAATTCGTATGCATGCCCACCAAGCCGCAGAAATGTTTTTCCGTCCACTTTATTGGCAACAAGTTTGGCGACAGGAAATTCTTCGCGCTGCAGCGCCGCCTGAATTTCATGCGAAATGGATATCCGCTGTGTATCATCTTTTCCGGACGCTCGCCGCTTGAGAAGATACGCCCCCTTCTCGCTGACGATGGTGACTTTAGGCGACCGCCTGCACCCGCGGTCGTACACCGCAACTGCCGAGAGCCGCCCGAGATCAAACCGGCTCAGCACAAGAGCCAATTCATCGGTTTGAAAATGGAGGTGGTTATTTTTCAATGCCGCTTACCCCAGAAGGTCGTCCCGCTATCGCATTAAATCGGGTATTTCCTGTTCCGTGCCGCAAGAGACCCGGCGCATGGTTGCGATTTTGTCCGTTATGGGACAAAACAGCGCGGTGCGATCCCTTGCATGCGTGCAAAGCAGATCACACCGCACGCCGCCCCGCCGAAGGCGCGCTACCCCGCCGAAGGGACACTCCCCTGCCGGCAGCACGAAGTAGCGACGCCGGCAGTGCCTCCACGCAGGCGCCGATGCACGCCCCTGCCGTGCACAACGCTCGTATCCACGCAGGTCCCGCGAATGCAGCGCGGCGCAACGGCATTGGCATGAAACCGTATTGGTTCTAGAATCGCGTCGATGACGCAAGCTCGTGAGCCTGAAATAATCCCCTGGCTTTCGCGGTCGGTTTTGCTGATATCTCTCTCGGCCTGTTTTGCCGACCTCGGGTATCAGGCCGTCCTCGCGATTTTTCCGCTATTTCTGGTTCACACGCTCAACGCACCCGTCTGGTTCTTCTCGGTGGTCATGGCGCTGAGTTTCGGGCCCGGTGCACTATTTGGGCTATGGGGCGGCCGGCTCGGTGACCGCATCGGGCATAAAAAAGTTGCCCTTACCGGCAATTCGCTCATACCACTTCTCTCATTGTCGGGTTTGATGGCAACACCGCCGCTCGCCGCCATACTTTTTTGTGGCGGCTGGTGGGCACGCAACTTTCGCTCGCCCCCGCGGCGAACCATGCTCACGGAAGTAACGACCCGTGAAAATCGCACGCGAGCCTTCGGCTTTCTGCATGCATTGGATATTGGAGGTGGCTTTCTCGCCGCCATAACCACCGTCGTACTACTGCTTATCGGCTGCCAATTTTCAACCATTTTTTTATTGACATTGCTTCCACTCACTTTATCCACGCTGACTCTTTCGCGTGTGCGCGCCGGCGCCCGCCCCACCACTCAACCGCCGGCCGCGGCCGCGACCGGCGCCACGCCGGCACCGGGCACAGCCGCCTTGGATCATCGCAAGTTGTACCGCCGCATTCTGCTGGCCACCGGCTTATACGGCTTTAGCACGTTCAGCTTCGGTTTCCCGATACTTACCGTCTATCAGCGCTACCACAGCGATGCGGTCGCGATTGGCGCGTATGTGGTTTTTTTTGGCATTTCCGCCCTGACGGGTCTGTTCATCGGACGCATCGTCACGCGGGAAATCGGGTTTTTGGCGTGGGGGGGCTATTTCACGGGTGGCGTTGCAAGCCTGATGATGGCGGCGTTGACCACCGTCCAGTTTCCCGCATTCTGGTTTTTTCCGGTGGTGGCACTGATGGGATTTTCATTGGGCGTTATTGAAACTCTGGAGCCAGCCATCATTTCGCTGATACGCAGCGCCCGGACCACCGGAAGCGCCATGGGTGCTCTGACCGCCACGCGCAGTGTGGGGCTGTTCGCAGCCAATGCAATGATGGGAATTCTGCATCACTTCGGCCATGGTTGGCTTTGGGCGTATGGTTACATCGGGGTGCTCGGGGTTGGTGCAGCGCTCATTCTCGCGGGCGCCAAATCTCAAGCGTTGATCGCGCCTGCGTAATGCATCCAACTCGACGGGCGCGGCACGTCGCTATTCAACGACGTTTGGGCGCCTTTAGCTGGCCAGAATTGTATGCACGGAATATTTCCGGAAAAACTTTCCGATGGGACATGCCCATCGGCCAGGAGCCTGTCCGAGTAATCGCCGGGTTGCGACGGCGTGATTTTTGGCGCCCATCAAGCAGCGGCGACGATGGCGTACCTGACAGGGAGGGTACACCGAG
>JAJZGD010000142.1 GCA_021804985.1 Planctomycetota bacterium
TCTCGATGACTCGTTATTCAGAGTCGGCTCGATCCTCCGCCGCGCATTCGGCACATTTCAGACCCATCCCAATCCCGGCCATTACTCGGACAGGCTCCTAGAACAGGGGATTAATCACCATGCCGGTAGCCAATTTGGGATAAAAGAAGGTGCTTTTCTGCGGCATTAGTTCATTATGAACGCAAAGCTCGGCAACGGCTTGCAGCGGCGTGGGGCCAAGCAAAAAGCCGGCCTGATAACCCATCGATCGACACAGATGCAGCACGTCCCCCGCGTCGTGCGGAAAGGCCCATGACATCGGCTCAACGCCGACGAAGTGCGGTTTGATAATCCGATCAAAAATCAGTTCCTGCAGAATGGCAACATCCAACGCCCGCCATGCCGCTGAATGGCCGCGAATGGATGGATCATCCATAAATTCGCCCAGCGGATCATCGGCAGCGGGTTTGATCACCAGCGCCTTATCGGCGGCGGGGTCGTAGACAACCATCGCGTGGCGACCCCATGTCGCCAGACGCTTTTCAAGTTCGGGCAATTGATCGCCGGTGAAGGTTTCGGGCACGGCAAGTTCGAGGCGTTTTCCCGCAGCCTGCATAAAGGCGGCCAGCGAAAAGCCCTGAAGATTTGCAACCGTGCGGTGCGTGGGCATAACCACCAGGCCCGGATCCTGCATGGCAATAAGCACAAAGAGGCCGAAATTTGCGGGGTGATCCGCGGGCAGCGCGCCGCCGGCAGAAATTTCGCGCCGGTAATTCAGCGAGGTGCCGTAGCGGTGATGCCCATCGGCAATATAAATGTGCTTCGGGGCCAGCAGCGCCTGCACGCTGCGGATGGCAGCGTCGTCGGTGATCCGCCAAAGCTTTGACTGCACGACACTTTTTCCATCCATCGACGGCAGGCTGGCGGTGGCAATGGGATCGCCGGGTGAAGCAAACAGGCGGGATGTGACAGCATTTTCTGCATCATCATACAGGCCAAAAACGGGCGAAAGATTGCACCGGGTGGCCCGCATGAGCAGCAGCCGATCTTCCTTGGGGCCGCTGAAGGTTTGTTCATGGGGATGGATGGTGCCGCTGGGCCCGAATTCTTCCAGCCCGACACGGCAAAACATGCCCCTGCGCTGATAGCGCCGCCCCTCATGCGTGTAGGTTTGTTCGTACGGGTACAGTGCGGGAACCGCATCGCGCAGCAAAACACCCGATGAGATCCAATCTTGCAGAAGCTGGGCCGATCGCTGATAGGCTGAAAGTGGACCGGCAACTTTCGGCGGCACATGCGGCAGGTCGATGGCGACCACGTTGTGCGGATTTTTGGCCATCAGGGCCTGCTTGTCTTTTAACTCCAGCACATCATATGGGGGGCTTACCAGTGTGGTTTGTTCCGCCTGTGGATAGCGGAGGGGTGTCATGGGTTGGATATTGGCCACTGCGTTCCCTTCAAAATTCAAATAAGGCGCCTGCACCGAAGTGGTGATTGTAATGGCAAGAAGCGCTTTCATGCCACGGGGAAACGGGTGGGCGAAAATGGCGCGAAAATGGCGCGATGATGGCGCCGATGTGGGGCTGCGATCATGGCCATAGGTCCGAATAATCAGGTGCCGGAGGGCGTATGGAATTCGGCGGAGGTTGGTGGATGGCGGCCGGAATGCCGCACTGAGCGAGGATACGAACGGCGCATGTCGCGGGGCATTCAACGAAGCACGGCGCGAAGCACAGCACGCACAGCCATCCAAGCGGCCGTGTTCCGCACTATCTGCGGCCGCTGGGGCAAACGGCCCGCACGCGGCGCGCATCCGCGGGCGCTCCGTGTTATTGCGCCGGCGGATCGAGCAGCGGCAGGGCCGACGCATCATCCTCATCCGGAATCACGCGCGCCATGCCCACGAGCACATCCCCCTGCTCCAGGCGGATAAGCCGCACGCCCTGCGTGGCCCGGCCCATCTCCCGAAGTTCGCCCGTAACACCGATGCGCACCACCTGCCCCTGGCGTGTGATCATCATGAGTTCATCGGCATCGTTGATCGCCCGGACGGCCACCACGACACCGTTACGCTCCGTGGTGCGAATATTAATTACGCCCTTACCGCCGCGGTGCGTCAGGCGATACTCTTCAATTCGCGTGCGCTTGCCAAAGCCATTTTCGCAGGCGGTCAGCAGCGTCACCTGATTGTCACCATGATCCAGCCCGTGCGGCACAATCACCATGGCCACCACGCGATCATCGGATTCCAGTTCGACGCCCTTTACGCCGCCAGCCTGACGGCCCATGTCGCGAACTTCCGTTTCTTCAAACCGGACTGCCATCCCGGCCCGCGTGGCCAGCACAATCTGATCGGTGCCGTTGGTAACGCCCACGCCGATTACGCTGTCCCCCTTCTCCAGCCCGATCGCAATGATGCCGCGCTTCATCGGATTGCCGTACGCCTTGAGCAGTGTTTTTTTGATGATGCCACTGGCCGTGGTCAGAACCAGGTGCTTGCCTTCATCCTGAAAATCACGCACGGGCAAAACGGCGGCGAGTTTTTCCTGATCCTGAAATTCCACCAGATTGGCGATCGATCGCCCCTTGCTCTGGCGGCTCATCTGGGGCAGATCATAAATCTTCTGCCAGTAACACCGGCCGAGATTGGTAAAGAACATCAGATAATCGTGCGTGGAGCCGATGAAAAGATGCTCGATGAAGTCTCCCTCTTTGCTGTCGGCCCCCACAATGCCGCGGCCGCCGCGACCCTGCTTGCGATACGTATCGAGCGGCATCCGCTTGATGTAGCCCTCATGGCTGATGGTTACGACGGCCTGCTCATCGGCAATCAGGTCTTCAATGTTGATGTCGGTGGCATCGTTGGTGATCTGCGTGCGGCGTTCATCGCCATATTTTTCCCGCATCTCAATGGTGTCTTCACGAATAATATCAAGCACGCGGTCGTCGCTGCTGAGGATCAGATCATAGTCGGCAATTTCTTCGACGAGCCGATTGTATTCCTCCGTAAGCTTTTCAATTTCCAACCCGACGAGCCGCTGAAGTTGCATGATCAAAATGGCATCGGCCTGCGCGGCAGAAAGTGTCATGCCGCCGGCGGCTTTTTCAGTCTGGTCGATGCGTTTGAGAAACGCTGCGGGAATAGCGGCCCGCCAGGTTAGCGCCTCATCAATGGTGAATTGTTTTCGCATCAGATTGGCTTTGGCGGTTGGAACGTCGGGGCTGATTTTTCGATTGCGCAAAAGCTCAATCACGCCCATCAATTCCACTTTGCCCGAAGTACGCCGCGATGATGCCTCTTGCGTATGAATATCGGCAAGTGCCAGGATAAGGCCTTCGAGAATGTGGGCACGCTGGCGGGCCTTTTTAAGCCGAAACGCCGTGCGACGCCGGATCACTTCGCGCCGATGGCGAACAAATTGCTCCATCATTTCCTTGATGCCCATGGTTCGCGGCTGGCGATTGACCAGCGCAATATTGATGATGGAAAAAGTGCTTTGCAGCGGCGTGTATTGATAAAGCTGATTGATCACCACATTGGCATCGGCGTCGCGCTTAAGTTCCACGACCACCCGCACCATGTGTTCGCGATCCGATTCATCACGCACATCGGAAATATCTTTGATGCGCTCTTCCTTTACCTGCGTCGCGATCGATTCAATGATCGTTTTTTTCAGCACCTGATAGGGAATTTCCGTAATGACAATCTGCTCGCGGCCGCCCTTGAGTTGCTCCGTATGCACGCGGCCGCGCAAAATGATTTTGCCCCGGCCATGTTCGTAGCCATCCAGAATGCCCGCCCGACCGCAGATCACGCCGCCGGTCGGAAAATCCGGCCCTTTGACAATTTTCATCAACTCTTTAAGCGTGCAATTCGGCTCATCGATCACCTTGATCAGCCCATCGCAAATTTCGCGCAAATTGTGCGGGGGCAAACTCGTGGCCATACCCACCGCAATACCCTGGGCGCCATTGACCAGAAGATTCGGAAATTTGGAGGGCAAAACCGTCGGCTCATCCATTCGCTCGTCATAATTGGGAATGAAATCAACGGTGTCCTCACGGAGGTCTTGCATCATCTCGGCTGACGCGTCGGCCATGCGGGCCTCGGTGTAACGCATGGCTGCCGGTGGGTCGCCGTCGATCGAACCGAAATTTCCCTGACCATCGACCAACCGCGCCCGCATATTCCATATCTGGGCCATTCGCACCAGGGTGGGATAGATCACCGCCTCACCATGGGGGTGATAATTACCTGAAGTATCGCCGGCGATTTTGGCGCATTTGATATGTTTGCTGCGAGGGGTTAGTCGCAGGTCATTCATGGCCACAAGGATTCGCCGCTGCGATGGCTTAAGCCCATCGCGTACATCGGGCAAGGCGCGATCCATGATCGTGCTCATGGCGTACGTGAGGTAGCTTTCAGATAGTTCGGTTTCAATTTGCAGATCGGTAATACGGGAGTCTTGGTCGAACATAAACTTCCTTGTAGACGCTCGGGCGAATCGCCGCATTGCCGCCATCGTTACGGGGCCCGAAAGTCCCTGGATTTTACCTGAAAATAGTATTGGCGTCTTTAAGCAGCGGCGGCCCGTCTCTCTGAGCCGCCGGGCACGATGGCGACGGTGTTGTAGGCCGTGTTGTTGTGCCTTGGGCCAGCCCGGGCTTTGGAGTCCCATCCGCGCGCACGATGATGCCAATGTCGCACAGACATTCTTGTCTGTGTTTGTGGCACGATGGCGCACAGGCAGGAATGCCTGTGGCACCTTGGGGTTTGATTGGGCATAATGACCACCGCGTGCAGCCGCGCCGCGCACGGGGAATCGTTTCCACACTCCGCCGTCGGCAAACAACACGACCCGCGGCCACGAGGAGCCTGTCCGAGTAATGGCCGGGATTGGGATGGGTCTGAAACGTCCCGAATGCGCGGCGGAGGATCGAGCCGACTCTGAATAACGAGTCATCGAGATCCGACAACAAAGCAGACGGGGCATTTCAGCCCCACCCCGCGCGGCGATGCTGCGGCCTCTGCTTTGGCAGGTTGCATACCGCGTGGTACACCCTATGCTTTTGGCGCCATTCTGCGCCTTGATGGTGAAATTGGCGATGGAATCGATGGCGAAACGAGGATTCATCTTGAAAACTTTTGCACGGTCTTTGAGCATTGGCCTGATCGCGTTCGCGGCCTTTTTGGCATTTCTGGCGGCCGCGGGCGACGCCGCACCCGCGTGGGCGAATACCAACATGTTTCCCCCGTTGGGATCCGCCGGGTCGTCCATCCGTTTTGATGGCCGCGGTTTTATTATTCATGGCAAGCGAACATTTATTTGCTCCGGCAGTTTGCATTACGCCCGAGTACCGGCGCGGCTTTGGAAAAATCGGCTGCTTAAAATGAAGCGGGCCGGCTTTAATACGGTGCAAACGTATGTGTTCTGGAATTTTCAGGAACGCCAGCGCGGTGTTTTTGATTGGAAGGGCCGGGCGAACCTTAATAAATTTCTTAAACTGGTTCATCATCTGGGCATGTATGCGCTGGTTCGGTGCGGGCCGTATGACTGCGCCGAGTGGGACAGCGGCGGATATCCGCTGTGGCTTCAATTTATTCCAGGCCTGAAGGTTCGCCAAAATGATCCGGCGTTTATGACGCAGGTGCACGCCTTCTGGAATCGGCTGTTGCCGATCGTGGCCCGCAATCAGATCAATCGCGGCGGTGCGGTGATTCTCGTACAGTTGGAAAATGAAGACGCCTCCGGCTGGGGCACCGCGATGCCGAACGGCTATTTTCGCAATCTGCTGCGCATCGCCCGAGCCAATGGCATTGTGGTTCCAACCTTTTTCAGCGGCATGCACCATGGTTTTGATCCCGCCGGCCATACGCCGTGGAACGATGCCACGCGTATCAGCCCGTGGTATACGACGGAATTTTGGTCTTCACGCACGTGGTACAAAGGCTACGGGCCTATGGGGAACCACGAGGAAACGCAGGTGAACCGCGGCATTTGGAAGATCATCGCCTTTGGCGGGGCCGGCTACAATTTTTACATGCTGGTCGGCGGCACCAACTTTGGCATGTGGAACGATAATGAAGTCGCGGCGAGTTATGACTATTCGGCGGCCATCGGGCAGGCGGGCGATCTGCGGCCGATTTATTATCAGATGAAAAAGGCCAATCTTTTTGCCCGCAGTTTTCAGAGCGTGCTTTCCAACAGTATCAATACCGATAAAAAGTATGCGGATTTTGCCCGTGGCTGCCGCGTGCTCGCTCGATCCGGGCCGGCCGGCACCATTGTTTTTCTGGACAATCCGTCGTGGAATTTATCGACGGTAACACTGCAAGACGGTGTGCATTTGAATCTGCAGCCGCGGCAAATCATGCCCATGGTACTGGACGTTAAAATCAACCGGCATTTTTCCATTACTCAATCTGATTGTCCCATTCTTGGCACGCTGCAAAACGGATCAACCACATCCATTGTGATTTACGGCCCCCAGGGAACGCCGGCCCACATCGTCTTCAGCGGCGCACAGCGGGCTTTACTCACCGGTCAACTTCGCCACGTTGCCGGGCGGCCGCATGCGTTTGAACTGCCGCCATCCGCAATGTTTCCCGGCCGCGGTAAACCGGTGGTGTCGATGGCGAGCGTCGGCGGGGAGCGGCTGCGTGTAATCATGGAGACTGCGCGCGCGGCGGATCACACCTGGTTTGTGCATTCACCGGACGGGCCGTTGGTGGTTGAAGGCCCCGCGTATGTGGGCAGGATTTCCGGCAGCAAGGGGCATCTGAAGATGTTCTGCAGTGCGCCGGTGAATATTGGCGGGCGACCGGCGATGGCGTGGGGAGAACAGAACGCGGCAATCCAATTGCAAATGCTGATGTTCATGACGCGACGGCCAGCGGCCCCCCGGCTGACGCATTGGCAATATAAGACCCTGACTTTGCCCGCGCAACCCGGCTTCCATGACGCCTCATGGCTTAAAACCAAAACACCGATGCCCATGGGTTTTGACGGCGCGGTAAGCCCCTGGTGCTGGTACCGCGCCGATGTGCACGTGCGCCGTGCGGGGCAATACACCATTTCGCTTTCCCATTTTTCCAACCGGGCGTTTGCGTTTGTCAATGGGCAATCGGTTTTGCTCCATGGCAATTCCCTCGAGGTGCGTTTGGGAGCGGGGAATAACACGCTGGCGATTTTTACGGCAGAATACGGCCGCACCAAACTGTACAATTATTATTCCACCATCCGTACCCTTTTGGCCAAAGGCTTATGGGGGCCGGTTTACGTTGAGCGGCCCATCGGGCGTGCGGCGGCCATCACGCATTGGCGCGTGAAGCCAATGGGTAATAACGTTGCTGTTGATAAGCGGATGATCGAAGCCGATCGCGTGGGAACGTCGGGCTGGAGAAATATTAAAACCGGCACCGATTATTTTCACGGCCGTGCGGGTTTTGCATGGTATCGCACCACCGTTCCGGCTGCGGCGGGGGCTGATCAGACGCTGGCATTTACCGATGTGGATGATAACGGGTGGATTTTTATTAATGGCCATCTTGTGGCATCACACCGCGGATGGGGCAAACCATTTGATGCCGGAACCAATCGGTTCTGGAAGCACCATTCGGTCAATCATATCGCGGTGCTCGTTGAGAATATCTCTGGCGCGGGCGGCGTCATGGGCACGGTAACGCTGCACGCCTATTCGTATCAGCAGGAGGTAACGCCGTGGCGCATGCGCGGGGGTTTGGCGAGCAGTTATGGCGGCGCGACGTGGCATGCGGCGAGCAATTTGCCGCATACCGCAATGCCGCGGCTGTATCGGGCCACGTTCAACTGGATACCCAATACACAGGTTGGATGGCACATGGTGCTCCGCGCCGCATGGGGCAACTTAAGGCGTGGACACATGTATATTAATGGGCGTGATCTGGGGCTTTATCCTGATCCGTTTATGGCGATGGGGCTTTATATTCCGTCGGCATGGATGAAACGCGGTGAAAACACGTTGGAGATGTTCGACGAATATGGGCAATCGCCGGAGAATTCGCGGCTGGTGATTGAAAAGGCGGCCTCGCGCCTGCGATGGATGCTGGTGCAGCGGTAGGCTGGTATCCCGGCGGCCATGGCAGGGGAAATGCCGGGGAATCGCCAACGGGGCGGATATTAAATTGGCCGCGGGCGGCGCTTCGGGCTCGCGGCACAGCGGGGGCGCATTGATTTGCATAGCGGCAGGCACAGGGAATGGCCGGGCAATCGGG
>JAJZGD010000143.1 GCA_021804985.1 Planctomycetota bacterium
CACGTACCCCAGCTCCATTCCGTAACGCAGATCCATATCTTCAATTGAAGCAATGCCCGTGGTGTCGATCGCACTGACATCCACGTGCAACCCAAACGCCAGCGATGCCAGCACCGACAGTTTGTGAGAACTATCCAGCCCGCTTACGTCCATGTGCGGATCCGCCTCGGCAAAGCCCGCAAGCTGCGCTTCCCGCAGGGCGGCATCATAGCTCTTCCCAAATTGCGTCATCTGCGTAAGTATGTAATTGCAGGTGCCGTTAAGTATGCCCACCACCGAATGGATTTCGTTGGCCAACAGGCCGCGGGTTAATGCCAGAACAATCGGAATCGCCCCGCCGCACGACGCTTCAAAACAAACGCATGACTGGTTCGCCGCGGCGGCTGAGAACAATTCCCGACTTTTCATCGCCAGAAGATATTTATTAGCCGTAACCACCCGCTTGCCATGGTTTAGGGCGGCAAGAATCCAGGTTCTCGCGGGCTCAATGCCCCCCATAAGTTCGACCACGATCTGAATATCCGGGTTGGCAATCACATCTTCCGGCGTGGTGCTGATCAAGTCGGGCGGAAGCCCGCGTAATTTTGTCGCCTCGCGCACCACCACCTTGCGGAGTTCAAGCCTTACGCCGCCGCGCGCCTGCAAGTGGTCGGCCTGGTCAATCAGAACGCGCGCCACGGCTGAGCCTACCGTCCCGCACCCCAGAAGTCCGACACCAACCGCCATATCACCATCCCGGAAAGCGGATCACCCCGCGCCCTGATCGAGGTATAACCTTTACCTCGAGCGCCATGGAATTCTAACCGCCAGCGAATAGAAGGCCACGACACTCGGACGGGTTCCGCGTGGCCGCGCCCCGGCGTGCTGCCCGCAGGCAGCCTCTGTGCCTCTGCGCCTCTGCGTGAGACAACCGTCGTTTCAGTTAATTTACGGAATCATGCCTCCGGCATGATGTAATTTGTTTATATCTCACGCAGAGCAGGGGAGACGCAGAGAACGACGACGACGGCGCGCCGCCCTGCGAGCTCGCGTCATTTAGCCGGCGGCCCCGGCGGAAAACGCGCGGCCGCCGTGTGGTTCAGCGTGCGCCACTAAGCCGGCCAGCCTGCTGGCCGCGGGTCGTCGGCGTCGCTGCATGCTGCCCGCAGGCAGCCTCTGCGCCTCTGCGCCTCTGCGCCTCCGTGTGAGACATCGGTCGTTCCGGGTGAGCGGGAGAGCGATTTTTGCCAAAGGCAAAAATATGAAATCATGCCTCCGGCATGATGTAATTATTTAATATCTCACGCAGAGAAGGGGAGACGCAGAGAACGACGGCGCCGCCAACCCGCGCGCTCGCGTCATTCAGCCGGCGGCATGGTGCCGCCGTGGGTCGTGCTGTTTGCTGCCCGCGGAGTGTGGAAACGGTTCCTCGTGCGCGGCGCGGCTGCACGCTGCGGTCATTATGCCCAATCAAACCCCCAAGGTGACACACCCAATCAAACCCCCAAGGTGACACAGGCATTCCTGCCTGTGCCCCGAAACGCAGACAAGAATGTCTCTGCCACAAACCCAGGCATTCTTGCCTGTGCTGCAATCCAGCTCTGGCGCTAATGAAATAATCTTCTGCGGCTATCGGTATGATCCCGAAATCGAAAATTATTATGTGCGTAATAGATTTTAGGCGCCGGCACTGGGGCGCTGGCTTCAGCGCAATCTGGGTGGCCGCCCCGCCCACGCGTCGGCCCTCATGACGGCAAACCCACACATGCTACCCGCCTGTAAACGCTCCGCCATCGCATGCCACCGTCTGCACCGGAACATTAAAGCCAGAAATTTCCAGCATCGGCGGCCGGGTCTCTGCGTCCGCAGTGGCGTAGTCGGCCGTGATGGTTTTGGTTTCGCCGGGCAGAAGCGAAAAATAATTATCGCTGATAAATACCGGCAGAATGCGGCTTGCCGGCCCGCTAACACCGTGCTTCCGCGGTGTCACTTTGATCTCGATCGCCGGCGCCTTGGATTCGTTTTTAAGCTGCACCGTCACCACACTCTGATCCCCGCTGTGCACGATGCTGACTTTTCCGGTCGGCCGCACGGCCGCCATGTGATTCATGGCTGCAAGGTCGGTCAGCTTCCGCCCCTTCCAATAAAAATTATCCGCCAGCAGTTTCCCTTTTTGGTGAAGTGTCAGGCGCACCAGATACGCACCGGTCACGCTCGCCGGCAACTTGAGCTTAATGGTATGTGTGACACTGTTGGCCGGGGCCGAAAGCGGGTGCTGCTGCGATGAAACAAGGGTTCCATCAAGTTGGTGAACGGCGGCCCCGATGGTGACATGTTCAAGCGGATGGATGTGATGGTTGATGACATCAATCGTGCCATCGACCGGGCTTAGCTGCACGTGGATCATGCCACACGCTTTTTTCGCGCCGTAAAGCGACGCGTGCGCCTCGAGGTCGTGTGCATAGAGTTGCCAGACGGTGCTGTGCTGCGCCGGGTGGCTCATCCATAAAATTGTGCCGCTGGCATTTTTCCAGAGCTTGTGCAGATACCCCTCAAAAATACCGCGGTACACTTCGTAATTAAGAATCTGGGCGCGGCGGACAAAATCTGAAATAGTTTCGGTTTTGCCGAATCGGTCAAACATTCCCTTTTCATAGGTGGTAATGTTCATGGCGCCCTGCACGCAGTAATCATGGTATGCCCATGTGTTGGTATGATTAGGCCACAGGTCGGCCTCCGGCATCGTGGTGCGCAGCGAATCAAGGGTGGGCACGGAGACCGATCCGATCTCGGTTTTAAAGCCGTCGTATTGTGGTGCGTAATACGCCTCGGGTTCCTGGAAGTGGTAAGGGCCGCCGCTTTGCACGCCCGCGAACGATGATCCCGGCTGATAGTAACGCGTGCCGTCAAAATCGGCGACCATCTTTCGCAGCGCGTTGTTGATCATGGCGGGCGGCGTCCCTTCATTTCTGCCGCACCAGATGGCAATGCTCGGATGATTTCGATACCGCTTGATGGTATCGGCGGCATTCGCCAGCAGAACGCCGGGATCATCCGGGGCGGGTCCATCATAAGGATTGGCCATCCAGAATTCCGTCCAGACCATCAGGCCGTAGCGGTCGCAAAGCGCAAAAAAGTCTTCGCTGTTCGATTCGCCCGTCCAGTTGCGGATAATCGTGAGGTTGGCGAGATGATGCATGCGAATCCATGCGTGCATATTCTTCCAGTCAATCCGCTTCATGGCCTCATCAAGGCCCCAGTTTCCGCCGCGCGCCATAATCCGATGTCCGTTGCATAGGATGATCAGCGCCGGCGATTTTCGATATTCAAACTTGCGCACGCCGAATGGCACCTCAATGGCATCGGATGGCGAGCCATCAATTTCAAATGTCATCGACATGCCATACATGTGCTGAGCCCCGTAACCGTTGGGCCACCACAAGATCGGGTCTTTCATCACCAGGGCCGGATAATTCCGCGCACTGAATTTCACCAATCTTCGCTGGCCGGCGCGAAGCGTAACCGATTTAGAAATATGGATAGCTCCACACTTGCCTCGGAGCACACCGGTTATCACCTCATCGGTGGCGTTGAAAACCTCGGCCGATACACCCAGGGTTGCACGTGATACATCGGGCAGCGGCAGATCGGTGGTTATATGGGGGTTTTCAATGACCACATCGCCGCTGGTGCGGATACGAACCTGATCCCACAAACCGGAATCGCGATCGCGAATGCCGGGGATCCAATCCCAGCCGACGGTACAGTAAAAATTCGGGCCATCGCGTGCGGGCTGCCCCCCGTTAGGCCCAGCGCCCGTGGCCCACGATTGTTCATTGGGAAGGCCCGGGTGCGGCACGGGATGAATTTTAACCGCCAGCACATTGCTTCCGGACAAGTGCACCACATTGGTGATGTCAAAGCGGGCGCGTGTGAATGCCCCCTTGATATTGCCCACGAAGTGCGCATTAAGCCACACCTCCGCCGTAAAATTAATACCGGAAAATTCCAGCCAGATTCGTTTGCCCCGGTGGGTGGCATCCAGCTTAAAGGTTTGGCGGTACCACCACGCATATTTATTGAGCGCTTCGGGAATCTGAAGATTATTAAGCCCGAATAGTGGATCGGGAAACACCTTGTCTGCAACGAGCGATGTAAGCACCGTACCGGGAACGCACGCGCTGCGCCAGCCGCGGCTGGAATACGTCTTCGACGAAATCGCTTTACCGCTAAGTCTTGGCGGCACGCCGCCAGGGCCGGCCATGGCCAACTGCCATCCGGTAATCAGGGAACCGTGGCCATCGGGCTTGCCTGCAAGCGGGGCGCGCTGGCTTGTGGCGGGGGGCTGCGTCCATCCGGTGGCCGCCGGTCGCGGTGCGAGGGCTTTGCCATAGACCTCAAATCGGGCGATCGCGATGCCGAGGCTCGGATAAGATCTTTTCGCACATAGCAACCGAACATATCGAGCGGTAATCGGGGCAAGCGGAAGATGTAGTTCGCCGCCGACGCCGCTGGTGGCCGTATGAAAAACATTTTGCCAGTCATGCCCATTTTCTGAAATATCGATGGCGTAGCTGACGGCATAACCGCCGAGAACCATATCGCTGGGCGTCCAGTGCATTTCTGCGGGAACCGGGTCGCCCGCCTCAAGCGGAAAAACCACGCGAATGTTGCGTACCATGCAGGGGGCCTGCAGGTCGATCTGTATCGATGACGGGTCTTCCGCCGCACTGATCCAGTAACTATGGTCTGAGCCATCAACGGCACAAAATCCCGGATAGGGGCCGTACGCGGTAGACGATACGCTGACCGGTCGGTTGCGGGCGAGGTCCTCCAGATTCGGTGGGATCGGCTGCAAACTTACCTGACCGGCGCGTCCCTTTGCGGATGCTGTACGCATGGCTGCCATCGCGGATACCGCCAGAAAGCTGCGGCGGCTGAATCCATTGCCGAACCCGCTGTTGCGATTATCGCTTCTTTTCACCGCTTTGCTCCTTAGGTTCTGAAAGAAGGTTTAGATACGCCATACATCCTGGGGCGATTGCCCTTTCGGGCGATGGCGATGCGCCAACGCATCTGGGCCCGGGCATTTGCCGGGTGCAGCGGCAAACCGAAGTCTCTGCGTACGCACGCCATGGCCATACGACAGCGTACATCAAGTCGCCCTATTAAAATTAACACCCGACTAAGTGGCGGCAGTTTAGCGTTGCGGTCATCGTTTTACAAACCTGTCGCCTGCCATGGCCACAGCCGCCGCCGAAATAAATGCCGGGCATCGGCGTTGAAAACCCTGTATAATTTTTACCGGCATTCAGGACGATTTCGATGGCTTGCGCCCCCTGCGCGGTCTTCATTTCGGAAGGCGCCCCTGGTTATGCCAGCGTAAACATATATATAACTGGCGATGATCGGAAGGAAACGCGGATGGAAAATCAGGGCACGGCCGGACACGGCACAACCGCAATGAAATCAATTGTATGGGCGGTTCTCATTGTATCGCTGGCGGGGCTGCTCTTTGGTTACGACACGGGCGTGGCGTCGGGTATTCAGAAATACCTGCAGAATTATTTCCACCTCAACAGCTGGGGCATCGGCTTTGCGATCGCATGCCTTGATCTCGGAGCCATTGCCGGCGCCATGTTCGCGGGCCCGCTCTCTGATCGCTTTGGCCGAAAATCAATCCTGCTTGCCTGCGCCGTGGTGTTTGCGGTTTCCGGCGTACTATCGGCAATTCCGCAAACCGTATGGGAACTCGTGCTCGCCCGCGTGCTCGGCGGCATCGCCATCGGTGCATCCTCCATGGTGGCGCCCGTTTACATCGCCGAAATAGCGCCGGAAAAGCATCGTGGCCGCCTCTGTTCACTTTTCCAATTGGGAATTGTCGTGGGCATCGCGCTGGTTTACTGGGTTAATTTCGGCATTGTGCAGCACGGTGTGGCGCAGCAACACCATCTCGCTCTGCACATCCATCATCTGGCGGCCGCGCCCAAAATGGCAGCCTTCGCCACGCATCATCTCGTCGTGCATAGTGAGAGTTGGAATCAGCGCATCGGCTGGCGACTGATGCTCGGCTCGGAAGTGCTGCCGGCAATCCTTTTCTTCGTTCTGCTGCTTACCATCAAGGAAAGCCCACGCTGGCTGATCGTCAATAACCGCGAGCCTGAAGCGCGAGGCATTCTCACCCGTCTATTCGGCGCCGCCCAGGCGGATCGGGAAATCGCGGCTGTAAAAACGGTCGCGAGCGAGGAGGAAGGCAAATTCAGTGAACTTTTCAAACGCGATTATCGATTACCGCTGATCATCGCGCTTTTTCTGGCAATTTTTTCGCAGTTCAGCGGTATCAATTCGATCATTTATTATGCACCACGCGTGTTCGCCGCCGCCGGCATGCAAACCAGTAACGCCTTTGGCGCTACCGCACTCATCGGTATGGTAAATCTTCTTTTCACCTTCATTGCCATTGGTTTTGTCGATAAGGCCGGCCGCAAACTTCTGTTGATGATCGGCACTGCCATACAGGTTGTCGCCCTAGCGTCGGTGGCACTCGTGTTCAAGGCCGCCACGCGCCACCCGGCGGTCATGATCGGCGCACACGCCCGTTTTCAGGCCGGTCTGACGACGGCACAATTTCACGCGCTCGCCCTGCACCACCATACGCAAATAATCATGGCGCCCGATTTCACCCATCCCCAGGTTGTGATTCTGCTGACAAGTGTGCTGGTGTTCATTGCCGCATTTGCCATGGCCATGGGCCCGATGCCGTGGATCATCATTTCAGAAATATTTCCCGCGCGTATCCGCGGCCGCGCCGCCTCCGTGGGCATATTAACGCTCTGGGCGGCCATTTTTGTCGTGGCACTAACCTTCCCCATTCTCAAAAAACACGCCGGCCTCACCACCACTTACGCCATTTACTCGCTCTGCTCGTTGATCAGCTTCCTATTTGTGGTCTTTATTCTTCCTGAAACCAAAGGCCGCACGCTTGAGGAAATTGAACTTTCATGGCGGCATAAATCCAGCTAACGCCCAAGGGCCACTCCGAGTACTGGCCGTCGAAACCCCATTTGTCTCCTGGCATGGCGACCCCCCTGCGCGCCAGCCACATTTATCCCCGCCCCCATTGCCGGTAAACTCTTTGCCGATGCCAAGACTGCGCAAAAGTTCATTGGTCGCCGGCGGCATAAAATTGGTGCGCTCGCCCGCCGATATGCACGACGGCTTGTGCGTGCTGTGCGTTCAGGCGCCCCGCGAACTCGACGCCTGGATGGCCCTGCCGGCCCCCCGAAGCCGCGCCCGGCATTGGGGGCTTGTCGCCCCGTTTTTGATCCGAAGTACGCTTTGGCCGCCGATTCATGCGCGTTTTCATCGCGTGGCCTATTTCGATTCCAGCGACCGGCTTGATCCACCGGCAAAAAGAGCCATTGAAATCGCTGATCCCGCGGTGGTAATCGGCACCCTTTTCGATCCACCTTCCTGCACGCTCACATTGATCCGGGGTGATCTGACCACCTGGCACCTCGGCGACGAATTGCTCGTCCACTGGTTCAAGTCAGCCGCCCAGCGACCGCAATTGCAGGACGGCGGCACCACGCTGACCGCCAACTCAACAACGGTAGCAGTGCTCGAAATTTTCCGCCGCTTGGACCCGATCTTGCGACGAAAACTCGCCCGGCAACATTGGGGCAAGCGGCAGGATATTGGCGCTCGCATCCGCCATCTGCGAAAAACGCGCGGGCTGCGCCGAGAGGATTTTCCCGGCCTTACATCCAAAACCGTCGCCCGGATTGAACGGGGAGAAATAACCGCGCCGCAGCGCGAAACCATTCGCCTGATTGCGCGCCATTTGCATGTCGATCCGGCAACACTCATTGATCCCGGTTAAATATTAAATCAGCCGCCCGAACCAAGCGCGGCATCCTCGCGTAGCTGGGGCGATTCGCGGCGAGTTCGGCTTTGGCGCGCGCCGGCACCGCAATCCCCACGCCGTTTCCCCGCAACTTTTGTTTGCGCCGCACGAGGCATCCTGGCAGCGGCATTCGGTTTGATATTGGGACGGCAGAAAGCGTGATTACATCCGCGCGATGGCAAAGAAATACGCCACGCTCATCGCGGTGCTGATGAGCGCCACCGGCACGCCCACCTTCAAATATTCGGTGTAGCCCAGCCGTACGCCATTGGCCCGCGCCTGCTCGCTCACCAGCAGGTTGGCAATCGACCCCAGCATGGTGAGATTGCCCGCAAACGTACTGA
>JAJZGD010000144.1 GCA_021804985.1 Planctomycetota bacterium
GCCACCCAGCGATCGGCGGCTGACGGCGGCAGCGGCAAAAAACATCTCAGAAAGGCCTACTCGCCGCTGCTGGAAATGGCGTCGCTTTTCCTCGGCATTTTCATCACCATGACTCCCGTGCTCGCCATGCTTGAGCACATCCCCCCACGCGATGCCGCCCGACTTCAAACGCCCGCAGCGTATTATCTGGCCGTCGGCGCCGCCTCCAGCGTGCTGGACAATACCCCCACCTACATCGCCGGTTTGCAGATGCGAACCGCTATTATCCGCACCAGCACCAGCCGGACCGTGCTCGCCATGCCATCACAGCGCGTGGCGGCCATGGCTGCGGACAAACGCGAATCCGTTTATTTACTCGCGATCGCAATGGGCGCTGTGATGTTTGGTGCCATGACCTGGATCGGTAACGGCCCAAACCTGCTGGTTCAGATGGTTTGTCGCCAGCGTGGCGTGCCCCTTCCCGCGTTTGGTGGCTTTGTGCTTTTCTACGCAGTGCCGATTTTGCTGCCACTGCTTGCCGGTACCGCATTTTGGTTTTGGCTGCTTTTCCATTGATGGGGCCGCCCGTGCGGCCGGAGGCGTAAAACCAAACCGTCGCTGCGCTACAGCACGTCGATGGCACGGGGAAAACTGCCGAGAATGAACATCTGCAGGCAATGCTCGCGGGCCTGCGACAGGGCCTTGCCGAGCGCCTCATCCGTATGATGCCCGACGCAATCCACGAAAAAATAATACTCGAACGGCCCCGCACGGCTCGGCCGCGTTGCAATATTGGTTAAATTAATACCGTTGCCCCGGAAGGCATCAAGCACATCCACCAACGCTCCGCTTTTATGCGTCGTTGTAAATATCAGCGACGTTTTATCATCGCCGGTGCGGCCCGCCGGGTGCCGGCCCACCACCAAAAATCGCGTCACGTTATTGGGGTTATCCTCAATGTTCGCAAAAAGCACCTTGAGGTTGTAAAGCTCCGCAGCCAGGGCTGAACCAATCGCTGCCGCATGCGCCTCCGTTTGCGCTATTTCCGCCGCCTTGCTGCTTGAGCCCACCGCAATGCGGGGTATTTCCGGCATGGTGTCCGCAAGCCAATGCCGACACTGATTAAGCACCTCCGGCTTGCTGTAAATCACCTTCACATCCGATGCCTCACACGCCGCAAGCAGATGATGGTGAATGGAAATCAGTACCTCCGCCACAATGCTGACGGATCGATGTTCCACAAAGGCATCCATGGTTTCCACGATGCCGCCGATGGTAGAATTTTCGATCGGCACCAGCCCGAGGTCGGCGTGGCCATGAGAGATTTCATTAAAAACCCCATTGATGTCCGCCACGGGAACGTGCTGCACCGAGGCCCCGAATTTCTTGGCCGACGCCAGATGCGAAAAACTGCCTCGCGGCCCGAGAAAAGCTATCCGCAGCGGCTTTTCCAGCGCAAAGCTGCCCGACATAAGCTCGCGGTATATCGCCTCAATACAGCTATCCGGCAGTGGCCCACCGGACTGCCGATTGGCCAGACGCACGCGCTCCAAAACCACCTTTTCGCGATCTGGGGCGTAAATGGGCGAATTGGAATTTTGCTTGATCTTCCCAATCTCAACGACCACCCGCGCCCGCTGATTCAATATCGCAACAATTTGATGGTCCAGTTCATCGATCCTCGCGCGCAGCGGCGACAGGGGATGCGGCGCCTCGCCCGCGCCCGTCTCTTCATTTTCGGGTGATGATTTTTCCATCCGTTGAATCCTAATGCTCGCATCCCATTGCGGCAAATTTTCACCCCCGCCGTACGAGTAATGGCCGGGGTTGCGATGGGTCTGAAATGTCCCGTAGGCGCGGCGGAGCGTCGCGGCGATCCTGGATGACGAGTGCGTGCGGCGCCGCCCTCCTGCCTCGCGCCGGCCCTGTGCCCGCATGCGCACCGACAACCGCGCCGGATGACACTGCGCTCGGTACGCCATACAATCCGGAGTCGAATTAGCGGCCACGCGGAGTGTAGAAAACGTTCATGCGCCGAGTTGTCATCACCGGTACGGGCGCTGTAAGCCCCTTGGGCTTGACCGCACAATCGCTTTTTGATGGCCTGAAGGCCGGCCAATCGGGCATTGATTCCATTAAGGCTTTTGATGCGTCAAGCTTTCCAAGCCAAATCGGGGGAAGCGTTCCGGCATTCAAAACCACTGATTTTGTGCCCAAAAGCTATCGAAAATCCACCAAAATCATGGCACGCGATATCGAATTGGCAGTTGTGGCCGCCGACAATGCGGTCCGCGATGCCCACCTCGCCACCCGCGGCGTACTCGAGGCATTCGGTGGCAACGTGCCGGATCAAACATGGTTCACCCCCGATCCGTCGCGCATGGGCTGCAACATCGGTGCCGGCCTGATCTGCGCCGATCTCAATGAACTCGCGGAGGCCATGGTGCGGGCGGCCAACGACGATAATTCGCTGAATTTAGCCCGCTGGGGAAAATCAGACGATCCGGCAACCCCCAGCGGCATGGACGCGCTGGCCCCGCTGTGGCTGCTGAAATATCTGCCCAATATGCTTTCCTGCCATGTAAGCATTATTCATGACACGCGCGGGCCGTCCAATACGATTACCTGCCAGCAGGCTTCCGCCGGCCTCGCCCTTGCTGAGGCCTGCCGCACCATTGAGCGCGGGCAGGCGGATCTGGCACTCGTCGGTGGCGGCGAAAGCCTCCTGCACCCCATGGGCCTGATGCGCTGGACACTTTTGCAGATGCTTAACACCACCTCCAATGACCGGCCGCAAAGTGCCTGCCGTCCCTATGACGTCGCCGCCGCTGGCACGGCCGTCTCTGAGGGGGCCGGCGTTCTCGTCATTGAAGCCTTGGAACATGCCCGCGCCCGCGGCGCCCATATCTACGCCGAAATTTCCGGACTGGCATCCTGCGCCGGAGGACTGCCCCTTGGCGAGGTTGACGATCGCGGCCGCCCTCTCGCTCACGTAACCCGCCGCGCCTTGGCCGATGCGCATCTGCAGCCCGGCGACATCAGCTTAATCCTGCCGCCTGCATCGTCGGTGCCACGCTTTGACCTTAGCGATGCGCTGGCCATGCAAACCGTCTTCGAAAAACTTCCCGCCATTACCACCGGAAGGGGAAATCTGGGCGATTCCGGCGCCGCCACGCAGGCCCTGGATCTGGTGGCGGCGGCCTGGATGCTCGAACGCGGGCAGCTGTGCCCAACTCTGAATTGCGATAATCCGATTTTAGATATGCCGATGGTTCGCGGCGCGAGTCGGTCGGCAGGGATTGAACATGTGCTCGTGGCGGCAAGGTCGCTGGCGGGCCAACATGCGGCGGTGATCTTTAGCCGCTATCAAGAGGAATAACATGCGACATCGCGTGGTCATCACAGGCATGGGGTGGGTTACCCCGCTCGGGCACGACCTGCAAACGGTATGGCAGCGTCTGCTGGCGGGCCAAAGCGGCATTGCACCGATCCGCAATTTTGATGCCCGCGCCTTTCCCACCACCTTCGCCGCCGAAGTGAAAGACTATCAATTTCCCGCCGCGCTGGCCGCCGGCGGACGCCACAAAAATATCTCGCGCGCAACTTTTTTTGTCCTTGATGCCGCCATGCAGGCCTGGACGCAGGCGGCGCTGCCCGAACCCCGCTCGCCGCAGCACGCCAGGCTTGATCCCTTCCAAATCGGCACCTATCTCGGCAGCGGCGAAGGTTCGCTGGCTTTCGATACCTTCACCCGCAACGCACTGAGCAGCTGGAACCGGCAAGCCGAACAACTGGATATGCCCACCTGGGGCCGACTCGCGATGCAATCTTTCAACGCCATGGCAGAAATCGAGCAGGAACCCGCGCTCCCCATCAATCATTTAAGCCTCGAATTTAATGCCTGCGGCCCATCGCTCAATTGCCTCACCGCTTGCGCCGCTTCCACACAGGCTTTGGGCGAGGCCACCGAAATTATTCGCCGCGGCGATGCCCAAATTATGATCTCCGGCGGCGCCCATTCCATGATCCATCCCTTCGGCGTCACCGGCTTTAACCGCCTCACCGCTTTGTCCACCTTTAACGATAATCCGCGCGGCGCCTGCCGCCCATTTGACGCCACACGCAGCGGATTTGTCATCGGCGAAGGTGCCGGCGTATTAATTTTGGAAAATCTCACCCATGCGCTGGATCGCGCTGCCCCGATTCTCGCTGAAGTGGTCGGCTATGGCAGCTCCGCTGATGCGTACCGCGTCACCGATCAGCACCCCGAAGGCCGCGGCGCCGTGATGGCCATCAATGAAGCCTTGAAAGATGCCGGCCTCACCGCCGCTGATATCGATTACATCAACGCGCACGGCACCGGTACCAAAGAAAATGACTCCACCGAAACGCACGCCATTAAAGTGGCCTTTGGCGATCAGGCAAAACATGTTCCCATCAGCAGTATTAAAAGCATGATGGGGCATCTCATCGCCGCTGCCGGTGCCGTGGAGGCCATCACCTGCGTGCTCGCCTTACGCGACCAGATTCTGCCGCCCACCGCGAATTACAGCGTGCCCGATCCCGAATGTGATCTCGATTACGTGCCCAATTCGCCCCGGCCGGCAAAAGTGCGAACCGTAATGTCCAACAGTTTTGGCTTTGGCGGCCAGAACGACACGCTCATTATTCGCCAGTTTGAAGCTTAACCACCACGCGACCGCAGCGGTGCCAAACGCCGGGCGCAGCGATAAAATCAGAGGCTTGAATTTGCAGGAGTTTGCCTTGAACACTTATTCACCCGAGCAATTGTGGACGCGATACAAAACGCATCTGATGTCTTTTCCACGCATCGGCCTGAGCCTCGATGTCAGCCGAATGAATTTTTCCGATGATTTCATCGCCTCCATGAAACCCCGCATGAAAGCGGCTTTTCAGGCGATGGCCGATCTTGAAGCGGGCGCCATCGCCAATCCGGATGAGCATCGCATGGTGGGGCACTACTGGCTTCGCAACCCGCAGCGCGCCCCCACGCCCGAACTTACAAATACCATTGAATCAACGCTCGAAAGCATCAAAGCCTTTGTAAAAAAAGTGCGCAAAGGGGAAATCCGCGCCGGCAACGGCAAAAAATTTACCCATGCGCTAATCATCGGCATTGGCGGCTCGGCCCTCGGCCCGCAGTTCGTCGCCGATGCCCTCACCTCACCCAAAGACCGCCTTACCATGCACTTTTTTGACAATACCGACCCCGACGGCATGGATCGACAGCTCGACCGCATCGGCCGCGATTTGCCACGCACGCTCACCGTCGTCATCAGCAAATCCGGCGGTACCAAAGAAACGCGGAACGGCATGCTCGTCGCCGCGCAAGCCTACGCCGCCAAGGGCCTCGATTTCGGTCGCCATGCGGTGGCCATCACCGGCGCCGGCAGTGAATTGGATCGTTATGCCGCCGAGCATGGCTGGCTCGAACGCTTTCCCATGTGGGATTGGGTGGGTGGACGCACCAGTGAACTCTCGGCCGTCGGCCTGCTCCCCGCCGCCCTGCAAGGCATCAACATCGATGCCATCCTTAAAGGCGCCAAAGATACCGACAATATCACCCGCCGCCCCGACATCCGCGAAAATCCCGCCGCAATGCTGGCACTCATGTGGTATTACATTGGCGGCGGCCGTGGTCGCAAAGATATGGTCGTTCTCCCGTACAAAGATCGATTGCTCCTGCTGAGCAAATACCTTCAGCAACTTGTCATGGAATCACTCGGTAAGCAGCTTGACCGCGCTGGGCAGCTCGTTAATCAGGGTATCGCTGTTTATGGCAACAAGGGTTCTACCGACCAGCACGCTTATGTGCAGCAGCTGCGCGAAGGCGTCAACAACTTTTTTGTCACCTTCATCGAAGTGCTTAAAGCCCCCGCTATGGGTGAACAAACTTCATCCGCCGAAAGCCTGGAAGTTGAGCCGGGCATCCATTGCAGCGATTTTCTCTCCGGCTTTTTTCAGGGCACCCGCAGCGCCCTGTACGAAAATGGCCGTGAAAGCATCACCCTCACCATCGATGAGGCCACCCCGCGCGCCATCGGGGTGCTCATTGCCCTTTTTGAAAGGGCCGTCGGACTGTACGCCGAACTTATCAATATAAATGCCTATCATCAGCCCGGGGTCGAAGCCGGCAAAAAAGCCGCCACCGAGGTCGTCGTCCTGCAGGCCAAAGTGGTGGCGCATCTGCAATCGGGTGCTCGCGGCAACGCCGAGGCCATTGCCGCCGCCATTGGCCAACCGGCCAACGCGGAAACGGTTTTCCATATTTTGCGGCATCTTGCTGCCAATCCGGATCGCGGGATCACCATCACCGAGCCGGCAAGCGGCGAACTGGCACAAAGCGTTTTTGCGTTGACGAAGTGATGGTTGAATCGGTGAAAGCTGCGCTTATGGTCGGGCGACCGACGGCACCGGGCCAAGCAAGCTTATGGCTGCTTCCTTCCGGACCTGACCAGATTCACAGCTGACCCGTGCATCGGGCCCGACCATAGCCGAAGCCTTTACCGAACTTGGAGTGTACTCGAAATCCATACCGCCATCCAAGCGGACCACCTTCAAATAGGATACAATTTTCCGGGAATATATTATGGCAACACTCGCTTATCGTACCGCTGGCGAATCTCATGGGCCGGCCCTCATCAGTATTATTGAGGGATTGCCCGCCGGCCTGCCACTCGATATCGATTTAATCAACACCGAACTTCGGCGGCGCCAGGGGGGCTACGGCCGTGGCGGACGCCAGAAAATTGAAACCGATACCGTCAATTTTCTTACCGGCTTTCGTCGCGGCCGCACGATTGGCTCGCCCCTGGTCGTTGAAATCAAGAATAAAGATTCCCGCCTCGACGACACCCCGGCCCTCGTGAAGCCCCGCCCCGGACATGCCGATCTTGCCGGCGCCACCAAATGGCTTTCAACCGATTGCCGCGAAACACTTGAACGCGCCAGCGCCCGCGAAACCGCCAACCGCGTCGCCGTGGGCGCCATTGCCCAATGCCTCCTCGCACATTTCCACATTGATGTCGTCGGCTTTGTGACGCAAATTGGAAGCGCCGCCGCCCATGTCAGCACCGATTTATCCCCCGCAGCTATTCGCCACGCCATAAAGGAAAGCGAAGTTTACTGCCCCGATTCCGCGGCCGGTGAAAAAATGATGGAACTCATTCGCGAGGCCAAAATTCAAGGCGATACCCTTGGCGGCATTGTGGAAACCCGCGTCTTCGGCTGCCCCATCGGCCTCGGCAGCTGCGTGCATTGGGATTTCAAGCTCGATAGCCGCATCGCCGCCGAAGTGATGGGCATTCAGGCAATCAAAGGCGTCGAAATTGGACTCGGTTTCAAAGCCGCCGCACTTCCCGGCTCGCTCGTACACGATCCGATTATGTTTGATGCGGCGCAGCGCCATTTGCCTTCGCTCGGTTTTACGCGGCCAACCAACAATGCCGGCGGTTTGGAAGGCGGCATGACCAATGGGCAGCCCATCGTCGTTCGTGCCGCCATGAAGCCGATCAGCACGCTGCTGAAAAAGCCGATGCTCAGTGTGGATCTCAATACTAAAAAGGCGGACAAATCAGATTATGAACGAAGCGATGTGTGCGCCGTGCCCGCGGCTGGCGTGGTGGTTGAAAATGTCATCGCCTTTGAAGTGGCACGCAGTATGGTAGAAAAATTTGCCGGCGATTCACTCACGGAAATGACCAACAATTATCGCAGCTATCTCGCCGCCGCCGCCGCCCTCGGAGAGTAACGCACGCACACCGCCCGCCAAACCGGGATTTAATAAATCAGAAGCACTTCATAAGGAATCATGCCAGCGGCATAATGTAATTATTTAATATCTCACGCAGAGCAGGGAAGGCGCAGAGACGACGCGGCGACGACGCCGCGCCACCCCGCGCGTTCGCGTCATTTAGCCGGTGGCCCCGGCGGAAAACGCGCGGCCGCCGTGTGGTTCAGCGTGGCGCCACTAAGCCGGCCAGCCTGCTTTACCGAGCCTCGCCCGCAAAAATGACGAGTTAAATTTTGCGCTTGACATGGGGGGGGCGCGGTATGATAAACACCCATTGAATCGGGTGTGTCCTTTTTTTGGTGTGTGCTTGGGCGCGTTTTCAGCAGGCCGGTGGCGTTGCGCGGTCCGCCCTGCCACTTCACCCGATTGCATTCTCCGCGCCATGGCGGCAACCCTTT
>JAJZGD010000145.1 GCA_021804985.1 Planctomycetota bacterium
CTATGCCAAACCAAGGACAGATTCTTAGACATGCAGCTGGATTCCATCGTAGAGCCCTTACCCGGCGTGCGGCCCCTGCTGGAGTTTCTTGCGTCCAAGGGCACGATCTGCGGGATATGTAGCAGTGCGAGAAGGGCGGAAATCATTAAACTCATTTCGGCGATGGGTATCAAGGCCCATTTTCGCGCCGTCGTATCGTCCGATGATGTCACATTTGGAAAGCCCCACCCCGAAGGGTATCAAAAGGCCTTTGAGATTCTCAAAACCCAATCGCCGGACCTGGCGCCAAACCACGCCTTGGTGATTGAGGATACGGCCGGCGGGGCGGCGGCTGCTGCGGATGCGGGATTTCGGGTTTTGGGCGTTGCAACCACGAGTCCGCTGGAGGCGGTTTGCCGATGGGCAACCTGGGCGGTGCCGGACCTGACACAGGTGGACTTGAAACAAGTGCAAAAGTGGCTCGCCGGCGCGTCGTAGGCGTTTTCCAGCAAGCCGGGTTTTAATGTACCATCACCTTGCCGCGCTTAACCGGCCGAATTAAAAAGACCATCGGCAGGCAAACCAGACACAAAATGCCCAAAAATCTAAAAACATCTACATACGACAATACCGACGCTTGCTGTGCCACGCCATTGTAGATCACGGTGAGGGCCTGCTGATGAGCGGTAGTTACCGAGGCGTGGGCCTGAAATACCTTCTGCAGCGAATGCAGATGGGCCCGGAAGGTCGCATTGGTCGGCGTCACGTGGTCGATAAGCGTGTTCTGACGCTTCTGACTTATTCTTACCAGCAAGGTTGTGGTAACCGAAATTCCGATGGCGCCGCCAATGTTGCGCATAAGGTTGTAAATGCTCGTTGCATTGCCGATCTGGTCGCTGCGCAGCGTGCCGACGGCGTTGGTGGTAAGCGGAATAAACAGCAAACTCGTCGCGAATCCGTTAATAATGATCGGCCAGGTAACCGTGAACTGTCCGATTTGCAGGTCGATGTTTCCGAGAAAAAAACTGGAAGCCGCCAGCGCCAGAACGGCCGTAACCATCATGAAACGATTATCGATCACATTGATCAGCTGGCCTGCGAGAAAAATGCCGACGATAGAACCCAGGCCGCGCGGGCTGATGGCCAAACCGCTTTGCAGGGCCGGATAGCCCATGACGGTCTGCAAATACAGGGGCAGCAGGGCGGTGGTACCGTACAGCACTGCGCCCACCATCGTGATAAGCACAGTTCCGCTGAAAAAATTCCGGTTTTTTAGCACCCGCAGATTGACCAGTGGATGCTCGGCCGTTAATTCCCATGCGACAAACGATAAAAAAGTGACGACCGTGAAGATCGCCAGCCACCGCATCCACTCCACGCCGAACCAATCCACCTCCTGCCCCTTGTCCAGCATGACCTGCAGGCCGGCGATCCAGCTGCCAAGCAGAAGAAACCCGACGCTGTCCAGACGACCGATGGCGGCTTGTTTGAGATACGGCGGGTCTTCCACAAACGCCTGGATCATCAAAAACGCCAATATCGCCACCGGTATATTGATATAAAAAACCCAACGCCACGAATATGAATCTGTCAGCCATCCGCCGAGCGTCGGCCCGATGACCGGCGCAAAAATCACGCCAAAGGTGTACATCGCCATCGCCTGACCGCGCTTCTCAAGCGGAAAACTCTCAAGCAGGATGGCCTGAGCACTCGGCTGCAGGGCACCGCCTCCAGCGCCCTGGAGCAGCAGCGACAAAATCAGCAGCGGAAAGGAAGGTGCCAAACCGCAACATAGTGAACCGATGGCGAAAACTACAATACAAAAAAGTAAAAAACGCTTACGCCCAAAACGGCGGCTTAGCCATCCTGTGGCGGTCAGAACCACGGCGTTGGAGATCAGATAGCTGGTCAGAACCCACGTCGCATCATCCGGCGTGATGGCCATGCTGCCGGCAATGTGGGGGAGTGCCACGTTGGTGATGGAGGTATCGAGAACCTCCATGAATGTGCCCATCATCACCGCAATGGCTATCAGCCAGGGGTTGGACGAGGGGACCCATGCCCGCGGAGAAACTTCGGAGCCGGCTGCACTCATGCGGTACTCCGCCCGGAAGGGGGAGACCGGCGCGTAGACGGGCGCTGGGCCCCGCGCTTGGCTCGGCGGTTGACGCTGCGCCGGCGTGGGGGCGTTTTCAGGGGCGCGCCACCGGCTGGGGCAGCATCGGGCGGCGAGGCTCCGACGAACCCGCGCAAAAGCCGGATCAGCAAGCGCCGCTGAGATTTATTCATTCGGCGGCTCAGGCCCTCAATTGCACTAAAATAACCCGGCAAAACTTCCTTCATCCGGCGAATTCCCCGCTCGCTGATGGCCACATCCGTAACGCGGCCGTCATGCGGATTGGCGTAGCGCTCCACGAGCCGCCCCCGCACGAGGCAGTCGAGCAGGCCCGTCATGGTGGCCTGCCTTACGCCGCAATCGTGGGCCAGTACCGAGGCCGACAATCGGTGCGGATGCGCCCGCATCAGCCGCAATAAAACGGATAGCCGTCCGCGTGAAAGACTGCGCTCGGCCAATATCGCTTCTACTGGCACCAGCATGTCATTCACGGCCCGCAGAAGCAGCAGGTAGCATTCCATGGCGTCCAGATCATCGCCGGCGTAACCGCCGAGCAGTGCGCGTAAAGCGTCGCCCGACGGAAGCTCTCGGATAAATATCAGTGGCGATCCCATGGCATAATACTAAGGGGCCTAACTAAATGTGTCCACGCGCCGAGATTTGCATGACAGTTGAACGGCGCGGATGGCGCCGGTGGGCGGGAGGGGGGCGCCGCGTGGGGTGCTGCGGGGTTGCCGCGGGTCGGTTTCGGCATGTTGTGGCCGGCGGCGCCGATGCAGGGCGATGAAAAAAGGGGTATCTTGTCTCAGCAACTGTTATACGGGTTTCGATGCGCAGCGCGTCCTGATGCAAGGTGAAATGAACGATGAGCGAAATACCCGCGCTGCCCGCTGACTTTGATCCGCGGGCGGAATTTCCCATTCTCAACTCATGGACTTTTCTGAACCATGCGGGCGTGGCACCCATCAGCCGGCCCGCGCGTGAAGCGATTAAAACCTTTGCGGAGCAGGCCCATCGCGATGCCTATCTGACGGGGCGATGGTACGCGGGCGTCGAGCGCGTGCGTGAGTTGGCGGCGACATTCATTGGTGCGCGCCCCGCTGAAATAGCATTTGCAAAAAATACCAGCGAGGGAATTGCCTTTGTTGCCTCCGGCATGGATTGGCGTGCCGGAGATCAAATCATCAGCACCGCCGTGGAATATCCGAGCATGATTTATCCATGGATGGACCTCGCGGCGCGCTTCGGTGTGGTGCACACGCAACTGCCCGAGCATCAGGGAAGATTCACCACGCAGCAGGTGCTCGACGCCATCACGCCCCGCACGCGCATGGTGGCGCTATCGCATGTGGAGTTCGCGAGCGGATTCCGCCATGATCTGGCAGCCATAGGAAAAGTTTGCCGCGAAAGAGGCATTCTGCTTTGCGTCGACGCCATTCAATCGGCTGGGGCGTTGCCCGTCGATGTTCATGCATTGCACATCGACTTTCTTTCGGCGGATGGCCACAAATGGCTGCTGGCTCCGGAGGGTGCGGCGATTTTTTTCTGCCGCGAAACACTCATTCCCACCCTTCGGCCGGAAATCGGCTGGATGAATGTTATCAACGCCAATGATTACAGCCGGCATGATTTTACGCTGCGACCGGATGCCCGGCGGTTTGAATGCGGGTCACACAATATTCCGGGTGTGCTGGCACTCGGAGCGTCCATTGAAATGTTCCTTAAAATCACTCCGAGCCTTATCGAGCAACGCATCGGGGGCCTGGTAAGTCATCTGCGGAACCGACTGGCAGAAAAAAGCTATCGCGTCATTTCCAGTGATCAGTCGGGGGAGACGAGCGGCATTGTCGCTTTCGAGGCGCCGGGCGGAGGGGCCTCGCACGGAGAAATTGTCGCCGAGCTTGAACGCCAGCGCATCATCATCGTCGAGCGCCAAGGCAGGCTCCGTGCATCGCCCCATTTTTACAACTCGCCGGATGATATTGATCGCCTTGTCGATGCTCTTCCCGATGGCCGCGAAACATAATAATCGCTGCAACGTAAGGTTAAATATCGTAAGCTTTTGCAACTAATCGACTTCAGGTGCGTATGGTTTTCTGGAGCCTAGAAGTAGTTATCTCGCTTTGTATGGTTAGCCTATGACACGATCGGCAAACGAAATGGAGAGCCTGTCCGTGGGCGCGTCCGGGATGGCCGCTGCGAATCTGATGGCAAGCCGCACCGCTGCAGTCGACGCCAGGGGCGCGGCGAAAGATTCTCTTGGGCCGTTATCTGCCCCGGCTTCAACCGTCACGCCGCTTGTGCTTGCAGGGGCCTATCTGGCAATTATTCCGCCGTTCCTGGGGGTAGTACGCAAGCAACTGAATTCCGATCCTGAGGTCCAGATACGCTTAGGGCAGTTCCGAATGATGTTTGTGCTTTTTCAAGGGCTTGCCCATACGGTTTCCGAGGCCGCCGGCACGTTAGGTATTACGCTCCCCTCGGCTTCCAAAATGGCCGATGACCTTGAATCACTAAAACTTCTCAGCCGAGAAACTGATCCGGTGGATCGCCGCCGCACCCTTTTGTCGCTTACGCCCGCCGGCTGCGCGGTCTTCCAGCGTGCCGTCACCTCCATTCGGCAGCACTTGGCCGGCATGTTTGAAACGCTGAGCCCCACCGAGCGCGGCTTTCTATTTTGCGCCGCCGGTAAGCTGGCGGAGATATTTCAACCCACAGCGAATGTGCCGCATGAAGAAAAAAGAATTGTCCGGTCATCTCCTTCGGAGCCTGCATAAATGAAGTCGGTTCTCAAATGGATTGTGGTGTTGCTGCTGGTCGCTCTCGCCATCTGGTGGGGGCGCCAATGGTTGCTTGGCGGAAAGATGAAGCAGTCGCTTTTCAAAACCGCCGCCGTCCGCCGCGGAACGCTGGCCGCCACGATCAGTGTGACCGGCACGGTTGAACCCCGTGATGTGGTGGATGTGGGAGCGCAGGTGAGCGGGCGAATCGCAAAATTCGGCACCGACGCCGACGGTCACCAGGTGGATTACGATTCGCCGGTGGATAAAGGCACGGTGCTGGCCATTATCGATCCATCCAATTATGCCGCGCAGGTTGCTTCTGCCAAGGCGGCCTTGGCCGAAGCGCAGGCCAATGTGGCGGTGGCTGTGGCGCATGAAAACGTTTACATCGCGGCGTTGGAAGATGCCGCCGCCGATTGGAAACGGGCGCAGAAACTAGGTGATCGCGGCATGGCACTGCCCGTCACGCAATATGATGCCTACAAATCCACCTACATGCAGGCCAAAGCCAATGTTGCCCTGGGCCAGGCATCCATTATGCAGGCAAAAATGGCCGTGGCGGTTGCGGCGGCCACGCTTAAGAATGACGAAATCACCCTTTCCTACTGCACCATTATTTCGCCGGTGAAAGGTGTGGTGATTGATCGTGATGTTGATATTGGTGAAACCGTCGCATCAAGCTTTAATACTCCGAGTATGTTCCTTATTGCTAAAAATCTCAAGCGGATTCAGGTGTGGGCATCGGTGAACGAAGCGGATATCGGCAATGTTCATGCCGGTGAGCCGGTGACATTTACCGTCGATGCGCTGCCGGGGCAAACCTTCCATGGCACGGTCTCGCAGGTTCGGCTCAACGCCACGGTGGTGCAAAATGTGGTTACCTATACGGTGGTAATCGATACCAACAACGCCAATGGAAAATTGCTGCCCTACCTTACCGCTCAGGCTGATATTCTGGTTGCTCAGCGGAAAAATGTGCTCATGGTGCCAAACGCTGGATTGCGTTGGGTGCCGCTGGCGTCGCAAATTGCCCCGGGAGCGAGCCTCAAGGCTGCACATCATTCAAACAGGTCGGCCGTATCGATTGAAGCGGCGCTGCCCACCGGCAAACTGTGGATCGAATCCGGGGCTTACGTAAAGCCACTGATCGTTGAGACCGGCTTATCGAATAACAACTACACGCAGGTGATGTCAAAGCAATTGCGTGCCGGGACTCTGGTAGTGGTTGGCGAACACTCGGCGCAATCACAAAATGCGGCCGGCTCGACGAATCCGTTTATTCCGCAGCCGTTCAAGCACAAAAAGCCCAAATGACGGTGCAGCGGGAAAGTTGGTTGGCGCATGACAAATGTGATTGAAGTTGAAAATATCATCAAGACTTATCACCTCGGTGATAACGATGTGCAGGTGCTTAAGGGGGTATCTCTGGCTGTGCGGGCCGGTGAAATCGTTGCGCTTATGGGGGCATCAGGGTCGGGCAAAACCACGCTGATGAATATTCTCGGCTGTCTGGATCGTCCAACTTCCGGCAGCTATCGGCTCGACGGCGCCGAAATATCGCGCATGACCGTGGCCGAGCGAGCGCGGATACGCAATGAAAAGATCGGCTTCGTGTTTCAGAACTTCAACCTTTTGCCGCGCACGACGGCGCTCGAAAATGTTCTGCTGCCCACCAGCTATTCAGTCGGTAACACGTCGGCGGCAAAATTGCGAAAACAGGGCGTTGCCATGCTGGAAAAAGTCGGGCTTGGCCAGCGGCTGGATCATCACCCGGCGCAGTTGTCCGGCGGGCAGCAGCAGCGCGTTGCGATCGCTCGTGCGCTGATCAATAACCCGCGGCTTTTGCTGGCGGACGAGCCGACCGGCAACCTCGATTCACGCACCAGCGAAGAGGTGTTGAAGATGTTTCAGGCACTCAACACTGAAAATCAGATATCGGTGCTGCTGGTTACGCATGATCCGGAAGTCGCGCGCCATGCCCAACGGATCATCCATATCCGCGACGGGCTTATCGAGCATGGTGCGCCGCACACCGCTCTGCAAGAAATTGCCCCAAACCCGAATGGAGCGAGCTAAATTATGCCGAGCATTGCGAACACTGCCATTACCTCTCTGCGGGCCTTAAGGCGAAATCCCCTTCGCTCCGCACTGACGACGCTTGGAATCATTATCGGCATTGCCGCCGTCATTGCGATGGTGCAGATCGGTGAGGGATCGTCGGCCGCGATCAAACAAACCATAAAAAATATGGGCGCCAATACGCTGATCATTTTTCCAGGCGCCGCCGCAAGCGGGGGGGTAAGTTTTGGCGGTGGCAGCGCGGTAACACTCACTTCTGCAGACGCCGCAGCCATTGCCCGGGATTGCCCATCCGTCAGCGCGGCGGCCCCGGTGGTCAATGCCCGTATGCAGCTTATTCATGGTGGACAAAACTGGGTGCCGCAATTTCTTGTGGGAACGACGCCGGCCTATTTCAAAGTGCGTGATTGGAAAGTTCAGAGCGGGCGGTTTTTTAATGCCGATGATGTGCGTAACGCCAATGAAGTCTGCGTGCTCGGCCAAACCGATGTCAAGGCATTATTTCCTTCCGGCCATGCTTTGGGAAAGATCATTCTCGTTCAGCAGGTGCCATTGCGGGTAATCGGCACACTGCAGCGTAAGGGCGCCAATATGATGGGCATGGATCAAGATGATATCGTCGTCATGCCATGGACAACGCTGAAATATCGCATCTCAGGCAGTGCCTTCGTCAATCAGAACCAGAGTAAGTCCGCGGCTTCGAGCAGCTCTTTTTCGCCTTCCCAGCTATACCCGCAGACATCGCAGAATTTATATCCGTCGGCCTCCAGCGTTCAGGCGGCTGATACGCCGCAGCCCGTCACCTTTCCCAATGTAAACAATATTCAGGTTTCTACGCCCAATTCTGCGGCATTGCCTCAGGCGATGGCCGAGATTTCCTCCCTGCTGCGTCAGCGGCACCATTTGCTGCCGGGGCAGCCGGACGACTTCAATGTTCGCGATCTGGCGGAAATATCTCATGCGCTGGGGAAAACCTCATCGCTCATGACGGACCTGCTAACGGGCGTGGCGCTGATTTCGCTCATGGTCGGCGGCGCCCGC
>JAJZGD010000146.1 GCA_021804985.1 Planctomycetota bacterium
AAAGCAAGTTCTTTGATTACTGGGATGGCATTTTGTTGAAATGCGTAGTTGACGGCACGGTCATACACAATTGAAATTCTTAAATTGCCGGACGTTTTCTGCACACTCGCTGAATGCCTCTGCTTTTTTGCTTTCTCCCTAGCAGCTACGAATCATCGCATTGCAGGTCGCATGCTACCCCCCCACCGCGCGGCATGTCAACGTCGGGCCCCTCTCGCTGCTTGGAAGGGCCGGAAGGGGTGGTTTTGGAAATGACGAGGTAGGGCCTCTCACATGCGTATAAAATGGAAAGGGGTTCACTATTGCGGGAAGTGACGGCGATTCAAATAAGGGGCGACCATTCCTTGATGCTGGATGCATTCGCGACTTTGTGAGAGATTTTAGCGATGCCGGGGCCAGCCCGGGCTTTGGACTCCCATCCGCGCGCATGATATCGCCAGTGTGGCACAGACATTCTTGTCTGTGTTTGTGGCACAGGCAGGAATGCCTGTGTCACCTTGTGTTTTTGATGGGGCGTGTCACCTTGGGGGTTTGATTGGGCATAACGACCGAAGCGTGCTGCCGCGCCGCGTGGTGGCGCGTTGGACACGCATTTCGCAGGCGTTCTCTACGAGCCGACAGCGACGACGAGGCGCGGCCAGCAGGCTGGCCGGCTTAACGCGGTTGGGCGCGCCCCGCCGTCGTTCTCTGCGCCTTCCCTGCCCCGCGTGAGATATTAAATAATCACATCATGCCGCAGCATGATTCCTGAGAAATACTTTTCGCACTTCTTTCCCGCGGCCAGCACGCTGGCCGGCTTAGCGGCGCGGCGGATCCATGTTGCTGCGCAGCGCGGATTTCAGCAGCCGGCAGGCCGCCTCCGGATCTTCCGCCTGCAGCGCCGCACTGCTGACGGCAATCGATGAAATACCCAATGGAATCAGGCTGCCAATATTCTCAAGCGTGATGCCGCTGATGGCCAATGCCGGAATGGGAATTTGGGCCACAGAAATCGCCTCGGCATAACTGACGCCGGCGAGCAAATCTTTCGGCTTGGTGGAACTGGAAAATATCGGCCCGATGCCGATGTAGCTTGCACCGTCGCGCACGGCCTGCCAAGCCTCTGAAAGGCAGCTGGTCGAAACGCCAACAATCATTTCCTCCGGCGCGAATTGCCGCACCGCGGAGCATGGCATATCCGATTGGCCCACATGCACGCCGGCGCCGCATGCGATGGCGATATCGGCCCGGTCGTTGATCATCGCGATGCGCCCAAGCCGGCGACAACGGTCAACGACGATTCGGCCGCGGCGAAATATTTCTGCCGCCGCCATCTGCTTTTCGCGCAGTTGGATCATGTCGGCTTCGCCGGCGAGGGCAGCATCCAAGGTTTCCAGCCAGCCATGGCGACAAAGCGCCTCCGTGAGTAACACACACAGAATGGGTGAGCCAAGCCGCCCGTGCTGACCAATGGCCATTTGCACGGATTTGGCGGCAGCGTAAAGACGGTATCGAAGTGCTTCCAATTTTTCGGCGGTGCCCGGGTGGATAAGCTTGGCGGTTTCTTCAAGCGAACGCAATGCCTCACTGGAGCGGCCGAAAGCGGCGTTGACCATGGCGATGAGGTTGCGGCGATCGCGCTGGTCCGGGGTCTTGAGCGTGGTGCCGACATCGCCGGGCGTATCGCGGCAGGCAACGGCATCCGCGAGGCCGAGCGGCCGCACGTCGGCAACGAGTTCATGGCGAATATTTTTTAGATCGGCCGCCAGCTGGGCGTCATTGAGGACAAACCGTGCGACATCTTCCAGGCAGCGCAGCGCCTCGCGGGCACGATTGGCCGCGGCATCGAGCATTCGCAGCAGGTGTGGCGCCGGGCGATTCATCCGGGTGCATCCGAAGAATGCGCGTCTTGCGGGACCGTGGTGGGAATGTCGGCCCCCTGTTCGTCCTTGGTTTGCGACCAGGGCTGAAACCTGGCCACGCCCCGCCTGGTGGTTTTAACAAACTGCACAAATTCCTGAACTTCGGGATACGCCAGAAGCTTATCGCCCAGGCGTTCGACGGCACGTGGCAGAGGCACATCCGCGAGATCGCGCATCAGCAGTTTGAACATTTCGCGTACGGCATTGATGGCGTCGCGGCTCATGCCGGAGCGGCGAAGGCCCACATGGTTGATCTGATTGACTACGGCGGTCTGCATGGAAATGCAGTAGGGAGGGATATCGCCGGTTTGCGCCGAATTATTGGATACCATGGCCAGGCGGCCCACGCGGGCATTTTGATGGATGGAGCATCCCGCGCCGACAATGGCGCGCTCAAAAATAATCGAATGGCCTCCAAGCCGGGCGTCGTTGACGAGTGTGACACCATTATGAACCACCGCGTTATGGCCGACGTGGCTGGCGACCATGAAGAAACAATCGGACGCGATGGTGGTAACACCGCCGGTGCCCCGATGCACGGTGACATGCTCGCGAAAAATATTGCGATCTCCAATGACGAGTTCGCTGGGGCCGTCCTTGAATTTTAAATCCTGCGGGTCGCCTCCAATAACGGCAAAGCTGTGGACGGTGTTGTGGGTGCCCATTTTGACCGGGCCGACGAGTTTGCACTGCGAGTGAATCCGGCAGCCGGCGCCAATGGTCACCGGGCCTTGAATCACGGTGTAGGCACCGATGGAAGCGGTGGGATCGATCTGTGCCTGGGGATCAACAATGGCGGTGGAATGAATCACGTTGCTCACCTTTAAAGCCGCGCCCCATCGGGGGCACTGCGCAACCAATATACAGCCGCGGTTTAAATTTTTGCGATCTCGGGCTTCATGGCATCTGCGGGAGTGGATACCGGGGCGGGCAGCGGGGCAAATAATTCCCGGCAGGCGTAATGCAGTTGGCGTTTTTTCATCCAGCGCACAGCGAGCAGATCAACAAAGGCCCGGATAACGCGGCTGCCGAATTTGTATTTGGTTACGCCGTGCAGGCGCGGGTTATGGCTCACCGGTACTTCAATGACTTTATAGCCCCGCATTTTCACCAGGGTGGGAAAAAATCGGTGCATCCCCTTGTAGAGGGTAAGCCCGTCGAGGCATTGGCGTTTGTATACCTTCAATGAGCAGGCGGAATCCTGGATGTTTTCTTCGCTGATCCAGTTGCGTATGGAGTTGGCAATTTTGGTTTGAATCAGGCGAAGGGCGTTGTCACTCCGTTTTTTTCGCCAGCCATTGACCATATCAACATCCGGGCCGAGCAGGGCCATCAGGCGCGGGATTTCGCCGGGATCATTTTGCATATCGGCGTCGACGGTGGCCCAGATTTTTCCGCGCGCCGCTCGAAAACCGGCATCCATGGCGGCCGTCTGACCGGAGTTTTTTTCAAGCCGTACGATGCGCAGCCAAGCGAAGCGCCCGGCGAGTTTGAGCAGCGCGTCGGTGGTGCCGTCGGTGCTGCAATCATCAACCAGAATAAATTCGAAGGGCAGGCTGAGTGGGGTGAACACTTCCGCAACGCGGCCGACGAGCGGGCCGACATTTTCAACCTCGTTAAAAGCGGGGGCGATGATTGAGATTTCGACTGCGACGTTTTGCGCCATGGGTGCTCCTGATCAGACCGCCAAGACGGGCGGCAGTGCCAACGTATTACCGGGGCCGAGCGGCCGAGCACACCTCCGCAAGGTGTAACGGTGATGCGATTAGTCTAATGCGGCGTGGCTAAAAGTATACGGGGAAGGGCGCGGCGTAAATGCGTAAGGCTGGCCGAAGCGCTCGTGCGGGATCCGCACGCGAACCGAGGGCCAGTCATGTGTGCTAAAACAAAAAAGCCCCGGGGAACGGCTTCCCCGGGGCTGGTTTAGTTTTTGTTCAACCGCGTGATGGCGGGATGATTTACCGATGCGCCGCCACCGCATTGTGCGGGCGGCAGGATCAATAATCTTCCATGCCTTCACCGCCCGCGCCGCCACCCTTCTTGTCTTCCTTTTTAGGAATTTCGCTGATGATGGCATCAGTGGTGAGGAGCAGGCTGGCAATGGATGCGGCATTGGTCAGGGCGGTGCGTTCAACTTTGGTCGGTACGATCACGCCCATTTTCATCATATCGCCATATTCGTGTGTCAGGGCATTGAAGCCGAAGTTGGTATCTTTGCTTTCGATTACCTTCTGAGCCACGATGCTGCCATCGACACCGGCGTTTTCTGCAATCTGCTTAATGGGTGCATACAGGGCGCGTTTGACAATGTCGGCGCCGATTTTCTCATCGCCATCAAGCTTGAGCTTGTCGATGGCGCCCATAGCGCGGAGCACGCTGACGCCGCCGCCCGGCAGAACGCCTTCTTCAACGGCCGCCCGGCAGGCATGCAGGGCATCTTCGACGCGAGCCTTTTTCTCTTTCATGGCAGATTCAGTCGGAGCGCCAACCTTGATCAGCGCCACGCCGCCGGCGAGCTTCGCGAGTCGTTCCTGTAATTTCTCGCGGTCATAGTCGCTGCTGGTGCGGTCAATTTCCGTCTTGATCTGTTCGATGCGGCCCTTGATGGCATCGGTTTTGCCGGCGCCTTCGATAATGGTGGTGACTTCTTTTTCCACGCTGACTTTTTTGGCGCGGCCGAGGTCTTTAACTTCAAGGGTTTCGAGGGAGATGCCGAGTTCTTCGAAAATGGCCCGGCCGCCGGTGACAATGGCGATGTCTTCGAGCATCGACTTGCGGCGATCGCCAAAGCCGGGGGCCTTGACGGCGACGACCTTGATGGTGCCGCGCAGTTTATTGATCACCAGCGTGGCCAGCGCCTCGCCCTCGATGTCTTCCGCGATAATCAAAAGGGCGCGGCCGGCCTCAGCGACTTTTCCGAGGATGGGGAGCAGGTCTTTGATGGAGCTGATTTTTTTCTCGTGGATGAGGATGTAAGCATCCTCAAAATCAGCGACCATGGTTTTGGGATCGGCAAAATGGGGGCTGATGTAGCCCTTGTCGAACTGCAAGCCTTCGACGAGATCGACCGTGGTATCGAGCGATTTGCCTTCTTCCACCGTGATCACGCCGTCTTTGCCGACTTTATCCATGGCATCGGCGATCATTTGGCCGATCTGTGCATCCTGATTGGCGGAGCTGGTGCCAACCTGAGCAATCTGTTTGGAGCTTTCCACCTTGGTGGAAATGTTGCGCAGATGGTTGAGAACCGCTTCGACGGCCGCTTCAATACCGCGTTTGAGTTGCGTGGGGTTGGCGCCCGCGGTGACATTGCGCAGGCCTTCATCGTAAATTGCCTCGGCATAAACGGTGGCAGTGGTGGTGCCATCACCAGCGACGGTGCTGGTTTTGCTGGCAACTTCCTTGACCAGTTGCGCGCCGAGGTTTTCGAACGGATCCTCGAGTTCAATTTCCTTGGCGACGGTCACGCCGTCTTTGGTAACCGTTGGGCTTCCGAACGATTTTTCAATAACGACATTTCTTCCGGATGGACCAAGCGTTACTTTGACGGCCTGGGCCAGGGTGTGAACGCCGCGACGGATTTTTTCGCGTGCCTGCGTATCAAATTCAATCATTTTGGCGGACATATTATCTCCTCAAATAAAATTTCAATCACAGCCCCGCTTCCCGCATCATGGGTAAGGGGCAACGTGCAAGCGGTAACGCCTGCTTTAGTTCAGAACGGCGAGCACTTCATGCTCACCAACGATGAGCAGTTCTTCCCCATCTACCTTGATCTCGGTGCCGGCATAACTGGCGAAGATCACTTCGTCGCCCTTTTTGACCTGGCACTTAACGCGCTCGCCGGTGTCAAGCATTTTGCCATCGCCGGTGGCGAGAACCTTGCCGCGTTTGGGCTTTTCCTTGGCGGTTTCCGGTAATACGATGCCACTTTTGGTTTTGGCTTCAGCTTCGACGCGTTTGATGAGAATTTTGTCGCCGAGAGGCCGAACATTTACACCCATTTTGTACACTCCTAAACAATGCGGTTAATACGACGCCCGAACCCGATCGTTTCGGCTTGCGGTGAAGGTGCCCGGGCGATATTGCACCGATCCACCTGCCGCCGTCGTGACGCAACGGTGCAAACTGCGTACCGAATGCCGAATTGCTTAACATTTGGATGCATAACCACCTTATCAGCATACACTTAAGTGTTATTTAAAAAATTGGCAGGATGCGCCTCCAAACGGTTGATGTTCTGCCAATCGAGATAAAAGAGCGGCGCGATGCTGCCGGGTTGGCAGGATAGATTCGGGACCGGGTGCTGCAAGCGGGGATGCAATCAGCCCGGGCTTTGGAGTCCCATCCGCACGCATGATGATGCCAGCATGGCACAGACATTCTTGTCTGTGTTTGTGGCACGGCGGGGCACAGGCAGGAATGCCTGTGTCACCTTGTGCCTTTGGTGTGGCACAGACATTCTTGTCTGTGTTTCTTTTACCTGGTTGGGTGCTTTTGATTGGGCATAATGACCGCAGCGTGCAGCCGCGCCGCATGGTGGCGCGTTGGACACGCATTTCGCAGGCGTTCTCTACGAGCCGGCTGCCGCTTTAGTATTGCTGGACACCGCTGCCGCGCAGGATTCGCTGTCCCGTCGGTACCAGGCCCTTGTATAGGGTGCGATTTTGCAGCGCCGCCTGCCGCGCGGTGGCCTTTGCGACCAGCGCCTGGCCAAACGTCGTCCACTGCTTCGCCAGCGCTGGGGGAACCTGATCGGCTGACGCAAGGAACAAGGCGACGTTATCGCCCTGAAAATATTTACGCAGGACAATGCCTGCTTCGAAGGCCACTTGCTGGCCCTGCATCGATACATAAACCGATACCGCATCCTGTTTGGTAAGCTTTGAAACTTGTTTGTTCTCCAGCGTCAGTGCCGTCGCGGCAAATGCCCGGGAATTTTGATTGGCGAATGGATTACTCTCAATGGCTGCCGTTAGCCTGCCAATCGACGGCAGAGTTTTGTCCACATAAAGCAGCTGCGGATGGTAATAGTCGCACGTACTCGCGAACAACTGTTCCAAATCCCTGCCGACCGCCGCCTCGATCTGACGCCGTACATTGGCGGGCGTGTCGGTATATGTTTTCTGAACGTACGCCTTCACGGCTGCGTAACACCGTTTGAAAATGACAGCCGTACGGTGCCTTTGGCCCCTGGTCACATCCGGCAGCCGGGCGTACGCACTGAAGTTATAAAAAAACGTTTTCTCGAGCAGCTCGGCGCCTTCCTGGCCGCCGCCGTGTGTTTCATCCACCATCTGCATCAGATAGGGGCGGCTCTGCGCGAAGACGACGCGTCTCTTGGCGGCATCCAAGCCATGGTATGGTTTGAGAATTCGTCCAGCGATCCTTACCAGCGCCCTTTGTTCCGCAAGCGAGAGCCCCTGAACCGAATGAACGGCCAACCAAACTTCGTGCAGGCCCAGGATTTTTGTATGGATGGATCCGGCGGCAGCCGCGATGCCACGATGGCCGGCGGCCGGTTGGCCATGCGCGGGCGGGCGCCCAACTTGGCCGCTGAAGCGGATGGCAGCAGTGCTGATCTTCGCCATCGGCGACCCGAACGCCTTCACCAACGCCTCATTGGTTCGGGTGAATGATTTCCAGGGTATAAGCAGGTTTTCAAGAAAATAGATTCGGTAGCGACCAGGCGTTTTTGCGATGTGGTGGATCAAACCCGATACCTCAACAATCCGCCGCTGCGCCCAGGCCCGCAGCTTCTCGCCGCTTGCCGGGTTTGCATCAATCGCTTGAAGCGCGACAAGGGCGAAGCCGTAGTGGTATTGACCCACTAAACGGGCCACCTGGCGGGCGGCGGAATCTGGCGCTAGCCGGGCGTAGGCGGGTTCGAGGAACCTCTTAGCGAGCAGGGTGACATTCGCCTGCTGCGAGCCCACCATCCTTCGCATGCTCGATATCAGCGACTCCACACTGAACAAATAGTACGGATAGGGGATATGGTCGGCCCGCAGCAGTTG
>JAJZGD010000147.1 GCA_021804985.1 Planctomycetota bacterium
GGCGACGATGGCGTACCTGACACGGAGGGTACACCGAGGAGCCGCGCCGCAGAGGGGGGGCAAAAAGCACGCCGCCCCGCGGGGTGGGGCTGAAATGCCCCGTCTGCTTTGTTGTCGGATCTCGATGACTCGTTATTCAGAGTCGGCTCGATCCTCCGCCGCGCATTCGGGACATTTCAGACCCATCCCAATCCCGGCCATTACTCGGTCAGGCTCCTAATGGGCCATGGCGTAGCGGATAACATTTCGCGTCAGTGCCACGGCCGACTTTGGCGCATAGCCTGCGATTCCCCACGTATTGGTCCCCAGCATTCCCGATGTAATATCCTGCGGAGAAAAAATGACCGTCCACCGGCCATTCTTTTTAATACCCAGTAAAGCTGGTGTATTGCGGAATCCCATCTGCTCAATATAGAAGCGCCGATAGAACACATGCCGGGCATTGGTTCCTCCCGCCATGCTTCCGCTGTAAATGCTGCAATCGGCAGGCAGTGCATTCAGCGGTGTGTGCGGATAAAGCTTTTGCACCAGATTTTGAAATGAATTGGTAAAGGCGTTATTCCCACCGGCGGAGTTGGCAAAAAGCATTCCGCCGTGTTTGAGGTAGCTGCGCAAGGCAGTGATCTGCGCGGGTGAAAAGTGCATTTTGCCTGTGCCCGTCAAATCCACCAGATTGATGTGGTTATTACCGAGCGAAGACGGTGTGCCGGTTGAGAGATTTACCTGCGTATCAAAATCGGCGGCCGCCAGCTTTGCCATCCGCTTCCACGCGCCGGGCTCCGGATTCCAATTGCCGCGGAATTTCAGCAGGCCCACATCAACGCTTTGTGATGGCGACCCCTGCGGGGCCGGAACGTTGAGAGAACTCAGGCGTGTGCCCAAATTGCCTTTGCCCGTGCAGTAAAGATAGGCGTTGATCGGCAATTCCCAAAACTCCTTGCGCGAAAATGCGCGCTGCTGCCAAACGGAACTGATGTCCTGCGGCGTGATAATCCAGAGGTACCGAACGCCGTTGGACATGGCGAGCGTTTGCATGTGCATATGAAACCAGGGCTGCATGGTTAAGAGCTTGCTTTTGGGTGATAGTTGCTGAAATTCATAGCGATTGTTGACAATTTCCTTCGCGTATTTGATCATCGCCAAACGAAACTGCGTCGAGTTCTGCACGGCAGACGAATAGATCAATCCGCCATCGTCAACATATTCTTTCAGCCGGTGAATCTGCTGTTTGGTGAATTTGGGATCGCGATTGCCGGAGATAAACAAAATGGGTGAATTAAGCCAGTGCGACACCGGCGTGTTAATGTTGATCACCTGCCAGCTCAGCGGGGCATCGGTGTGGTCCGCAACGTATGAGGTCATATTGGCCACATCGCGCGGGCGCAAATTCCAGTGGCCATAATAACTCTTGCCGTATTGCAACTTGCTCATGAAGATCGGGTTCAAGCCACGATCCAATATCAGAAGCGCATAGGCCGTGCCGGCAATTTGACTTTCATACGCGCTTTCAGGGTGGCCGCCACCAAAAAAATTAGCCCACCACCATCCGCCGCCTTGTTGAGCATTGGGCGCCGTCAAGGTGCGGGCAAAATCGTTATACCAGTTCTGACCGCCGAACTCCGTCAGGCCGCTCGCCAGCCCCACGCGCTCGTAACAGTACATTGCATAAGTGTCCGAGGTTGTGCTGGGAAAATTCTTGTCAATCCACGCCAGACCGCGCAATACCGCCGGATCCGGCTGCGGGCGGCTCCCCACTTCACGTGCGCCAAGAAACTCGTCACAAATAAGCAGGCTCGCCACCCCGGCAGGCGTAAAGGTCGGCGCCCTGCCGGCGGGTTTTCGTTGGGCGGACCCAAGTCCGGCAAATTGGCCATATCCCCAGGTGCCATCGAAGTGTTGTTTGATTCGCCAATGCCTCGCGGCAACTGCCCAATATCTTCCCGGGATGCCAATGCCGTAGTGCGCGCACGCCCATACACCCAGAACACCATACTGCGTATTGGAGTTATCCCACAATTCCCCACTATTGGTAAATTGTCTCTTAATTGGCAGCGGCCCCCACGCGTATCCGTACCCGCCATCCGCCCCGATACTGCGTAGAAGAAATCTGCCATCCCGCACGATCGCTGAGCGGTAGGCCGCCTTATGCGGCAAGAGTGCCAGTGCATTGGCTGAAAAACTGGTGTAATAAGTTGTGGGAAACTGGTGGTCGACCAAAAAGTTGATCGCCTTTTTCATCGCGGGTTTGAAAATGTTCAGCCGTTTTAACCGCAGCGTTTGCTCCACATCCAGAAGCGCCTCGGTAACCAGTGCCGTCTTACCCCCAATGTCGTTCACCCACGGCGGATGGCTGCCCTTTCTTTCCCAGAGCCGATGCGGCCTTTCCTTGGACAGCAAAAAACGCACGCCGCCTTTAATGGCGCTAACAATCTTTGCGGGCGATTCTGCCGCGCGGGCCGCTGAGGCCGGCAGCAATGCCACAGTTCCTGTGGTTAAAATAATCGCGGCTATGCAACCCGCGGACATCGGCTTTTTTCGCATCAGGTAAAACTCCGCCAATCCTCTGTCAACATAACACGTCTGTCGGTCTTTTTGAAGCAGGCCAAAGCGCACGCCGCGGGAAAGGGCATGCCGGCATGCACGTTGGGGCGTCTCCGCGCGGGTCCAATTGGTTTGATAGCGGCCACGCAAGGAAGGTGCGCAATTTTTAGGCCGCAGTTTGCCGCCTCGCCGCAACGGCCGCTTAAGGTTCCGCCGGGCGCGTGATCGCAGTCGGGGGGAAGGCCGCAGTCTTTGGCGCGCCCGCGAAATTGGGCAGGACCGGACTCGAACCGGTGACAGCCAGATTTTCAGTCTAGTGCTCTACCAACTGAGCTACCTGCCCGTAAGCCGTTCATCCTAAAACGGGCACTCCCAAACTGCAAGGCCAAATAAGACAATTGCAAACGGCGAACCGCAATCCGGCGATGTGGAATTTTCCCCATGGGCATGATATTGCCCGTTTCGATGGCCCTAGCCGCCCGTGGCCAGCCGCCACCCGTTAGCCCCGCCGGCCCACGCTGCATATTGCCTTGCCCCCCAATCCCTTCTATATTCGTGGTTCTCGGGCAACAGTTTCTACGGAGAGCCTTTTGTCTTCACCCTTTGACGCGCGACAATCCAACACCAAAGACTACATTGCGCTGGCGGTTGGATGGCTTGTGCCTGGCGCTGGCCACATTATGCTCGGCGACCGCAAGCGCGGCGTCATTTTTCTCGTCTTCATCCATCTTCTGTTTTTTGCCGGGCTGTTTCTTGGCGGAATTCGTGCCTTGGATCGTCCCCGGCAACAGCTTTGGGATTACGCTCAAATGGTCGCCGGATGGCCGAGCCTCGTGGGCAATGCCCTGCGCCCCCAAGTGGTAAAGGCGGATGTCGCGGTGATAAAAAAAAACCACGGTCAATCGCAAAAGCTCCATCACCCGCCCGGCTTTGCCCCCTTGATTCAGGAAGTTGCCACCACTTATTGCGGCGTGGCCGGCATGCTTAATTTGCTGGTACTCATTGATTTATTCATGTGGATAGCCGCCGGCGAATGGTCGCCGATCCCCAATACCGGGAGTACCTCCGGATGACTGCCGCCACTTCATGGATGCCCTTTATTGACCCGCTCTATTCCGCAGTGCCCCACCTTTCCCAATGGTGGTTTCTCGGCTTATTGCCCTTGCTCGCTGCGGTGGCGGTGGTTTATCGGGCCGTGCGACTTCCCCCCGAAACCAGCGTGCCGAAAATTTTTGCATCGGCTCTCGTAGCGTTCCTCGTTTGCCTCGGAGTTGCCGCTGCGATCTGTATCGGTCTTGTGCTTTTTTACCATGTTGTCACCCGGCACCTCCCTTTGCCGCTCGGGGCTTTGAACTTTGCATTTTGGCCGTTGCGATAGCTATACCGGCTCGGCGCGAGGGTGGATAATTAAAATGTTGTGTCATTTGGAGAATTTTTCCGCCCACCGCGCCATTTTGCCGGTAGAATTGATGTGATGGCTGAGTTGCCCCGATTATCCCCTTGCTGCCAGGATGGCGGCCTCAACGCTCCACCCGACCTCCCCCGGCTCGCGTGGGTTCAGCTTCTGCGCGTTCACGCCAAGCTTACCCGCCATATGGAACGCGTCGCCGCCGAACACCAGTTGACCTTGGCGCAGTTTGAAATGCTCCTGATTCTCTGGCATTCAGAGGGCATATCCCAGCAGGAACTGGCGCAAAAACTTCTGGTCACCAAGGGAAACGTCTGCACGGTGCTGTGCCGCATGGAAAAAAGCCTTTGGGTCCGCCGCGAGACAAATCCCCGTGATGGACGCGCCTATCGTCTTCGGCTAACCCCAGCCGGGCGGCAGATCATTGAAAAGGCCTACCCGCCGCTGCGCGAGACGATCAACCGTGTAATGAAAACCCTTAACAACAAGCAGCTTACGCAGCTTCACACCATTCTGAGGGAACTCGAAGTGGCTTCCTGCCCAGACGCATAGCCTGACGACATCCGCCCCCGTGCCGTGTTGGGCGCACGTGCCGCGACCGCTCTAAAAATGGCAAATATTTGCACCTGTCACGATCACCTGCGCCGCAGCAAAGCGCCCCGAAAAGCGCCCCGAAAACGTGAGAAGAAAAGCGCCCACACAACCGGCCGAAAAAGTCGGGGTGTCGATCGCATGGGTTATTTGTGACCGCTGTCATTGGTGTGGCGCCGCTCGTCGCAGTTTGGGAGTTGGCCTTCCCAAGGCTATGCTTGATGCGGGGTCAGCAGGCCCGCAGCGCCGACCAGATTGCCCGCTCCTGCTTCGAGGCGCCGCAATCCAGCTTAATTGGCCATCACATCATCGCGCCGGGCGTTTTCACCGAGGCCCGGTCGATGTCAGAGGCTGGCGGATTTGTTCCGCCAGCCTCACTTTGTTTCGGCTTAAAAACGACGGCAAAAATTTGGCAATCGGCCGCATGCGCCGCCGTATTCGCCGGCCGTATGATCGGCTGCCCAACCAATTTGCGCCGAATTATTTTTTGATGATGTCTTCACCCCATGGAGGCAAGGGGACTCGAACCCCTGGCCTTCTCGATGCCATCGAGACGCTCTACCAACTGAGCTATGCCCCCGGTACAGAAGCGTTAAACTACCCGCCTGCGGGCCGCAGGTCAACTTTCCCCGTCTGATCTGCGCCGCGCCGTTAAGCCGGCCAGCCCGCTGGCCGCTCGTCGCCCCTGCGTCATTTAGCCGGCGGCATGGTGCCGCCGCGCCTCGTCGTCGTCGTCCCACAGAACGCCGCCCCGTCACCCCCGCGCTATTTAGCCGGCGGCATAGTGCCGCGCGCCGTTAAGCCAGCCAGCCTGCTTTACCGCGCCTCGTCGTCGTTATCGTCGGCCAGTAAAGCCGCGCCGTATGCGTGGCGCGCGCATGGCGCCGCCGCAACCCGGCGATTACATGGGCAGACTCGCCTGCACGACGGCTCAGGCGAAAATGGGTATCCTCATCGGCCGGAAAATGATCTGGAGCGACGCATGACCAAACCCGTTGACCTGGCGCTTTACTGGCTTGACCATGGGCGCGGCTTGCCCGAGCCCGCCTACCAAACCGAGGGCGCTGCAGGCATGGATTTATGCGCCGCCATTGAAGGAGAATTGCGCATCGCCCCGGGGCGGCGCGCCCTGATACCCTGCGGATGCATCATCGCCATTCCCCCCGGTTTTGAAGGGCAGGTGCGCGCCCGCTCGGGCCTTGCACTAAAACATGGGATTGCCATGCCCAACGCCCCCGGCACCATCGACAGCGACTACCGCGGCGAATTGAAAGTCATCCTCATCAATCTCGGTGATCAGGATTTTGTCATCACGCGTGCCATGCGCATCGCCCAGCTGGTGATCGCCCCGGTCGCTCGCGCTCAGCTCCGAATCGTGCCAACCGCCGATCTGCTTTCAGCCACCACGCGCGGTGTCGGCGGTTTTGGCAGCACGGGCTAGGAGCCTGTCCGAGTAATCGCCGGGTTGCGACGGCGTGATTTTTGGCACCCATCAAGCAGCGGCGACGATGGCGTACCTGACACAGAGGGTACACCGAGGAGCCGCGCCGCAGAGGGGGGACAAAAAGCACGCCGCCCCGCGGGGTGGGGCTGAAATGCCCCGTCTGCTTTGTTGTCGGATCTTGCTGACTCGTTATTCAGAGTCGGCTCGATCCTCCGCCGCGCATTCGGCACATTTCAGACCCATCCCAATCCCGGCCATTACTCGGACAGGCTCCTGGCCAGCCGATACAAACCGCCCGGCACGGCCCCCTACACCACCGGCAGCCGCGGCGGCTCCTGTTTCCCTACCGCCACGCGTGCCATTGGCCATACGCACCGCATGGTTGTTCCGGCATTGACCTGACTTTCCAACTCCACCAGCCCGCCCATCCCCGCCACCGCGTGCTTCACAATGGCGAGTCCGAGGCCGGTTCCCCGATCCGTACCGCCGCGGCTTCGGTTCACGGTGTAAAACCGCTCGAACACCCGCTGCCGATCCTCGGGCGGAATGCCGCACCCCGTATCCTTTACCTCCAAAATTAATACTTCTTCGCGATCCGCCGCGGTTGTTGCCTTGGTCATCACGCCTCGATTCATTCTGCCACCCGACCGCATTTGCCGGTACGATCGCACGGTCACCGAACCGCTATGGGTAAATTTCAGGCTGTTATCGACCAGGTTCTTAAGCGTCAGCAAGATCAATCGCTCGTCCCCGCGCATCACCGCCGCATCCGACGAAATGTCAAACAACAGATCGATCTTTTTCTGTGCGGCAATCCCGCCAAATATTTGGGTGAGCACTTTTTCCAACTCGCCCAGATCAATCAAATCCGTCCGCACCAGTGCGTTGGGGTCTTCGGTCCGCGACAAATCCAGCAAATCCTGCACCAGCAATTGCAGCCGCGAAACATGCCCTCCGATGATGTCCATACATCGCTTGACCGTCGCCTGATCATCGATCCCCGCCTCCATAACCGTTTCGACCGCAGCGCGAATACTCGCCAGCGGTGTGCGCAGCTCATGGCTGGCATTGGCCGAAAAATCAGCCTTCATTTGCGTGCTTGCGATCCATTCCGTCTGGTCTCGAAAGGTCAGGATCACCGGCGTCGCGCTCTGGCCCGGGTGCACCCCGGTCGCCAATACTTCAACCGAACGCTTGCGCCCATCCACCACCAATTGAATGTGCCGCGTGCATCCGAGGCCGCTCGCCCGCGTGGCGGCGATAAGGTCGGCCACACCGGTATCCCGAAAAAAGCCGGCAATGGTATCGGTTTTCCCTTGTGCATCCTCATGCCCCAGCGCCGAGTCCCCATGCACCAAATGTCCCCGGCCAATCTCGGTCAACCACGTGATCATCCGGCGGTTGTTCTTTATCCACTGATTATCATGATCCACCATCGCCACCGGCTGGTCGATATGCTCCAGGGTGGCATCGAGCAGCTGCGCCCGAAATTCAAGGTCTTTCTGGGCCGCGGCCGTTCTTTCCGTAAGCCCCCGCAATAACTCATAGATATACTTCAGATCGTTGTCCGCCCATCGGCGCAGCCGCAGCTTTTCATGACCCTCCCCCTTGCACTGAAATTCCGCAAAGGTGCGCAGCGCCCGCACATCCTTCCGCCGCCGCCGTTCGTCCAGGATCAAGCTTCCCGCCAGCGTCGCCATGATCCCCAGCACCACCAGACATACCAGAATCAATACGCTTTGTGCCTGCATAACGCCTTTCGCCTAGGAGCCTGTCCAAGTAATCGCCGGGTTGCGACGGCGTGATTTTTGACACCCATCAAGCAGCGGCGACGAATGGCGTACCTGACGCAGACGGTACACCGAGGAGCCGCGCCGCAGAGGGGGGACAAAAAGCACGCCGCCCCGCGGGGTGGGCCTG
>JAJZGD010000148.1 GCA_021804985.1 Planctomycetota bacterium
GATAAGCTGGTTGGTAAACGGGCGGCTGATAAACGGGCGGTTGATAAACCGGTTGATAGGCCGGCTGGTAAATGGGGGGCTCGTAAACCGGTTGATAGGCCGGCTGATAATATGCGCCCGCGCCAAATAGGGGTGCACCGAACCGAAAACCGACTCCGACAAAAATCCGGGCTTGCGCCGGGCGAGATTGGCCGACCGCCAATATGGCAAGGGCAGCTGCCGCAACGAAAGCAATTCGGCGAAGCATTGGCCGACCGGTTTGGGGGGCGCCAACGGCAGACAAATTTTTCGCGGCATTTTTCAGCAGTTTCATTTTCGACACTCCTTCAGGCAAGTGCGACCATCGCAGCAGCTTCGCCTCTCCATCAGGAGGACAAACGTCTGCAGCAGAGGTTTGTTGCGCTCTCCGGTACAACATCATTATAGCAATAGTTTACTCCAATCAAATATTCCATTTAATCGCAAAAGCGAAATTTATGGCGGCGTGCGGGGGCGGCGCGCCGTCGTCGCGTCGTTCTCTGCGTCTCCCCTTCTCTGCGTGAGATAAAAGCGAATTAAATCATGCCGGAGGCATGATTCCGTAAATTAACTAAAGCGACGGTTGTCTCACGCAGAGGCGCAGAGGCACAGAGGCTGCCTGCGGGCAGCACGCCGACCCGCGGCCACGAGGAGCCTGTCCGAGTAATGGCCGGGATTGGGATGGGCCTGAAATGTGCCGAATGCGCGGCGGAGGATCGAGCCGACTCTGAATAACGAGTCATCGAGATCCGACAACAAAGCAGGCGGGGCATTTCAGGCCTACCCCGCGGGGCGGCGTGCTTTTTGTCCCCCCTCTGCGGCGCGGCTCCTCGGTGTACCGTCTGCGTCAGGTACGCCATTCGTCGCCGCTGCTTGACGGGCGCCAAAAATCACGCCGTCGCAACCCGGCGATTACTCGGACAGGCTCCTATGCTGACCGGCTAAATAGCGCGGGGGTGACGGGGCGGCGTTCCGTGGGAGGACGACGAGGCGCGGCAAAGCAGGCTCAGCCGGCCTCACGGCGGCGAAGTATAATCGGGAGCAGAACCAAAATATTTCTTGATCACGTCCTGCGTACATTCGCTTTGCGGGATTACCGTTCCGGGCGGCGACCAGTAGCCTGGGTTGGCGCCGTCGATGTCACTGAGCGTTTGAACGTGGCCATCAAAAAAAAGCGCGTTGAAGTCGTAAACCCCTTCGCCAATTCCATGGCGGAACGCGTACGCACGATTGTCAAACCCCGTGGTAGTGATGCCATCCTTACTGGAATGGTTCCCCGGCGCATTGTCGCGGTTCCATGCGTAACTGTAATAGGAAAATGCCCCTTCATCCGCGAAGTCGGGAAAGTCGGCGGCATTTCCGCCATCGCTCCGGGCCGGTCCCGAAACCAGGTTGGTGGCGACGGCTGAACTTAACGTCGGCTTATACAAGGTTGTGGTGGTTTTGGCTCCATCGGCGACAAATATCTTGCTCGACGGCTGGCCCACATCATTAATATTCGGCGTGTACGTCGCAGGGACGTCCGCAAAACTTGGGTCGAACGTCGCATCGTAATTGGCACATACACCCGGAGATGCGGTGAGAAACAGTCCCGCCGCGCAGTAGGAGGGCATCGGCAGAACGGGCAGGATTGAGCCGGCGGCCGGGGCGGCGAGGAAGGGATTTGCGGGGCAGGTGAATATGGGCAAACTGAGATCAAACTCAAAACGTCCCACCCGATCGCCGATGAGTGCGCCCGTCGGGTCGTTGAGATTCTTGGGTTTGTAGTACAAGCCCATTTCGTTGGCCAGGGGCGTCATCCAATCGTAGTTTTGACAAAGGTGGGGGCAATAGCTGTCGCTGTACGCGATCGAAATTCCACCGGCCGAACCATTGGCTAAGGCGCTGCTTTGCATCACATTTTGCCAGAGAAACGAACCGGAGGTCAGCGGGCTGCCCGCGATGTCCCCGTGCCAGGTTTCGGCGTATTCCATCATGGCCTGGCCGATGGAATGGAGGTTGGCCGCGCATGCGACCGTCTGCGCCTCTTTTTTTGCCATCGACAATGCAGGCAGGAGAATCGAAATGAGTATTGCGATGATTGAGATCACCACCAGCAGTTCCACCAGTGTGAATGCGGCCGCCTGACGCAGACGCTGTGGGCGCCGCGGTCGTTCAGGTCGCGGCGGGATTCTACCATTTGTTATTGCAGAAAGAAGCATACTGTAATCCCTTAAAAGATCGATTCTGCGCATTGGGGGCGCTTGCATGTTTCGCGGCGCCGCCACCTGATGCAAACGCCGCCCCGGCACCTGCGGCGCCAGCCGACCGGCAGCTTTTTTATGGGTTCGCCGGGTTGCCCAATTCTGCTTCCACCATGTCGGCCTCGTACTGCCGCTTGGTGGGCGGCGGCCGGGCACCGGGCAACGGGCGCGACTCCATCGGATATACCAGCCGGCCCGAACCCGGGGCGAAGGTCGGGCCGCCCTTTCCGATCCACGCATTCATCAGCACCGGTTGCGGTTTTGTCAGGACGTGTCCGCTTTTGCTCCACCAGGACCACGCCACCGGATAACCGGTTCGGCGCCCCGTGAAGGGCGACAAAACCGGCATGGTTTCTCCGACATGAACCGCGTGTTGAAACACATGCCCCGTCAGCGAATCAATAAATGTCGGATCGTTGGAGGCCCGCTCAGCCGCCGACGGTGATATACCCGCCGCAATTCGCCAGATCCCCAACACCAGCAATACCAGCAGACCTCCGATGCGTGTCCGCCGATCTTTGATGAAAGTCGCAATCATGATCAAAACCTCCGCTGGCATGCGGCTGGCATCCCCAGCTCGGACTCCTTTTTCCCCAGCGTCCGGGTGCGGATCCGTTGCCGTGCTGCATTAATTTAGGCGGCCGGTGTTAACGCCGCGCCATCCAAGGCGCTAAGATTTTGTGAAACAAGCGGCAGGTCGAACGCTATACACAGCAATATATCTAGATATGCTTAAATATATCTGCGTTGATCGGCGCACGGCACGCGCCGTGGCGCGCGGCGAATCTTAATCGAATCAACTCGCGTTTTTATTATCGCGCTGCCGGAATCTTAAACATGCCGCTCTACACTTCCCGGTGAGATAAGGGTGGCCGCCGCGGCCCCGGCACAAGTGGCTGTCGATTTATGTGCCCGTTTTATTGGGAGGATTATTAGTGAGAACTAAGACCAAATGGATCAAGCACAGGCGTTATTTCAGAACGCCGGCGGCTGCGATGAGCCTGCTCGCTGCGGTGGCTGCCGCGACCGGCGGTGCAAGCGTTCCCCGCGCAGACGCCGCTTCATTCACCACCGCAGCTGTGAACGTGACGAATGTGGAGCAGACGGCGATCAATACGGACCAAAATCGCGTAACGGCCCAGGGTTCGTCGAGCGGCTATTACGCTGATTACAGTACAATGGACTTTAATACCCAGGGCCTCGGCGTAAGCCCCGGAACAGCCTTGGGCTCGATTAGCTCATTAACACTGAATCTCACAGATTTTGATGAATATTTTGCCGCACCGGGACCCGTTAACTTCTATCTATCGACCGTCAACACGCCCATGGCGACGGCGGGCACTGGCGGCGGGGCTGCGACCTTCAGCGCCTCTGGCGCCTATGGCGGGGTCGGCAGCACTTTTGGAACCACGGCCGCCAACAGCCTCTACTTCCTTGGGTCAGAAAACTATACACCGGGACAATTCACCGCCGGGGGCAGTTCCGGCCCCGGCGAGCCATTCCAATATAATTTTAATAATATTTCAACTGGCCTCAGCCAATATATCGTGGGCCAGGCGAACTCCTTCGGGAATCTGCGGATCGTCGTTACGCCCGGCTCACCCGGCGTGTCCGCCGATTATGTCGGCCCCAACAGCGCGGTCGCCAACGCGACGCCACCGCTCGCCGCCCCTTCACTGACCGTGTCCGGCAGTACCGTGAATCTGCCGGTCTCCGACGCCGTACTTTCAGCCCCCGGCCTTTCCAACGATGCCACCACAGGCTATTTGGTGGCACCTGTTTTCAGCCGCGTGGTGCAAGGTGCCAATGTTTCGGAGAATATCACACTCCAGAACACGTCGGCGAGTGGAAAAGATTCAGCGTATTACACGGTGACAGGCCAGCCGGCCAGCGCGGTAACCACCCTTTCGACCAACACGGGACTCGCCGCGCAGCCGCTCAATGCCACCGGTTCGGTCAGCATGGAGCCGCTTGGCCCCGGTACATCCACGCAAATCGCCGTCGGCCTCAACACCACCAACGCCACCATCGGAGCAGCTAATTCCATCATTGGTCCGAACACCGGGCTGGTTACCATCACCAATCAGTCCAACGCCAGCCAGAGCCCACTCAATATTCTCGTCGAGGCCAACACCGTCGTCGAAAATCGCAGCGTCGGCAACCCGGGTGGATCGGCCGGCGTGAACTTTGGCAATATTCTGATATTGCCCAATGGCAACACTAATACGGTAACTCAGACCGTCGGCCTCACGACCAACAATTCCGATTACTCCTCCTCCACCGCGGGCCCAAACTATTACACCACCGTGGAACTTGCAGGCTCTACCACCATTGCGGCGCCAACCGGTGGGCAAGGCAACCTGTTTTCCGCAGCAACCGGTGATAACACCTTCGTCACCATGGCCGCAGATCCGAGCGGCACCTCCACCACATTCAACGGCACGCAGGTGGCCAACCGCACGGTTACCTACAACGTGCCGGGCACACTCGGCTTCGGTGGCAGCTACGAAACCGCCGGCAGCGGCGGCAGCAATTACTACATCGGCGGCGTGAATTTCAATCTAACCCAGCTCGACTCTGCCACCGGCGCGCCGACCAATCCGACCGGCACCATTTATGTCGATGCCAATGTATACCAATCTGCCCAACTGACCGATGCGGGCGCCAGCCTCATCAGCGGTGGTGTTTCAACCGCCCAGATCGCAGATGCCGCGCCCACCGCCAACTACATTGGCTCCGCCAATGCGGGATTGCGAGATAACGCCATCATCACGCAATCCACGCCGACGCTTGTGGCCGCAGCAACGGCGTACAGCGCAAACTGGAATCTCGATGCCTCGTTCGTTTCAGCCGTGCAATCCCCGGACGCGGCCATCAATGTGCAGGAAGGCACGCCCGTTACCGTGGCCGAATTTAACTACGGCGGGTTGACCAATTTGCTCAATGGCCGTTACCAGGCGACCGTTGCCGGCATCGCGGCCGAAAACGCCCCGAGCGCCGCCGGCGCCCCAATCCAGGGCGCCTCTGCCCACGACCTCGGAACCCAATCTTATGCCGTAACCGCCGCAGTCACGGGCTTTACGGGGGTCGCCGGCACCGCCAATTCGGCCCCCGTTATCGCGGGACAAAGCTACAGTGGTTTCAACATCACCCGCAGCGCCACCGATCCCAACAGCCGCTCGACCGTGGTGCAATTTATCGATGGCACGGCATCCGCGAACACCAATCTCTCCGTCGAATTTTCCAACGCGCCCGCTGGAAATTCCTCCATCGTCAGCGATGTGGCCAACATCAGCGGCACCCACAGCGACCGCTACGTTCTGCAGATGAGCTACAACCCCGCGAGCATCACCAATGGAACCCTCAGCCCGGTGCTTGCCTGGAAACTCGCCAACGGCCAATATGAGGCAGCCTACCTCAACGACTCCAACAGCAGCCCGTCCGCCGGCGAAAACAACCAAGCCTACAATTCCGCGTACGATGCGGCCATCGGCACCTACGGCATCGATACCACCAACCATGAGGTCTGGGCCGTACTGGATTATTCCGGCACATCACCCACGGACCCCGCCGGCCAATTTGCGGTTATGCAACGAACACCGGGCGACGCCCTGGGCACCGGCACGGTGACCAACGCCGACCTCAATGTCGTGCTGCACAACCTCAATCAGAGTTTTTCGGGCTATGCCGACACCTGGTCGGTTGGCGATTTCACCGGGGCCGGCACAGTGACCAACACCGATCTGAACCTGGTGCTGCATAACCTCAATGGAGGGCCATTGCTCGCAGCAGGCAGCCTCAGCACCACAGCGACCCCCGAACCGGCCTCGCTCGCGCTGCTTGCCTTGGCCGTTTGCCCGCTGCTGCTGCGTCGCCGAAATCACAAACAACGCCATGCGTAATGGCTTAAACCTCGCCGCGCCACCACCGCCGATGTAGGCGGCCGGAAACGCGGTTGTGTAACTTTGACTTTTTTTTGGAGACACTTTCATGCGTAAGTTCAATCTGCCAATCATCACCGCCGCTGCGATATGCGCCTTGGCGGGGCTGGCCCATGCCGACACCATCACACAGCTGGTTTTCACCACGCCCCAGAACACAAGCGGGGGCGGCATGACCCTGACCATCGATAATCAGGGGACGCCCAGTGACGGCAATGGCCACACGCTTCCTGGCTACACCGCTTACGAGTTAACACTCACCGCCAACAATCAGGCGAATGGATGGGTCAACGGCGTCATTGACTTCGGTGGCGAGCAGAACGATCCGCGCACGGGCTTCTCGGGGCCGCTGGTCGTTGAAAGCGTGGTCGGAACACACCTGGGCAAGACAACCACGACCCCTATCCTGAACGACGCCGGCACCACGGACACCCCTACTGCGGGCACCTATTACAGCGCGCTGGGATCGCACTTCCTCGATAACCAGGCCATCAACGTCGCCGCAGGGCCCGATGCCTTCGGATCCATTTCCGGCACTATTGTCCCCACCGGGGGGAGCGATAGCGGCTATTCCCTTGGCCAGACCAATTCGATGGTTGGCGCCACGGGCTACTATCTGGCGAATCAGCAAGGGGTACAGCCTTTTGCCTACCTCGTTATTCCCAATGGGCAGTCCGTCAGCTTTTCAGCACAAGACGCCCTTATTCAAAAGACGGCCGGAAGTAATCCCCCGCAGGATATCATTAACTTTTCAGGCACCATTCCCACACCGGAACCGGGCGCACTGGCGATATTCGGCCTCGGTGCCATCGGCTTAATTTCAACCATCCGCAGAAAGAAAATAGTTTAAAACGGCGGACATTAATTCACCCCTTACCTCGACGCCCCGGGCTGATGCAATTCAGTTCGGGGCGTCTTTGGTTTCAGCACCCTGCGGCAACTGGCCAACCACGACGGCCAGGTTCGCCGGCCAAACCGCCGCGGCACCATGCCGCCGGCTAACCTGACTTCCCCCTGGTGTTTCAAAAAGGCCCGTAAAAGCGTGGTTTTGGGTTGAGTGTAGCAAGTAATTTCTTGGTTGTGTACCTGTTTGGTATGCTTGCAATTGTTTTATGGATGGTGTATTATGTAGCCCGTTATGTTTGTGCAGACGACCACCTCTAAACGCGGCAAGACCACCTACTTCACCTATCTGGTGCGCCAATCCTTTCGCACCCCCAGGGGGCCGCGATCTCGCACCATTTGTAATCTCACCGGCTTGCCGCCCCAGATACGCCAGCTCGTCGCCCAGGCCTTGCAGGGCCACGATATGGTGGACCTGGAGAGTCTGGAGTTATCCGAAGCCCTGAGCTTCGGCGGCCTCGCCGTGCTGCGCCAGGCGTGGGATGATTTTGGGTTGGATAAGGTTGTTGCGGCGGTCGGCACCCCACGCCATGCCGGCCTCATCAAGGCCATGATCTTCGCTCGCATCTTATTCCCCAGCGCCAAACTGGCCCTGGCGGATCACGCCCGGGGCACGCTGTTGGCCGCCGCCTGCGGACTTTCGCAGGCCCGCGAGACCTTCGATGAAGACGATCTGTATGCGGCGATGGATGAATTCAACGGGCGATGGGTGGCCATGGA
>JAJZGD010000149.1 GCA_021804985.1 Planctomycetota bacterium
GATCTCCATCATCGCCTGCCCTGGCCGCCAAAATTACGCGCCGCGATTCTCGCGGCGATGGCGCCGGCGCGCGTTTCCACCGCGGATGTCGCCATGCTCAATGTTCGCATCGCCCAACATTTTGCCCGCGCCGCCATAACGCTGCTAACTGTTCTCAAGCGGCCGGCGGCCGGTATTACCGCCATCGGAAGCCACGGCCAAACAATCGCCCACCAGCCGCCGCAGGCCAATCGCCCCGGTGCCACGCTTCAGCTTGGTGATGTGTCGGTCATCGCTACCCTCACGGGAATAACCACGGTGGGCAATTTTCGTCCGGCAGATATGGCCCTTGGCGGGCAGGGGGCGCCGCTGGTGCCTGCAGTGGATCAACTCCTTTTCAGCCATCGGCGCCGCTGTCGATCCGTTCACAATATTGGCGGAATATCCAATCTGACGTTTATTCCCGCGCTGCGGGGCCGCGATTCAGCACGCCTAATCGCCTTTGATACCGGCCCGGGCAATTGTCTTATGGACTCTCTGGCACAGCGCCTCCTGGGTCAACCGTGCGATCGCAGCGGCCGCCTCGCCGCCGCCGGCGCGGTGGATCACAAACTCCTGGCTCGGCTTTTGCGACATCCCTACTTTCGCCAGGTGCCCCCCAAATCAACCGGCCGCGAAATATTTGGCATGCCATTGGCCCAGCGACTGATCGCGGAATATCCGGTGGCATCAAAAAGCCTGTTTGCTACTGCTGCTGAGTTAACGGCAATAAGCATCGCGCGGGCATATCAAAATTTTCTGCCGCAGCCGCCGGATGAGGTTATCTTTTGCGGTGGGGGAGTGAATAATCCCTTTCTCATGAGCCGCATCGAGCATCATCTGCGCCTTTTTTGTGCTGCAGATATTGGCAGCATCGCGGATTATGGCATGGCCAACCCGGCCCGCGAGGCGATATGTTTTGCATTATTGGCTGCAATGACGCTGCGCCACCTGCCCGGCAACATACCAAGTTGCACCGGTGCCGCTCGCCCGGCGATTCTTGGCGTGGTCAGCCATCCGTCATAATTCGGCGCCGGCGGCTGGACAGAGCGGCCGCATCGCGCATACTCTACGGAGTGAATCGCAATCATCTCGCACTGTTTCATTGTGTGGCGACCAGCGGCTCTTTCAGCCGTGCGGCGCAAAAGCTGCTCATCGGGCAACCTGCCATTTCCATGCAAGTCGCCGAGCTTGAAAAAAAATTGGGTGTCCGTTTGCTCGATCGCAGCCGCACCGGCGTCAAGTTGACCCGCGCTGGTGCCATCCTGTATGAATTTGCCGATCGAATCGTCGGCATGGAATCGGCGGCGCGCCGTGCCATCGATGATTTTAAACGTGTCAGCGTCGGCCATCTATCTATCGGTGCAAGCACCACGGTAGGGGCTTATCTGCTGCCACCCATTCTCGCCGCCTTCATGCGCCAATTCCCCGGCATCGGTGTGACGGTGGAACTCGGCAATACCCGTGAGATCGAAAGCAAAATCGCCGACGGCCTTTTGGATATCGGCCTGACCGAAGGATTGGTGTCCGAAAAGCTGGCGTCAATCGTTTTTCAGCATGATGAACTGCTGGTGATTGCGCCCGCGCACGGGCCGCTCTCCAAACCGGCAATCTCGATGCAGACCCTGCTTGAGAACGATCTGATCTTACGTGAGGTCGGCTCCGGCACCCGGGCCGTGTTTGATAGCTTTCTCGCTTCTCGTGGGCTCGTGGCGCAGCCGAAGTTTGCACTTTCTAACTCCAGCGCCATCAAAGAATTTGCGCGCCACGGGCTTGGCCGCGGCGTCATTTCGGCTTTGGTCTGCCGCGAAGAAATAGCCGCCGGCCATCTGATTGCCGTAAAGGTGGCCGATTTTTCCATCACGCGGCCGCTGCATCTGGTTCGCTCCGGCGGTGTTAATCCGGCCGCTCAGGCGTTTGAACGTCTGCTGCACCCCGCCACCGGCGGCCGCAGTAAAGTTGCGCCAAAGTGAGCGCCTTGTTATGCCCGCCGAATGCAGGGGTTGGGCCTGCATGGATGGCGGCATATACTGTTACCCTGCAGGCTTAGGTCAGGATGACCATGATACGCGTTCGGCTTTTTTTTCTGCTCTCAGTCGTCGTGGTCTGCATGTGCATTATTGCCGCCCGACTCACCGTCCTTCAGGCCCTTGAATCTTCGAAATGGCAAGATAAATCCCGCAGTTTCACCTATCGGCATTATCTGATCCCCACCATGCGCGGGCCCATTGTTGATCGATTCGGGCGCTATCTCGCCGTCGATGAACCCTGCTACAACCTTGCCATCAATTATCAGGCGATGAATCGCGATCGCCAATGGATTACCTATACCGCCCTGCGGCGGCTGGAAAAAAAATATAAAAGCCGCGCCGCCATTTTTTCCCACCTTCATGCAGAGCGAAAAAAAATTCTCGCCCAGCTCGCCCGCATGCCGCGGCTGATTGCGCTGCATTGTCGGCGTCCGCTCTCAACGGTACTGAAGGCTTTCGACACCATCCGCGCCCGCATGCAGATCCTTCGGCAGGATGTTTGGACGATTCGCTATGGCCGCAAGCACCCGCACATCGGCGGCTCACCGGCCGATCTGGATATGCAGTTGGCGCAGGCCAACAGCCTCGACCTTGCCGAAGCTCATGAGGCACACACGGTTCTTGCAAATATTTCAGCACAGACCGCCTTTTACTTCGAAAAACACGCCCCTGATTACCCCGGACTTTCCATTATTGCGAGCACCCATCGCGTTTATCCGTTTAAATCTGTCTCAGCCCAGATCATCGGATCGCTTCAGCCTGTTACCGCCGTCGCCGAAAAAGGCGATCCGCTTCGCCTGCCGCACTTTGTTCCCGGTTCATTGCGGGATTCTCGCGGCAATCTCAGCGGGTATCTGCCCGGAGATTTAATGGGGGGCAGCGGCATTGAGGCCGCCTGCGAAAAGCAGTTGCGCGGCGTTCGCGGAGTTCGGGTTGTTGGTCTCGATGGCCGCGCCCTGCATATGGATCATCGCATTCCGGTGCCGGGCCGACGCATCACCCTGACCATCGATGCCGGTTTAGAGCAGCAACTTTTGCGGCAAATTTTTGATCCCGCCCATCCCATGCTGCTGATCAAAGGCCAGATACATCCATTTGCCATTGTGGCCATCTCCATTCCTACCAATCGCGTGCTGGTCATGCTGTCTTTACCGGCCTACAACCTTAATGGATTCCATCGCCATTATTCAAAAATTCTCGCTACGCCCGATCATCCCCTCATCGATCGTGCCGACGCAGGCGTGTTTCCACCCGGAAGCATCGCCAAACCGCTGCTCGCTTCCTATGCCCTTACCCACCATGTGATCACACCGCAGACCATCATCGATTGCCGCGGCTATCTGTTTCCGGGCCACCCGAACATATTTCGCTGCTGGTCTTATCCCTACGGACATGGCCCGATCGATGTGGTACATGCCTTGGAAGCATCCTGCGATGTGTATTTTTATACCGTTGGCATGCGATTGGGACTGGCGCAGATTGTTCATATCGATCGCGATTTTGGCCTCGGTTCGGCGACGGGCATCGGCCTGCCGGATGAATCCGCGGGAATGCTGCCGAACCCCAGGCCCGGCCCCGAATCGCAAACAGAACGCATTAATTCGATTTTCATGGGCATTGGGCAAGGCCCGATGGCAGTCACACCATTGCAGATGGCAAATGCTTACACCACGCTGCTGCGCGGTGGCGTTTGGATGCCGCCCGTATTAATTCGCGGCGTGCCGCACGCGCTGCCCCGACGCTTTTACCTCAGTCCGCACGCCTTAACCGTGGTGCGCCAAGGCATGTATCTGGTTACCCACGGCGGACGCGGTACCGCGCCGATTATGCGCGGCGGCAATCTCGACGCTTCGGGAAAAACCGGAACCGCCCAAACCCGCGAGCAAAAATTAGTGCACGGCAAAATGACCATCATCAAAGGCGACGATGGCTGGTTCGTCGGCTTTGCTCCATCCAATGATCCACGCTACGTGGTCGTGGGCATGGTTGAATTGGGCGGCGAAGGCGGCGCTACCGCCGCGCCCATCGTCCGTCAGTGCATGCTCGATATGCAGGCCCGCGGCTATTTGCCAAAGGTGGCCCATCGATGAAGCGGGATCCTCGCGACACCACGATTGCTCCTACGCTGGCGGGCGCCGCTTCCGCCGATGGCTCGGGTGCCAATCAACCGCTCACGCTGCTGCAAAAAATTTACACCCAGGTTGTTCCCCGCCTCGCCGCGAGCCGCGTCGCCTGGCTGATGCTGCTCGCGATACTCATTCTCTGCTCCGCCAGCCTGATCGCCGTACATATCTGCGGGCGCGGGCTGCTTTGGCGGCAGCAGGTGCATATTCTTGTGGGGTTCGCCATCTTTCTGGCCGCACTCGTCCCCAAGCCCCGCCAAATCGCGTCGTATGCTTATCTCATCTACCCCATCAGCATCCTGCTTCTCATGGCAGTGCTGCTCGCAAGAGCCATCAAAGGCAGCCACCGATGGTTCATTTTGCCCGGCGGTGTCGATTTTCAGCCCAGTGAGCTGGCCAAAATTGCCTTTGTGCTCGCCGTATCCTGGTACCTGCGCCTCGGTCGCGATATGCAGCAACTCCGATCCCTGATCGTCCCATTTATTTTCATGGCCATACCGATGGCCCTGGTGGTCATCGAACCGGATCTCGGCACCGCACTGATGTTTCCGGTGGTCTTGTACGCCATGCTCATCAGCGCTGGGGCACGCATTCGGCATCTCGTCGCCATCGCGCTGATCGCCGTCGCCGTGGCGCCCGGGTGCTATCCGCTTCTCCACCGATACCAGCAGCAGCGAATTTTATCCATGTTCACTTTCAGCAAACCCACCGCCCATCAACTCAACGGAAATCTTTATCAAAAGCAGCAAAGCGAAATCGCCGAGGGCAGCGGAGGAATCAACGGGCAGGGCCTGCGCGGCACAACGGCCATTCGTCACGGCCTTTTGCCCGAGGCCTCCAACGATTTTATTTTCGCGGTGGTCGCCAGCCAGTTTGGTCTGGTCGGCGGCTTGGCCGTCATTGCCCTTTATATCCTCTTCTTTTCCGCCTGTCTGGAGATTGCCGATCAATCCAATGATGTGCTCGGCCGGGTGATGGTCGTCGGCTTAAGCACCATGATCATTACGCAGGCCACGATCAATATCGGCATGACCACCGGCATCATTCCCGTTGTCGGCATCACGCTGCCGTTTATGTCTTACGGCGGCAGTGCGATGGCCGCTGATATGCTCGCAACATCGCTCATACTTAATGTGGCTTTGCGCGATCGGCGATCGGTTACCCGCACAGGCTCATCCGGGCGCGGTTAACCGGCCCCGCTACACCGCCCGCCCACCGCCACACACGCCTCAGGTCGTCGCTCCAAGGCCCTGCCTGCACGGCTATGGCCACCCCGCCATTATGGGCTGCCGATGCTTCTTTTTTAATACGAATTGTCTTGACATGCCCTAGTAATATATCTATGCTCTTGTTCGCATGGATGCGTTGAGACCAAACGCTGTGGTCGCCCGGCCTTCTCTTCGGCGGTCAGCTTGCCGATTGGATGGGTATTCTTCCGCGTCCGAAAAATGTGCCGCTGAATTTCGTTTTGCCCCGTTTTGCCCCGTTCGGCTGCGTTTGGCTCAGTCGCGTGCGGGGCGTGCAGTCGCCCGGGTGCCGCGCTGTTGCCATCCGGGTGGCGATCCGGTTGCCATCTGTTTGCCGCCAATTTTCGCTGCCGGAAAGCCGCACGCCTGGTGCGGGTGTTACTGTTTGGATTCGGTGTCCTTAGGGAGTGCTCCTATGATCGTGTCATCACAGAAAGTAAAAACCTCAGAAAAAACCTGCTCGCGCATTGGCCTTGCAGCCGCGGTATTTTTGGCGGCGGCCACCGCCGGCTACGCCAACCGTGCCTCTGCCAATACCCTTATGGCACAGTATTATCTGCCTCGCACCAATGCCGGCGACGGCCAGAACACCAATGCGGTCGTGGGGCGTGCCGATTTTACCTACCTGAGTCCCAGTTCCAATGGCAATATGCAGGTAACTATTTTTAATGATTCGCTGCCTGCATCTGCCAACGAATTAATTAGCAATATCGCGTTTCAGGTTCAAAATGCCTCCGGCACGCCGCTCACCGGTACACCAACCGGCCCCAGTGGCAACCCCAGCGACACCGCCGATCCATACATTAACGGCGGCACCACGGAGATAACCTCGATCGGCAGTACCTCGCTGGTAACCAACTCAATTGCCGCGGGCATTTCCACCAATCTGACGTTCCCATGGACGGTATCCTTCGGAACCGCCAATGGCCTGTCCAATGCTTACAGCATTTCCAGTGCAGCGGGTTCCAGTTCTATCGTCGATGACATCGGCCCCGCCGCCGCAGAGTCCAACTACGCCGACGCCAGCGCCAACTTCATCGCCGGCGTCGCCGGCAGTTCTCCGGTGATGGCCGGCCCCGTGACTTTTGATTTCAACATCCCGGGCCTGACCAGCTCCGACATTATCAGCAATGTTAACTTCGGCTACGGCCTCGGTGGACAATACGCTTCAGCCAACCCCGCCTCCGTGCCAGCGCCCGAACCAACCGTGTTAAGTTTGCTTGCCATTGGCTTGGCGGCTTTATCCATCACGAGACGGGGCACAAAACGCGCCTAAATGGCCCCCACGCTTGCCCCCCGGCAAGCCCGCTCCCCCCATACCGGCCCCCGCGGCCGCAGTCGCCGTTGGCAACCGGCACGCATTAAATATGACGCCCGCTACCCCATATCCGTGTATTTCAAGGAAAAGGGGGTATCCCGCGCTTAATCGATTGCCTGAATTCGAAGGATTGCCCTTGCAAATAGAAAAATATTGGCTATACTCTTGCGCGTCAGGGAGCGGTTATTGCCCGCGTAAAGGGGGGGGGTAGCCGAGCTGCGGTAGTGCCCTGATCGGTGAGAGCAAAACTTAAGTTTAATTTGTCCCGCCTCACCTGTTTGTTGACTTTTTTTGGCACTGGTTTTGGGCTGTCCGGCGGTGTTGCCGGGTTGATGGCCCGGTTTCGCAACCCCGTTTCGCAACCCCGGTGCGTAACCCCAGTGCGTGCGTTTACCCCCATTTTTATGGAGAGAGTTATATGAAACTTTCAGATCCCGCCTTCCTCACGAAAAACCTTTCTCATCGTCTGCTTGGCGCCGCCCTGATCGCGGCCGGCGCTGTCGGGGCATTTGCCGCCGCTGGCAGCGCCCACGCCAACACCACGCTGGGGACGTTTTCGGTCGCCAATTTCAACGCGGGCGACAGCAGCAATCTGCTGTCCGCCAAAGTAACCTTTACTTACCTCAGCGGTGCTACCAACGGCAACCTGGAAGTCACCATTGAAAATCTATCGACGCCGCTCTCAGATGCGGAACTGATACGAAATGTGGAATTCGCCGTTTCGGGCGGCGGATCGCCGCCGAGCGCGGCCGTAACACCCTATCTGCCCAACGGGGCGACCGAACTCAACTTTACGGGCCCCCCGCACCCCGCCCAAAACGGCACGACGAGTATCGCTGCTGGCGGGTCGTTGACCAATCCGTGGGATGTTCAGGCCAGTGGCACTTCCAGCTCGCCTTGGGACCTGACCAGCGATCCAACTTCCAAGCCGTCCGATTTCGTTGGCCCTGACACCGCCGCGGATCTCAATAGCGCCAATGCAAGCGTCGCAACCCACCAACCTGTGCTGCTCGGACCCGTGTCTTTGGAATTTAACGTCGCGGGTTTAGATGGCCCGTCAACCACAAGCAA
>JAJZGD010000150.1 GCA_021804985.1 Planctomycetota bacterium
CGATCTAACCCGGCTTCAAAGGCGATCTCGGTGATGGACTGCTCCGTCTCCGCAAGCCTTCGGCATACAAAACTCATGCGCCAGTCCATCACATACTGCACATACGTTTTGCCCATGTGATATTTGAAACGCCGGCTGAAGGCGGCCGGTTTCATTCCCATGGCGGCGGCCATTCGGGATTCGCTCGGGGCATGGGCGATTCCGGGGCCTAAAATTTGCAGCGTCCGGGCGATAACCCCGCTCCGATCAACTTTGCGCTGAGTGGATGGCCCAAGCCGCGAAAGCGCGCGCATGTCATCGCTTCCAATGTTTTCGCCAATGACTCCGAGAATGGTAATTAATTTTGCGAGGCGAGCCGCCGATCCCCGCGGCGACTTAAAAAGTTCCGCCATTTCCAGCGCCACCCGTTGCCGCGTCGTGCCGCCGAAATTCAAACCGCCCCCACACCGGGCCATGGTTTTCGACAGCCGCTGAATTTCCGGCAACCGTGAAAAATCTTTCCCCCAGAAATCCGGCAAAAATTGGATGACGAGCGACCGCACCGCCCGCGGCGCTTGCTCGCTGTACCAGCTGTGCGGAATATCCGGGCCTAAAAAACATAAATCGCCGGCGGCAAACGGTTCGATCGAATCGGCCACAAAACGCGTGCCGCTTCCCTGAAGTATCAACGTGAGTTCCAGTTCCGGGTGCCGGTGCCAGCGGAACTCAAAGTGTGGGAGGCGAAAATCACGGGCCGCAAACGATTCGATGGCCTCCCGCGGAACCAGTTCAAGCCGCACCGCACGCCGCGATGGAATTTGCATAAGGCACCCATGTAAAACCCCTTGGCCCGCGCTCGCAGGGCCTTGCCTATTCATCGGCATGCGCCGCTTTCCGCTTCCGCCCAAATGTAAAAAAAGTATGTATTACCTGAAATTCCGGTGGAGCATTTCATGTTTTGGCACTCTAGACTCTTCTCTATGTAGCCCCGGCTGCATCGCAACGCCTGCATCGCCCCGGCTGCATCGCCTTGGCTGCATCGGTTCGGCTGCATTCCCGGCTTTTACGGAGATATCATCCCATGGCCACCACGTTGGAAATGTCCCCACAGATTGCAGAAGATTTGGCCGCCGTCTATCCCCTTTCTGCCGGGCAGATCGCGCATTTCCGCTCACAGGGCTACATCAAGCTCAAAGATGTTCTCAAGCCGGAAACGCTTGATCACTATGCCGCCGAGATCACCACACAGGTGTTCCGCCTGAACAATCTGACCAAGCCCATGAGTGAGCGAACCACTTATGAAAAAGCGTTCCTCCAAATTATGAACCTCTGGACGAAAAGCGATGTCGTCAAGGAACTCGCCTTCAGCCGCAAGCTTGCACGCATCGCCGCCGAACTGATGGGCGTGGATGGCGTTCGCATGTATCACGATCAGGCGCTATACAAAGAACCCGGCGGCGGCATCACTCCCTGGCACGCCGATCAATTTTATTGGCCCGTCGCCACCGACCACACCTGCACCGTGTGGATACCGCTTCAGGAAACCCCCATTGAATTGGGCCCGCTCGCCTTTAGCGCCACCAGCCATCGCTTTAACTTCGGCCGCGACCTGGAAATAAGCGATGAAAGTGAAAAGAAAATCAGCCGCCTGCTGCTCGAAAAGGGCCTTCCCCTCGATGAAGCGCGCTTTGACCTTGGCGAGGTAAGTTTTCATTACGGCTGGACCTTTCATCGGGCAGCTGCCAATGTCAGCGATCGGCCGCGCAAAGTGATGACCATGATTTATATCGAAGATGGGTGTCGCCTTTTGCAGCCGCGAAACAAGCCGCAGGAAAACGACTGGAATTCATGGATGCCCGGCGCCAAAGTCGGCGAAGTCATCGCTTCGCCCTTGAACCCCGTGCTCTACCACGATTGATCGGAAACGTCACGGCCGTGGAGCGCGGCCCGCGAATAAAAACTTAAGCATCGGCGGAATGGCGAATTTGTTTCGCTGCCGTAAAGACAGGGGACCGCCCAGATGGCCCCTTCCGAATATGCAAATATGGGAGATTACCATGCGAATGCCATCCTTCAATCGTTTTGCCGGCCCATGGCTGGCCGCGGGCGCGCTGCTTGCGGTTTCGGCCGGTGCGGCTTATGCCACGCCAATTACGTGGGGCACCGCCCAAACCATGGCCGGTGTGCAAGACATCAATACCAGCGGAACCATTCTCGACGCCGTGCAGGCCGAGAACGGAAGCAGCGCCGTCACCGTTGCGACGACCAACTTCAATGGTGCTCCGGTCAATATCAATTTTGCCGGTTCCGCCTACGGTGCGATCACCAATCCGGGTACCGGCCCATTTTTCACGGCCACCACGCCCAACGGCTATATCACGATAAATGCCGACGGCTCCGGCCCAACGACCAACTTTGGCACCTTCAAGCCATCATCCACCAATACCAATTACAACACGGTGGTCAGTACGCTTGCATTTGATAGCGCGACTGTCAATAAGGTCACCTTCGGCGGCGACCCAGGATCGGTGGTGCTCAACAAGCTTACCATCGGCGACCGCTACCAAGTGGAAGTATGGTCATATTTCGATGTCCCCACGCAGAACTCCTCGACCATTTTCAGCAGTTCCGGCGGCAACTCGGTCGTGTTGGTGCCGTCCAAGGGGCAATACGCACTCGGCACATTTACGGCCGCAGCCACCACTGAGAGCTTCTCATGGGGCTTGGCCACGCCGGGCCAGAATGCGAATGAGTTCCCCTTGCTTAACGATGTGGTGCTCAGCAACATTACCGCCACGCCGGAACCGGCATCGATCGGAATATTGGCCATCGGTGGGGCGGGTTTGCTCCTGCTTCGCCGTAAAAGAACGAAGTGATGCCCTCGGCCTGCGGCAAGCCCGGGGTGTGCGGTTAAGTTACGACAACCGGCTGATCGGGTGCGGCCTGTACGGCGCGCCCGCCGGCCCGCCCGCTTTTTTGTAATTGCTGCCGGCTGATGGGCCAACGCTTAGGCGCCGGGCCATTGCATATACTCCGCCAGGCCATTGATAATGCCCGGTTGCAAGGACGGAAAAATGAAATGTAACGCAGGCGTCTCGCCTGCCCACATCACGTTTCCGATGCAGGCAAGATGTAACGCAGGCGTCCCGCCTGCCCTCATCACGTTTTCGATGCAGGCAAGATGGCTGCGGTACAACGGCATCCATCGCCTGTTTGTCCCACGGAGAGACAATCAGGGCTTAGCTGAAATCCGTTCCGGCCGGTATCCGGGCGGCGAGCATATTGTTGATTCCTTACGGGCGCTCGTATGATTGACACATCGCGGCCTTCGTCGTTGAAATTCAGACACCTAAAATTCAGCCCCACCAAGGCGAGCCCTTCAAAAATCGGCCGGCTCTTTGGCGTTACCGCACTACTCTCTGTTCTGGTGCTCCGCGCTGCGGCCCCGCTCCTCGCCGCGCCCATCGCCCCCTTCCGCCCGCCCGCCGTTCCACTGGTCGTATTTGATCCCTACATGAGCATCTGGTCCGAAGCCAACACGCTTGCCAACCACACCACCCGGTATTGGGATGGCAAAGTGCAAAATTTAGTGAGCCTTATCCGCATCGATGGCAAAACCTGGCGTGTCATGGGCGGTCGGCCTAAAAATATTCCCGCCCTGAAGCAGCTTAGCGTCACCGTGTTTCCCACCCGTACGATCTACCGGTTTGCCAACGCCCAAATTCGCCTGCGTCTCACGTTTACTACCCCCCGTTTGCCATCCGACCTGAAAGCCATGACCTTACCGGTCACATACATCACTTGGCGCGTGCGATCCACCGATGGCCATGCCCATAGCACTCAGATATATTTTGCCGCGAGTTCGCGCATCAGCGTGAATTCAAGTCGGCAGCATGTTGTCGGTTCTGTGCCCCATTATTCGGGGCTGGTAACGCTAAAATGTGGCTCGTCCCGTCAGGAATATTTTGATATTTCAGGCGACCCGGTGGGAACCGATTGGGGCTATCTTTACACCGCCGCCCCCGAGGCCCATGCCCGCGGCACCATTGGGCGCAGCCGGCCGTGCATAAGCGATTTTATTGCGACGGGCCGCGTTCCCCACATAAATATGCCCCGCCGGCCCGTAGTGGTTGGTGGGCCTAATCAACTGGTTGAGGCCGTCGCATTGCAAATGGGGCGCGTGGCTGCGGCACCTGTCCGCCGATACGTGATGGTGGCTTACGACGAAGTGTATAGCATTGACTATTTCGGTCAGTACCAGCGGCCATATTGGCGACATATTTTCAAGAGCCCGGCGAAAATGCTTCGTTGGGCCAACACCCATTACGCCACACTGGTAAACCGCTGCCGAAAGTTTGACGCGCACGTCATGCACGACGCGACCCTCGCCGGTGGCGTGAAATACAGTCGCATGGCGGCCCTCGCCTATCGGCAGTCGCTCGGCGCGATGGGAATCTCTGCCGATGCCCATGGTTGCCCGCTGGTTTTCACCAAAGAAGAAACCAGCAACGGCGATATCGCCACGGTGGATGTGCTTTTTCCCGCCTCGCCAATATTTCTGCTTTTTAACCCCGAACTCGAAGCCGCCTCGATGGTGCCGGTACTTAACTCCGCCAACACCCCAAAATGGAAATTCCCCTGGTCTCCGCACGATCTGGGCACCTATCCCATTTGTGTCGGCCATTACCGCAGCGGTGGCGAAAACATGCCCGTCGAAGAAAGCGGAAATATGATTTTGCTCGCGGCGGCCATCGCCAAGGCCCAAGGCAATGCGAATTTCGCGGCTCGATATTGGCCCCTCTTCACACGCTGGGCGCTATTTTTGCGCAAGCTCGGCTTTGATCCGAAAAATCAGCTATCCACCGACGATTTCCTCGGGCCCCGCCCGCACAATTCCAATCTGTCGGTCAAGGCCATTTGCGCTTTGGGCGCGTATGGCATGCTCTGTCATATGCGCGGGCTCGATGCACAGGGCGCCCGGTTCACCGCCCTTAGCCGGCGCTGGGCCGCCCGGTGGATGAAGATCAATGATCGTCACGGGCATTTCCGCGCCCAATTTAATGTGCCCGGCGGCTGGGGCGAACCATACAATATGACGTGGGATCGCATTCTGGGTCTTCATCTTTTTCCCGCTGCCGCCGAACAGAATGAACTGCGATTCCTCATCTCCAGGGCCCGCACCTTTGGCGTTCCTCTGAATAATAAAACCGCTGGTTCGGATACCGATCATTCCATCTACACCGCCGCACTCGCCCGGCATCAAAAATATTTCGCCGGCTTTATAAATCCGCTGTATCACTTTCTTAACACTTCCCCGGATCGCGTTCCCTTTGCCGACTGGTACAACAGCGAAACGGGCGCCGCCTATATGCACGCCCGTCCCGTGGTGGGTGCCCTGTTTGTGCCCATGATGCTCTATCCGGGTATGTGGCACGCGTGGGCGTCGCGCGGCGCCAAAATTCCCGATAACTTTGCGCCGCTGCCCCGCGCATCTCATTACACCGTGCTGCTTCCAACGGCGCAAAAAAAAGGTGTGCCTTGGCGCTACACCACCCATAACCCCGGCGCACGATGGTATAGACCCGGCTTTAATGACGCACATTGGCGGAGCGGCAGTGCGGGCTTTGGAACCTTTGACCCGCACGCCGTCATACGTACCCGCTGGGCAACCGCGAACATCTGGCTCAGGCGCAATTTTGAAATGCCCGCACGCAATTACCGCCATCTTTGCTTCCTGTGCTACCATGATGAGGATGTGCAAATTTATATTAATGGTCGGCTCGCGGGCCGCGCCGTTGGATACACCACAGGCTATGTCCCGATCCGCATGATGCCCGGAGGCGAAAAGGCACTTCGGCCCGGAAAAAATCTAATGGCCGTCCATGTGCACCAGACGGTTGGCGGCCAATTTATTGATGTGGGCATCGCGCAAATGGCGCCGACGCGATCCCATTGAGCGCCGTTGGGCAAACACGCATTTTCGCGGCGCCGCGGCAAAGAAAAGGAAACACCCATTTCACTTGCCCCCACCAAAGCGCCCGGTGCATCCGTCGATTGGTTCAATCGTGTCTTCATTTGGCGCGCAGCGCTGGTGGCGGCCATCGGTGGCCTGCTTTTTGGTTACGACTGGGTCGTGATCGGCGGCGCTTCGCCCTTCTATCAGTTGTATTTTCACCTTCACGCCAAGTCAGATGCCTGGGCCATCGGCTGGGCGATGGGCTGCGCAGTGATGGGCGGAATCATTGGCGCCACCGTCGCCGGTCCACTAAGCGATAAATTCGGTCGCAAGCGGCTGCTGTTTGCCGCCGCAGGCCTTTTCTGTCTCACATCCATCGGCACCGGCGCCGCAGATGCCTTTCACACGTTTGTGCTCTGGCGCATTCTCGGCGGGGTCGCCATCGGCATGGCTTCCAATCTCTCGCCGGTGTACATCGCCGAAATTGCGCCCGCCGCCATTCGCGGCAAACTGGTCGCCGCCAACCAATTGGCCATCGCATTCGGCGTCGTCGCGGCCCAGGCTGTCAACTGGCTAATTGCGCAGCCCGTGGCGGCTCATCTCACACACGCCCAGCTAATGCAAACATGGAACGTTCGCTTTGGGTGGCGCTGGATGTTTATCGCCACCGCGTGCCCCGCTTTCCTTTTTCTGCTCGGTGTATTTACCGTGCCGGAAAGCCCACGCTGGCTGTTGAAAACCGGCAAACTTGCCGAGGCAAAAAAAATTCTGACGCGGATCGGCGGAGCCGCGTACGCCACCGCATCCATCGATTCGGTTAATGCTGGCCTGGCGGAAGAGGGAAATCTTAAGCCGCTTGCCGAACTGATCCATCCGAAAATGCGTCCCGTTCTGACCTTGGGCATTGTGCTGGCGGTGTTTCAGCAGTGGTGCGGCATCAATGTGATCTTCAACTATGGCCCAACGATATTTAAAAGTGCGGGCTATAAAATCAACGGTGCACTATTTAATATTGTGCTCACGGGCGTGGCCGCGTTTTTTGCCGCACTGCTCGCCATGGCCATTGTGGATCATGTCGGCCGCCGAATCATGATGTTGGCGGGCGCTCTGGGCCTGGCAGCAACCTATTTTGTTCTCGCCCTGAGCATCCACAATCATGCGGTCGGTTTGCCCGTCGTCATTTTGGTCGTGGCGGCGGTTGGAATTTATTCCGCTACGCTGGCGCCCGTCACCTGGGTGGTGCTTTCAGAAATCTTCCCCACGCGCGTGCGCGGGGCCGCTATGTCGGTGTCCACGTTTGCCCTCTGGACGGCCTGCTTCATTCTCACCTTCACATTTCCCAGCATAAAAGCCCACCTCGGCCTCGCGGGAACATTCGCATTGTATGATGTCATCTGCCTGCTCGGAGCGGTATTCATATTCCTCCGCCTCGCCGAGACCAAAGGCCGTACGCTTGAACAAATTGAGCATGGCTTTCTGGGCGAATAAAACCTGTTTAGCCGGCCAGCCTGCTGGCCGCGCACCGGCGTGCTGCCCGCGGGCAGCCTCTGTGCCTCTGCGCCTCTGCGTGAGACATTGGTCGTTCCGGGTGATGTAATGAATCATGCCTCCGGCATGATGCAATTATTTAATATCTCACACAGAGAAGGGGAGCCGCAGAGAACGACGACGCGGCGCCGCGCCATTTAGCCGGCCAGTCTGCTGGCCGCGGGTCGCACGCAGCAGATCACGCCTCGCGCGCCCAACGGTGTTATAGGGGTAGGGAAGACCGCTTTTATTGCGGCCTCCCCTCCCTCCGAACCGGACGGGCGCAATTAACGCATCCGGCTCTCGTGTCGTTGTATTCCCTTCAGAGATTCTCATGCTAGAC
>JAJZGD010000151.1 GCA_021804985.1 Planctomycetota bacterium
ACTCGTTATTCAGAGTCGGCTCGATCCTCCGCCGCGCATTCGGGACATTTCAGACCCATCCCAATCCCGGCCATTACTCGGACAGGCTCCTTGGTGAACCCCAAGTCGCTCCCCAGCCCAAATAGCGCAGCCGAATCCGCAGAACCAGCCGATTGTGCCGCCGAAAATAATGTCGGAATAAAAGTGTGCCTGCATCACCACGCGGGATATGCTGGTGAGCCACGCCACCGTCAAAAACAGCCAGCGGCCCCGGGGCGAGAGGTAAGTGAGGGCGGCGGCCATGGCAAAGGCGACGCAAGCGTGGCCGCTGGGAAAACTCAGATCATGCTGGGTGTGAAACCCGCGGAACCACTGCCAGACGTTATGCCCATCATTAAGGCGGCCGGAAGGGAGCGTGCCAATGGGCCGTATGCGGCCGCAGATGCTTTTGAACAGTTCGGATACGGCGCCCGCCCCCAGGATGCCCGCCAAAAAGACGCCCGCCGCGCGAAGGCGGTAGGGGCTGTAAATGGCGACGAGAATGCAAATAAAAATAACTTCAGCGGGAACGCCCACATCACGCAAGGCTCGCCATGTGCTTTCCGTATGGTGGTAAAGTTGCGAATGCAGCGGCGGCGTGATGGTTCGCCACCATGGCGCGTGGGGATGGAGCGCGGGGTTTAGCTTCACCGCAGACCAACTATACGGGTGTTGATCTCCCATCAACCAGCGGGTGGCAAGCCAAAGTGTTCGATCCAGCCGGGCATTGGCCCATAGCAGCAGCGTTTCGGCCACCGCCACCAGGGCCAGGATTATCAGATTTTTGCGAAGGACATTGGGCTCGCTGATTGTGCGCGGGGAGGAATTTCCTGCCGCTGCGTTGGTTAACTGATCATCCATATTTTCTATTCCGCCAAATTTTGGGCTGCCACGGGCTGCCAGGGCTTGCCTTCAGGCTGCCGCACCGGGCCGATTTCGAGACCGCCGAAATTATTTGGCCCCGCTTACGGCGGGCCCAACGCCGCATGCATGGTTTCACCGGGGCCGGCCGAAAACGGCAGCGGTGCCGGAGCGCTTTCCCTGTGGTATACGAAATACGGCCGTGGTTGTAAATAAAAAAGGGCAGCCGAGTCGTCGGCCGCCCTTATAGGGATATCAAAGCGCTGCGATGACCGGGGGGTGCCATCTGCGTCCGGTACGCCGTCGTCGCCGCTGCTTGATGGGTGTCCAAAATCACGCCGTCGCAACCCGGCCATTACTCGGACAGGCTCCTAACCGTTCACGGCGGGCTGGGCCTCGGGCACATCCGGTGAGGCTGGCGCGGCGGTGGCGGCCGGGGCCGGCTCTGCGGGTTTGTCATCGGCCGCATCATCGCGGCGGCCGCGACCACGGGTATTGCCTGTTCGCTCTGCGCGGCCCTGTTTGGTTCTTTCCATATCTTCCTTGGCGACGCGGCTGGTTTTACCATCCACAACCGCTGCGGAAACTTCCTTAAGAATCAGATCGATGGCACGCAGGGCATCATCATTGGCGGGGATGGCGATATCCACCATATCCGGATCGCTGTCGGTATCAATCAGGCCGACCACCGGGATGCCAAGTTTTCGGGCTTCCTGAATGGCAATCACCTCGCGGCGCACATCCACCACGAACACGGCACCGGGAAGCCGATCCATGGTGCGGATGCCCGACAAGTTCCGCAGAATTTTGCGGTATTCGCGCTTCAAGCTCGATTCCATCTTCTTGGAGAATTTTTTATTCACGTCCGGTGATTGAAGCGTTTTCTCGAGTTCCTCGAGGCGTTTAAGACGAGAACGAATCGTGCGGTAATTGGTCAGCGTGCCGCCAAGCCACCGCTCCGTCACCACGGGCATGGCGGTCAGCTTGCCGACATCATCAATAACGGCACGCGCTTGGCGCTTGGTGCCGACGAAAAGAACGTCGCGGCCATTGCTGACGAGCATTTTCAAAAACCGCTGGGCGGCGATGATGCCCTTAAGGGTTTCGCGCACGTCGATGATATGGATTAAATTTCGCTTGCCGTAGATGTAGGGTTTCATTTTGGGATTCCACCGACTCGTGCGGTGGCCATAATGAACGCCGGCGTCGATAAGCGACCGAACCAACTGAGAGTTGGCCATAAGAGAGAACCCCTGTGTGTCAGCGACTTCGGCAATCTGCTGCGACGGATTGCTTACCACCGCTTAAGAAGGGCTTTCGCCCGAAAGATCCGGGTTGGACCGAAGAACACTTCCCGGTTAACCACCCGACATGCAGCATCGTAAGAATACCCTAAGCCGCGTATAGCGACAACCGGGGGAAAATCCATCGGCGGTCGGTTCTTGATCGCTTAAGGTTCCATGCAGCCGCGACATTGATGGTTTTCGGTGCCCCTGAAATTGGGCTGGAGAAAGTTTACGCCCAAACCATATAATGGGTGCCAGAGATTGCGATGGGTCTGGCGAGGAGCCCGTCCGAGTAATGGCCGGGCTGCCTAACGGATAATTAAGGTTTTTACCATGCAATGGCAACAGCCCATACCAAAAGAATACCTGCAGATGCCGCGGCAGGCGGTAATGGATCGCATTGCGCAGCATAAAAAGAGCCTGGGTCGGCGGCTGGTGATCCTTGGCCATCACTATCAACAGGATGATGTGGTGGCATTTGCCGATTTTGTCGGAGATTCATTTCAACTTTCGCGCCAGGCGGCCCAATTATCCGATGCCGAATTCATTATTTTCTGCGGCGTACATTTCATGGCGGAATCGGCCGATGTTTTAACGGCCGAGCATCAGCAAGTGATCCTGCCAGACTTGGGCGCCGGCTGCTCGATGGCCGACATGGCGCAGGCCGATGATGTTGCCGATGCGTGGGAAGTTATTACGCAGGCGTGCGAAAGCGATCCAAATTTTCAGTTGGTGCCGATTACGTACGTCAATTCCAGCGCGGCGGTTAAAAGCTTTGTCGGCGCCAATGCAGGGGCGGTGTGCACCAGCAGCAACTGCGAAAAAATTCTTACATGGGCACTTGCCGGCCAAAAGCCCGGCGAGCCTGCGAGCCGCAAGATCATCTTTTTCCCCGATCAACATCTCGGTCGCAACACGGCCTACCGCATGGGCTTTGGATTGGACACCATGGTCACGTGGGATTATCGGCAGCCGGGGGGTGGGCTAACAAGCGCCCAGCTGCGCGAGGCAACCTTTATCCTTTGGAAGGGGCACTGCAGCGTTCACCAGTTGTTTCGTCCGGAGCATGTGGATGACATTCGTCGCCGGTCGCCGGGGGTTCAGGTGATTGTGCATCCGGAATGTCGCTGGGAAGTGGTGCAGAAAGCGGACATTGTCGGATCGACGGAATTCATCGGCCGGACCATCCGGGATGCGCCGGGCGGCTCAAAATGGGCGGTGGGCACTGAAGTGCATATGGTCAACCGCCTCGCCAAGGCCCATAAAGATAAGCAAATAAGCATTCTCTCGGATTGCCAGTGCCTGTGTACAACGATGTACCGGATCGATCCGCCGCACCTGCTTCACGTGCTCGACAATCTGGTGGCGGGTTGTGTGATCAATCAAATTCGCGTTAATGCCTATGATCGGTACTGGTCGCGCGTGAGCCTGCAGCGAATGCTGGACATCACCGGCGGGCAAGCGGTTTCGCCACCGCCAGAGCCGCAGCCACCACTGCCGCAAGGCGCCGTCAGGTCCGGGGCGCCGCGGTTGGCCGTGCTTGCGCATTAGGCTGCGGACCGATGAGCGTGGGTTTTACGATGGGTAGCCTGTGTAAATGTTTGTGCTTTTAGTGGGGAACAAATGAAATTGCACATTGGGTGGACAGCGTTATTTGTCGGCGCACTTTGCGGCAGCACCGCAAACCTTTTCGCCAACGACTCGTATATTGCCGGCTATACGACGGCGGAACTCCATTTTCAATATCACCTCGCGAATACCCGGGTGAAGGTGAAAAATGGTGTGGTAACAATTTTTGCTCAGCCCGCCAAAGCGGAACAAAAACGGATCGTCGCGCGGCTGGAGCACGTGACCGGCGTGCGCGATGTTGTGTTTGCTGCCCCAGCCCCGCAGGCCGCCACAACATTGCAGGCCACCACCGAGCCGGCGGCGCGACGGCGCAGCGTTGCGGTGACGGCGGCTGGCGGGCCCGGAACTGGCGGGCCGGCGGCAACAACACCCGTCGTGGCTGAGCCGGTTTCCGCTGGCGCCGCTTCCGCTGGAGAACTTCCCCCGGGCCCACTTCCCGCTTCGCCGAAATATTGGCACCGAGTGCGAGCGCCTTATGCATTTGGCCTTGATTTGAACCGCCACCGCCGGCATCTGTACCGTATGCCGACGGGGTTTTTGCCTCCCGGCCAGCTTTTTACGCCGCTGCTTGCCGACCCCAAATGGCCCGGCTTTTCGGCTGCCTACGCCAACTATGCGCCGTACCATCCGGGGGGCCTTAATGCGGTGGTACAGGTGGCGCTGGGGGGAACGGTGCCGCTGTATCGCGGCAATTTGGGCCATCATTGGCAATGGGAAACGGGTCTATTTGCCACCGACTACGCCTATTTCAATACCAATGCGCAGAATGTCGATCTGCAAAATAATGATTATCAGGTGGGTGGCTATACCGCGGTGCGACACAAAAATCTCTCGTTTCTGGTGCGGTTTTTTCATCAAAGTTCTCACCTTGGCGACGGGTATATCGTCAATAATCTCGGCACCACCCAGGACGTATCGGTTTTCAGTTATGAACAGCTCAGCGGATTTGTGTCGCTCGATTTTTTCCATCGGTGGTTTCGGGTCTATACGGGCGGCGGCTATTTCTTCGATACCAACCCGTATGATCTGGGCAAAATCATTTTCCAATATGGCGCGGAATTTCACGGCCCTGCCATGGCTCGTTTTCATGACCTATATGTTTCACCGGTGGCCGGAATCGATTTTAAGAACTGGGCCGAGACGCATTACTCCACCGACATATCCGCCCGGGCTGGCATTCAATTGGATAATGGAACTATTTCCAGCCCGCGGTTGCAGTTTCTGCTGGAGTTTTATCACGGCCACTCACCCTTCGGCCAATTTTATACGCATGTGATTCAGTTCGTCGGCATCGGTATGCATCTGCAGTACTGATTGGCGAGCGTCGCTTTTTCGGCCGGTTGAACGGACGCTTTGCAGGCTGTAGCCTTACCGTCCGCGCCGATGGCGGATTGGGCGCGCGAGCGGCGCCCGGGCCATCGCTGTTATCGCGATCGGAAAAGGAAGATTATGAAAATTGACATAGCGGTTTTACCCGGCGACGGGATTGGTGCAGAAGTGGTGGCAGCAGCCATGGCGGTGCTGGAAAAAGTTGCCAGCATGAGCGGCCACCAACTTAACCCTGTGTATGCCGATGTGGGATGGGCCGCCATTGATAAGCACGGCACCGCTCTGCCTGAAGCAACGCGCGAAATATGCCGAAAAAGCCGGGCTATTTTATTTGGGGCTGTTGGCCTGCCCGATCGTGACAAAACGCTGCCACAGGCCCAGCGCCCCGAACGGGTGGCGCTGCTGGAATTACGCAAGGGGCTGTTCGCCAATTTGCGGCATGTGGTGCTGCCGCCCGGTTTGGCCAATCGGTGCCCGCTGAAAACCGAGCTTATATCCGCCGGCATCGACATCATGATCATCCGTGAACTTACCGGCGGCCTGTATTACGGCAAGCCACAGGGTATCAGCGGCCCGCCCGGCACACGCGTCGCGGTGGATACGATGGCGTACAGCGAAGCAGAAATCGAACGCATACTGAAGATCGGATTTGAGACGGCGTTAAAACGGCGGCGACGATTGACCAGTGTGGACAAAGCCAACATCCTCGCGACCAGTCAGTTGTGGCGTGAGACGGCGATCCGGATGGCCAAAGATTACCCGGATGTCACGGTGGAACACATGTATGTGGACAACGCCTCAATGCAGCTACTGCGGCGCCCGACCGAATTTGACGTGATCGTGACGGAAAACACCTTTGGCGACATTTTAAGTGATGAAGCCAGTATGCTGTGCGGCTCCATCGGGCTTGTTCCATCGGCGTGTCTGGGCATCCCCGGCGGAGCGGTTCCATTTTACGAGCCGATTCACGGTAGCGCGCCGGATATCGCGGGGCAAAACAAGGCCAATCCGATCGGCACCATTCTGACAGTGGCGATGATGTTGCGATATACGTTCGGTCTGGAGCCCGACGCGAAAATGATTGAGAAGGCGGCGTTTGAGGTACTCAATGGCGGTAAAACGCTCACCGGTGATCTGGGCGGAACGGCGGGGTGCACGCAAGTGGCCGACGCCGTCATGGCAGCGCTGTAAATCAAAATGTCAGCCATTGGCCATCCAGCGCGATGACCGCGGGCTTCGGTGCGGCTCTCTCGATGCAACAACTGCAACCATGCCGCTGCAACCATGCCGCTTCAACCCTGCAACTGCAACCATGGCGCGGGCGTCAGATATTGCGCCGCCGATTGTGCCCGTGCAGCGGTACCGCTATCAGCGAAAAATGGTTTGTCACCCGTGCAACGCGTTAATCGGATGGGCGGCGCTGGGGCAGCCTGTGTTTTTACCATGCGCCGGTTTTTACATTTCGCACCGGTACCATGCAGGTGTCAAACGGCGGAAGCGCGGCGGTAAGAACAGGGGCCAAGGCGCGGCGGCCGGTGTGAGAAAGGCCCATTTGCTTCGTGCGCCCTTTGCGGGTGATGTTGTAGGTAAAAATATTATCTCCGTTTTGACCCACGTACGAATTGACGCACCATGCGACATGGTCATCGCCATAGCCGACATTTTGGCCTTTTCCGCGATGATTGCCTGAATTAAAAATTGATGTCTGGGTGGCTGCGACGAGTGGCGTCGTGGTAACACGATTAAATTTCTTAATGCTATTTTTTACATCCTGGGGCGCCATGTCGCTCATCACGGGAACATTGCTGCCAATGTTGCTGGTCCACCATGGGCCGCAAACCGGATTCCGGGAACGGAACGGCAGCACGATGGGGTTGGACATGCCGGGAGGCCCTTTCGGCAGTTTCGCGGGAACGATGCGCTGCCATGGATAGGCCATGGAGTAGCTTTCACCGGCGCCGAATTTACTCGGCGGTTTGCCGACGGCCATGGTTCCAAAGTTGCCGTAATAATCGGTTTGATTGGCACCCGGCTTGGCAGGGCAAACTTCGAGCGATGGCTGGTGTGAAAACGGGTCCGAAGGGCAAATAAATGATTTGGTGGTGACATAGTTCTGCAGCACCAATAGGTACAGGCAGGCGAGCGGATTTCCCCGATCGGCGGCGGTTGCCTGAAACTGGTTTGCCTTTGGATTGAAACCGAACCACTCGTGGAGCACCTCTGGGGCCCGCTGATCGGCGGTCCACCCGGAGGGAAACCGCGGCTGGTTGCAGTATGTTTTTCCGATGGGGCCGGGGGTGAGCGAAAATTGAGAAGAGTTGGCTTGGGCGTACACAATCTCGGCTTGAATGATGCCCCGGAGATTACCGGCGCATACGGCGCGATTCGCCACGCCATTGGCCTGGCGGATTTCAGGAATTAGGACGGCCATAAGAACCAGCATCATGGCGATGGCCATCAGCATGTCGGCCGCTGAGAAAGCGGGCCACTTCAATCCGGATTGCGACGCGTTCATCTGGCATCTCCGCTGAGAAGAATAGAAAAAGTTGGTTCAGAACGACACATTGATGAATGTGGATTCTAACCGGCCGCTTGCTGCGGGCCAAGTGGCCGCTTTTCCCGCAGAGGGGATGAGGTAGTTGGGAGCGGGATG
>JAJZGD010000152.1 GCA_021804985.1 Planctomycetota bacterium
CCGATCTCTGGCATCCCGACGGTCCGGATGCCTGATTTATCAATCGGCTTCTCATCTCATTTCTCATTTGCATGCAACCATTTATATCAATGCCCACCAATGCGCAAAAGTGTATAAGTATTGCGCGAAACGCTATTGCGGATACTTTCGGCACGTGGAATAATTCAAGCATGGTTGCGGTGTTTAAGGTTCGGCTTTCATATTGAGCCAAATCTAAAATAGGCGCAGCCGAGGCCTTGGTTGGGGCGCTGTTGCCCAGCTGCGGCCGCAAATCACCCGCGTCAGTTCGGCGGGACGTGTCAGCTCGTAACGTGGTGTTTCAGGGTGTCCGATGGTTTACTGCCGCGCCGACCGGCGCAGCGCGCTGCATAAGGAGCTTCCCGTGATGGATTTCAATCCACGCCAGATGTCTGGTGGGTTTCAGGGGGCAGAGCGGCAACTCGGCCGCGAGAATTGCGGCCGGTCAGGGCCAATTCCCAGAACAACTCGTGCTGGCTTTACGCTGGTGGAGCTGCTTGTAGTGATCTCTATTATTGCCATCCTTATTGCGCTCCTGCTCCCCGCGCTGGCCAAAGCCAAAGCCGTAGCCGAGGAGACGGCCTGCGCCGCCAATCTCGAGCAGATCGGCGTCGGGATGGACGAATATATCAGCGAGTCAGGCTATTACCCCGGCGCAGAGGCGTATATCAGCGGCTACATCGGCGTGGGGTGTATTTGGATACCCCGCTTAATGAGCGTGATGGGGAGCCATTCGGCAAATCTATTTTATTGCCCGGCCGACCCCATCGAAATGCAATGGGTGGCCTACAAAGCGCCGACGACCGTTGTCGGCAACCAGCTTTACGCACAGGATAACAGCCAATGGTTCTGGGGCTACAAAGCCGGAATGCGCTTTATGCCCATTCCCAACGCGGGCTATGGCAATGGGCCGGGAAACTATAATGGCGTGCCGTTTTTGCAAAGTTCCTACGGCTATAACGGCTACGGCGCCGGCCTTAATCCGCCGGTTGCCGGTTTGCCCGGATGGGGCCTGACTGGCTGGGTGCGCGATGAGGCCAGCGGCTGGCCGGCAAGTGCGGAGCGGCCGGAGCTTCGCGCCTCCAGTGTGGTCAACCCGGCGAACTGCATTGCGGTAGCAGATAAATTTATTCCCGCCAATGCCGGCCAATCCAATCTCGCTAATTTTTTCGCCACCTATATCATCATGCCGGCCTATCCATATAACGATCCCACTCAATTAAATTATCCCGGCAACGTCCATGGTGGGGATGCCAACGTTCTGTTTTGCGATGGCCACGTGGTGCCGATGCCGCAGACGCTTTTGCTCAACGCCAACCCGCTGAATCCCGGTGGCCGACAGATGAACGCCATGTGGAATCATGATGATTCAGTGCACTAATGTGTGACTGCGAAGCCATAAAGATATTGGACTCATTTGGGAGGTGTCTGGCAATGAAACAATTTTAGCTCACACGCGACTGAACTCGGTTATGGTCGCCGTTCGGTGGCCCCGAGGTTGGTTGAGAGGTTCTTCTTTGAAAGGGAGACATACCATGGGATGTCGTCGTTCTCACAAATGTGCGGGCTTGGTAGCGGCCGCGGCCATCGCTGCAGTGGTCGGCGCCGGTGCGGGGGCGGCACACGCCACACCGCTGACTGGTGCGCAATTTAACTTCGGAAAGAACACCGGGAACTTTTCCGGTACCGGCGCGCTGGGTGAAACCATCGTTCCGCTGGCTGTTGGCAACGGTAGTTTTTCCAACGTCAGCTTCGCGCTTGGCGGCGGAATCAGCCTGGTGATCAACTCGCCGGCGTTTAACGGCACCGGCGCCGGCACGGCCGCGGCTGGCACAATCTATGCCAACTATGCGTTCGGCAACTTATCGCCCAACACGCTAACGTTTGAAGGCCTCACCGCAGGCGATACCTACGAAGTGGCCGGATACGCGCAGACCGCGGATACCTTCACGGTTGGCACCAACAGTGTGACCGCGACCGGCGCCTATACTCCGGGCAGCCCCTTCGTTGGGGCCTATACGCTCGGCGTGAACTATGCCACGCTGAACGGCACCGCCGATTCATCCGGCGATCTTGTATTGTCCGTCGCGCCAGCCACCGGCCACACCAATTTCCGTATCGCAGGTGTGGGTATTGCTGCCGTGAGCACGCCAGAGCCCGCGTCAATGACCATGATGCTTGGCGGGGCGGCAGGATTGATGCTTCTAGCGCGGCGAAAACGCCTCTTTGCGTGAAAATGCTTTTCGGCCGCGCCTGAATGGGCGCATTATCGACCGATTGGAGAAAAGCCTTCAATCGGCCGATTTTCGTTTTTGACGGCGCGGAATGATACCCTCGCTTGATGGAAAATCGCGTTGAGGAATGCCTCGGATTGGACTAACGGTCGCCATCGGCGCGGGCCGTGGCCATGTGTCGAAATCGGTTGTTGTTTTCAAAGGATTGGCTTAATGGGTTGTATTAAATTCAGCGCGGCCTTTGCGTTGGTCGCGAGTCTGCTTGGAGGTCTTTTCAGTTCGCCCGGTTCCGCCTCGGCTGCCCCGGCCTTTCGGCCGCCGGCGGTGCCGCTGGTGGTGTTCGACCCCTACATGAGCATATGGTCGGCGGCCAATCATCTCGCCAACCATCAAACGCGCTTTTGGGATGGACGCGTCCAAAACCTGGTCAGCCTGGCACGCATCGACGGGAAAAACTATCGGCTTATGGGCGGCCAACCGCGAAGCCTTCCCGCCCTGAAGCAGACCAGCGTGAGGGTGCTGCCGCTTGAGACGAGTTACACCTTTGCCAACCGCAGGGTTGCCATCAAGCTCACGTTCCTTACGCCGCGGCTGCCGGCAAAACTTCGCTATATCACGCTGCCAGTCACCTATATCACATGGAGCGCTCATTCGCTTGATGGCCGCCGCCACAATGTTCAAATTTATTTTAGTGCCAGTTCTCAAATCGCGCTTAATGATCGCTTTCAGATTGCGCCATTGCTATGCCGCCAATCCAAGGTGGGCGCATTGACGGTGCAAAAATGCGGCGATGCGCATCAACATATCTTTGATGTGATTGGTGATCAGACGGGCCTCGATTGGGGCTATCTTTATACAGCCGCCACAGATGCGGGCAGCGCTGCGGTTGGTCTGCCGGCCAAAACGGCCCTCCACAGTTTTATCAGCCGGGGCAAACTGCCTCGGGCGGCCACCACCCATCAGATATTCAGCACGCATTCTCCGGTGCAGGCGTTCACATTTGATCTCGGCTCCGTCGGTTCACACCCCGTATCGCGCGTCGCGATGATCGCCTATGACGAAATATACGCGCTGGATTATTTTGGCGATTATCAGCGCCCCTATTGGCGGCAGGTTTTCCATACCCCCGTGCAAATGCTGGCGTGGGCCCACGCCCATTACACCGCGATGGTCAATTTAAGCCGGCATTTTGATAAGGCGGTAACGCGATCTGCCAACAAAATCGGCGGGCACCGCTATGCCACCATTGCGGCATTGGCCTATCGGCAGGCACTGGGCGCCATGGAAATTACTGCCGACAAAAATGGACTTCCGCTCGTTTACACCAAGGAAGAAACGAGTAACGGCGACACCGACACCGTCGATGTGGTCTTTCCTGCATCGCCGCTGCTGCTGACCTTCTGCCCCCAGCTTGAGGCCGCGTCATTGGTGCCCGTGCTGAACTCCGCCGAAACGCCCCGATGGCGATTTCCATGGGCACCGCATGATTTAGGCACCTATCCGGTGTGCACCGGCTGGTATGCCAATGGCGGCGAAAATATGCCCGTCGAAGAGAGCGGCAACATGATCATCATGGTGGCTGCGATTGCACGGGCCGAGGGGAACGCTAAGTTTGCCACGCGCTATTGGCCACTGCTTACTAAGTGGATTGAGTTCCTGCGAAAGCGCGGCTTCGACCCGCGCAAGCAGCTAAGCACGAACGATTTTTTAGGGCAGATTGCCCACAATGCAAATTTGTCGATCAAAGCGATTGTTGCCATGGGGGCCTATGGGCAGCTGTGCCAGATGCGCGGCCTTACCGCGCAGGCTGCGAGTTACAAGGCCTTGGCGCACCGGTGGGCCGAAAAATGGATGAAGGTCGATGCCACTGGCAATCATTATCGCATGGCGTTTAACCAGCCCGACTCGTGGAGCATGCTTTACAACTTAGTGTGGGATCAGGTGCTGCATCTGCATATCTTCCCCTTGTCGGTTCGCCAGAAGCAGATGGCCTTTTACATGACGAAGCTCAATAAATACGGCCTGCCGGATCGCAGCACCGTGACTCAAACCAAAACCGATTTTGAAGTCTGGACGGCGGCGCTCGCCACCAAACCCGCCGAGTTCCACGCCATCATTAACCGCATCTACAAATTTCTGGATCAAAGCCCGGCCCGTGTTGGTCTCGCGGATCAATATGGCACCCGCCACGCGTGGGCCGGCATGCACTCTCGCCCGGTGGTCGGGGCCATGTTTATGCCCTTTCTCATTCATCCGACGCTCTGGGCGAGTTGGGTAAAACGTGGCGCAACCTTCGGCGAGGGCTGGGCCCCGCTGCCAGCATTTCCCCGGCGAATCCATTACGTGACCGTTGTGCCCGATGCGCAGAAGACGGCGGTTATATGGCGTTACACAATCCATAAACCCGCGCGTAATTGGTTTGCCAAAAACTTTGACGACCGATCCTGGAAGCGCGGGCCGGCGGGCTTTGGCGCCGGTTATCGGAATAATGGACAAGTGCATATCCGCACGGCGTGGAAGTCGAATTACCTGTTCCTGCGACGTACATTTAGACTGCGCCAAAACCAGCTTCGCCATCGCAAAGCCCTTCGCATATGGACCTTTCATGATGATGATGTGGCTTTTTACATCAATGGCGTTTTCGCGGCGTCTGCCGGAGGATACAGCATACGCCACATTCCCCTCAACATCACCAGGCAGGCCCTCGCCACGCTTCATCGTGGGAAAAATGTCATTGCCGTTGAGATGCATCAGTTGGTGAACGGCCAATATTTTGATGCCGGCATCGTCCGGAAGTCGCATTGAACGGGGATAGCATGCCCGCACCGTGCGGACATGTATGTTACCGCCTGCCTTCACCCCTTCTTTTGGATAAAGGATTATAAGATGGATTTGACACGTCGAAGCGTTCTTATCGCCGCAGCCGCCGCTGCCGCCACTGCGGTCGCTGTGAATTCTCACGAGGCCGCCGCCGAAGGCACAGAAATGTCGTCGGGGTCGTGGCATCCCAAACGTGCCCATTTGATGACTCGCTGGAGCCGCGATGTTTCACCGGATAACGTATGGCCTCAATATCCGCGCCCGCAATTGGTTCGCCATCGTTGGCTAAATCTCAATGGGCTTTGGAATTATCAGATCACCGATAAAAATCAGGCCAATATTCCCGGCAACCATGCCGGGCAAATCATGGTTCCCTTCGGCATAGAGTCGGCCATGTCGGGCGTGATGAAACCGCTGCTGCCTCATCAGCGGCTTTGGTATCAGCGGGAAATTAATATTCCATCGGCGTGGGAAGGCCAGCGCGTGCTGCTCCACTTTGGCGCGGTGGATTGGGAAGCGACCATTTACATCAATGGGCAACATATCGGCAGCCACCGCGGCGGTTACGACGCATTCAGCTTTGACATTACCAAACATGTCAAGGCGGGGGCGCGGCACACTATTGTCGTCTCGGTATGGGATCCGACCGACACCTGGTGGCAGCCGCACGGCAAGCAAACCCTCCATCCGGGCGGGTGTTCATATACCGCCACGTCCGGCATCTGGCAGACCGTATGGCTGGAACCGGTGCCCCCATCGCACATTGAAAAGCTCAAAATGATTCCCGATCTGGAAAAAGGTGTTTTGCGGCTTGAGGTCATTGGACGCATCGATTGTAAGCCGATGGTGGTGGAGGCCGTGGCCCGGCGCGATGGGGCGGCGGTGGCGCACCGCACAGCGCCGATCGGCGAAAGCATGACGCCGGTGATTCGGGATAATCTGGTGAAGTTTTTCAAAGCGCGGTCGGCGTGGATGTCATCGGAGTTGGAACTTGAATTGGAAAATCCGCGGCTCTGGTCCCCGGATGATCCGTTTTTGTACGACCTGACGGTTTATCTGAAAGATGAAAACGGCAACGTGATCGACACCGTCGATAGTTACTTCGGCATGCGCAGCCTGAAAGTCGGCCACGATTCCATGGGTAACACGCGGGCCATGCTCAATGGCAAGCCCATGCTGATGCCGGGCTCACTGGATCAGGGCTTCTGGCCCGACGGCGTCTACACGGCGCCCACCGATGACGCCTTGCGCTTTGACATCGAGACCGAACGCCGGCTCGGTTTTAATACGGTTCGCAAGCATGTGAAAGTTGAAATGCAGCGCTGGTATTACTGGGCCGACAAGCTGGGTTTGATGGTGTTTCAGGATATGCCAACCGGTGACGACGGAAATCCCTGGACCGATCGGCCCACAAGCCCCGAAGCCGCGGCCCAATGGGAAACCGAAGTTCGCAATCACATTGAGCAGCTGGGCAATCATCCTTCCGTGATTTGCTGGATCATGTTTAATGAGGCATTTGGCGGCTTTGATTACGTGCGAAATGCCCGCTGGGCCAAGCACCTGGATCCGAGCCGGTTCGTGGATGAATCCAGCGGATTCCCATGGCACGGTGTCGGCGACGTGCGTGATTGCCACGGGGGTGTCGCAGCCAAATTCAAACATCAGTTTGGCATTACGAGCGAAGATGGGGGATGGGGCCTTCGCGCGCCCGGCCACACATGGCCCCATGCCTGGACTTATCACAGCTATGATCCCACCACCGGTAAAGGAATGAATTTTGCCGCGGCGCAAAACAGGGACAAATCACTGCAAATTCCCGCGGTCGATCCCGCCTCGAAAGCCTGGATGACCCGCGAGGTCTGCGGTCTGTTTCATAATTTTATATTTAATACCAATGGCAGCGCGCAGAGCGGTGATTTTTACTGTCAGATTGTGGATGTTGAAACCGAATGCGACGGGTTGCTTAGTTATGACCGTGCCGTGTGGAAGGTGCAGCCGGAGGCCATTCATGCCGCCATCCAAAAGGCATGGGCGCATGCCCGCAAACAATGTCCGGAATTGACCGTATAAGTTGCAGGCGTTGATTGGCCTTCGCCATGCCCGCGCATCGCCGCACACGAGCTTGCCGTGCGAAATGACGGGGCCACGTTTTCAGACATTTGACATCATAAAGGAGATTCAGGATGCCAATGTCTCGTCGAGCGATTCTTGCCGCAGCATCCACCGCCGCGGCCCTGGTGGTTATTCCCAATCAGAAATCATCCGGTGAACCGGAGCGCGATGCGTCGTCGAACGGGTGGCATCCCAAACGTGCCCATTTGATGACTCGCTGGAGCCGCGATGTTTCACCGGATAACGTATGGCCTCAATATCCGCGCCCGCAATTGGTTCGCCATCGTTGGCTAAATCTCAATGGGCTTTGGAATTATCAGATCACCGATAAAAATCAGGCCAATATTCCCGGCAACCATGCCGGGCAAATCATGGTTCCCTTCGGCATAGAGTCGGCCATGTCGGGCGTGATGAAACCGCTGCTGCCTCATCAGCGGCTTTGGTATCAGCGGGAAATTAATATTCCATCGGCGTGGGAAGGCCAGCGCGTGCTGCTCCACTTTGGCGCGGTGGATTGGGAAGCGACCATTTACATCAATGGGCAACATATCGGCAGCCACCGCGGCGGTTACGAC
>JAJZGD010000153.1 GCA_021804985.1 Planctomycetota bacterium
CGCCGATGCCGCCGGAGAATGCCGCCAGGCCGGCAGCCTTGCCAGAAGCTCAATTAGCGGACGCAGCAGCCGCCAACGCTGCGGCGGACGCGAACGCCAGGCCCGATGCCTCCACCGCGCCGTCTTCAAGCACCACGGCGGCCGGTGCGGCCACCCAGCCAACTGCAACCAGCACGGCGGGCACCGCGAGCACTCCGGCCACCGCGAGCACTCCGGCCGACGCGAGCACACCAGCTGCGGCGGCCACCGAGAAAACGCCGAGCATTATTCCGCCCGATACCGCACAGGTGATCGTGCGGCCTGAAGACCTGCATGCCTATCTGGGCCCGACAGCTTTTGAAAGCGAAGTTGCCCTGCGAACCGCAAGCCCGGGGGTCGCAACCGGCCTCGCTTACACCTCGGTGGGCGGCGACATCATGTTTGTGGAGGCCAGTCGCATGGCCGGCAAAGGACGATTGACGTTAACCGGGCAGATCGGCCGCGTGATGCGGGAATCGGCCCAGGCGGCGCTCTCCTTGCTGAAAAGTCGCAGCCCGGATTTGGGCATACCCGTGGACGCATTTTTAAATGTAGATGTGCATGTGCACGTACCAGCCGGCGCCGTGCCGAAGGATGGCCCCTCCGCAGGCGTAGCGATGTATACCGCGATGGCGAGCCTGTTTGCCGGTGTGGCCGTGCGGCCCGATGTGGCGATGACGGGAGAGATCACGCTGCGTGGCCTGGTGCTTCCCATCGGCGGCGTGCGGGAGAAGCTGATCGCGGCGCATCGCGCCGGCATTAAAATGGCCGTGCTACCGAAACGAAACCAGAAAGATGTCGCGGAAATCAACCCACCCCTCAAGGGGATTGACATCACGTATGTGACGAATGTCGATGAGTTAATTCAATTGGCCGTCCCCCTGATTGCCGCCAAGGCGCCGGCGCGTAAGCAGCCCCCCACGCCCGCGCCCGAAGGGGCCGCATCCCCGCGCGATACCGCCAGCGGCCGGGCTGGCCGGCGTCCCCTGCCGCCGCCGCTGCGGGGCGTTTAGTGGCACCATGAATCCCCCACCCGGAGATTACCCGCTGCCGGTTATCGATTTGGGGCTTTGTAAATATAAGCCCGCATGGGATCGGCAACTTGAAATTCATGATGAAGTTCTGCGCGGCATAAGCCCGCACGGCGCCATCATTCTGGTGGAGCATCCTCCGGTAATCACCTTTGGCCGACGCCCCGGCTCGGCCGATCATCTTTTGGTCGATGCAGCCGCGCTCGACGCCCGCGGCATTGAGGTTGTTCAGAGCGACCGCGGTGGCGATATAACTTTTCATGGGCCGGGCCAACTGGTCGCTTATCCCATCATTCCCCTGCAGCGTTACCATCTGGGCCTTCTGGAATACATGCGTCTGCTGGAAAATGCCATCATCGCCGCGATCGAACCTTTTGGAATCAGTGGCTGCCGCGATGTTTGTGCGACCGGGGTGTGGGTGCAGGATAAACCGGCCGTGGTGGCGGCGGAAGAGCCTACCAACACCGGCAGTTGCGGCGTGGATATTTCGGCACTGAAGAAAATCTGCGCCATTGGCGTCAAACTTCGGCGATGGATATCGCTGCACGGTGTGGCCTTGAATGTGACGACCGATCTGGCCTATTTTGACCTGATTAACCCGTGTGGCCTTTCGCGCCCCGTCACATCGATGCAAAAACTACTGGGTAGTGCGTGCCCGCCGATGGCCGCGGTCAAGGCGAGCGTTGCGGAGCAGCTGCAAAAACACCTCGACGCTCAGCGGCAGGCCGAGGGGCCATAATCCAACCGGCCGTGCGGATTAAATTGCGGCGGGTTTATTGTGTGGGAGATATTCGTCGAAGAATTTTTTACGGGCGGATGCTCATTGAATCCGAAGCCTGCGTCGCAGAAGTTATACGAGCCGATGGCCGACGGGGCAAAAGCCTACCGCTTTATTTCATCGAAAAGTTTTTTCTGCAACCATTCCGAGCGGATAAACCGCTCGGGGCGTATTAGCGCGGTGGATATAGTTCATTCCGATCGACCTGCCGCGGCGGGCGCGTTTCTGCGCGCCTCGCACCGACTTTTCGCCTCTTGAGATTATTTGGCGTTACCGGGCGCTGCCGACTTCGCGCGGCGCGTCGTTGCGGCCTTCCTGGCTGGCTGCGTTGCCGGCGGCGGCCACGGATCGGGGCATGGCCCGGGCTTCCAGGTGCCAGCCATGGCCTCCGCGTACGCGCCTGGCTCGTAACGCTTCAGTGCGGCGCCAAAAGCCCTTCTCCAGCCTTGGGTCTGCTGCGCCCAATGACGCGGTATCCTGTCCTGATATTTAAGAAACACCAACGCTCGGTAGCAGAAGGCATGAACCCACCGTGCCGAAAGGAAACCCATGTGGCCCGGCGGCGGCGGTAGCCCGGGACGAATGTTGTGCGCCCCATGGGCCTGCCAAATCTCCCAGGCCCGAAGGCCCGCCACGACGGGGTTGTGCGGGTCCAGCCGGTAGGCCGTTATCAGGTACCTTTCGGCCTCAGCGTTAGCCGAAGGAGTGGCGCGCCACGCGGCCACCCTGTGGAGACCCAGCCAGCCGGTTACGTAGCCCGGTGATAGCTGGACCGCCCGAAGCAGAAGCGCTTTGGCTACCTTAAGATATTTCTTTGGTGGTACGGTGGTGGTGTAGTTGGCCCAGCCGGGGGTGTCGAGGAACTGGGCGTACTGCGCCAGCGCCCGCGATTGCCATATCAAGGGGAGCTGACCCCGGTCAACTCGAAGAATTTTAAGCACGGGCAGGTAGGGATTTTTCCCAAACAGGGGGTAGCCCGTGGAGGCGGTTCGGGCCGCCCCAAGCGCGCGGCGCAGGCGCCGAACGGCGGGGCTTTGCGGCTTGCGGGGCGCGGCAAACAGCAGAACGCCGAGCCCGGCAACACAAAGCACAACCATGAGCGCCGCCGCCCCTAAGACAACACGGTTTGCCCTTGTGCCTACCATGGCTGCACCGGTGTTACGGGCAGCGGGGTGTCGGGGTTGGCCAGTTCACTTCCGTAGGTCAAACACTCCGCATTGCACTCGGGCGGTGCGGTTCTGACTTTTGTCACCGCGTCGGTGGTGACGATGCCGTAGGGCCCAAGTTCTTTGCCGATACCGTTAAGCGTGTAAACCATCGGCACCAGGCACCCGTTCCATTCCTGGGCGGTCGGCATCGCTTTGCAGTTGACCACGGCGCCGCCCGATCCGTCGGTCTCTTGTGCCTGCGAATAGCCGACCTCCAGTCCGAGGTCGGTTCCGGGAATACCGCCCGTGACGGCGACGCCGACCCCAACGGAGACGCTTTGGCCGCCGGAAACGGTGACCGCCGTGCCCTGGCCGGCTGCCGCGGGGACCTGCCCGCCAGCCAAGGCGGGCGTCGCACCCGGCGGTGCCCCATCGGTCTCGCTCGTCCAATCGGTCCAATATTCCTGTTCAAGATTAATGGTGACGGTATTCACCCCATATTCCAAGGATTCATTGTCGTTGGCCTGGCACCAGATTTCCTCGGGCGTGCCCGGGTGGCCGCCAGCCGTGCCGTAAACCTTAATCGGCTCCGAGGTGTCGTAATAACCCGAGGCAAACGCCACGTTCGCCGGCAGCGTCCAAGTCCAATTGTAGCTGCCACTTCCACCGGTGGCCGTAGCGCAATACTCCGAGTGGACGTGGGGTGGAGACACATATTGCTGGAGTGCCTGCCCGTCTATCGACGTTTCTGTGTATGTGCCTGGCCCGTTGTCGTAAATGACGTTCGGTGGCCCACTGATGTGGACGGCTATCAGGACGACCTGAAATGATTCGGTGCACGGTGTGCCGCCGCCCGATTCGCCGTCGCTCAGCGTGATCGTTGTGCCGTCCGCCGTGACGTTGTGCGTGCCGATCGCATTGGAAGACACGCCGACGGTCAGTTGGAACGGGGCGGCCGGGCAGGATTCGTCGAAAATGTACTTGCCGCCGCTATTTGCCGGATGCCAGACGCCGCCTGGCACGGAGGCTGTCACACCTGCAATCGTGGTACTGCTGTCCGCGCTGATATCAACCTCCTCGTAAGTAATTCCCGGCGCTGCGCCTTCGCCCGGGTACCAGCCCGTGCTGGGCGTCACGGTAAAGTTCACGGCGTCCGTCTGGCCTTTGGCGACCTGCCGGTATGCGACAGGTGGAGCGCCGCCGGAGACGTCCAAGCTGGGCGCCGCTGCAGCGACGGCACCCCAACCCGGCAACAGTAGGAACGCGACGGAAACAAGAATAAACCACAAGCCATTACGCAACCTCATTGTACAGACTCCTTTTGCCTTTGCCTCGATATCCACCGATCAAATAACGATGATTTGCCGAAATCCTCCGCCCCCGCGGGAAGCTGTGTGCCGGGCCCGTGCTTACATATCCAATCGTACTGAAAGAGCGCGAAGTTGTGGCGGTTGATGCAGATATGCAGCGATTGGGCACACAGTCCGACGTTTCGCATGAACGACGCGACGAAGCGGTGTGAAAAAAGGGCGCTCTGCCTCCATGAGAGCTGCGAGGCGATCGGCGCTCGCCCTCCCTGGCACTGAAACACGAACCGCAAAACCTCCAACACGGCGTTCTGGCCATGCTCGCCATACCATGCGGGATTGGCCCGACGACGGCACATCAATTGCTCAAAGAGGTCGAAGCAGAGTTGTGCAGCTGGCGTAAGATGGCGCCTGGGGAGAGTATCGTTGAAAAAGCTGCGGGCAACGCTGCGAGCAAATTGGGGGAGATTCGGGCTGGCTTTGCTTGCAGGCTGCGCGCGGAATGCCTGAAGAATCCACGCGGCCCGTTTGGCAAACTCCCCTGGCGGAATATGGTGCAGCTTCCACTGCGGATAAGATTGAAATTTCCAGCGTGGATGCACCAGCACACCGAAGCCTACATCCTTCGGCAGGCGTCGGTAGGAATCTAAGAAAATGCCGCTCATGATCGCGTTCAGCGAGTAATTGCGATCGACTCGCACGGTCAGATACTGCCGCCTTGCGCCCGGTGGCACCAGCAGGAAAAATCGCTTGTATACACCACCATAAAAGTTGCTGACCCGGCTGCGGCACAGCACCTGCCCGTGATCGAACGCTTTCACGGCGGCCCTTTGGTGTTCGCCCATTTCCATGAAGCGCTTCGGACCCAGCTGAACAGAGCGTATTTCTATCGCGTAGTCGCGCTGGGCATTAATTCCAAAGTGGGCGTCATCATTGACGAAATATAGCGACAGCACATACCTCCCCGGCCTGATTGCCACAGCAAAATACATGTTGGGGCCATTGAGTGTATGTGGATAGGCCTCGCCGTGGTCGTCCCAGCTTGACATGGTTCGGCCGCCGGCGCTGTTGTTTTCCACGGCGCGGGGATCGGTGGTCTGCCGTGCGCTCACCCATCTGCGAATCTGGTCGGTGGGGTTCCAGTGTGGGTTGATGAAGTAGGCGTTATACATGTCGTTAGTGCGACGCATCATGGTCGCCATGACACCGCCGCTGCCGTCGATCTCATCCATCATCGCACCCAGCATGCAGCAATCTCTGCCGACAGCGTCGATCCAGTCGCCACGCGTCCGCCAGTCGTCAGCTATGGGCGCCACCTTCAGGCGGCGTGGCACCCGATGGATGGCGCACAGCACCGTCAACAGGCGACGCAATTGCGCCATTGTCGGGGTCGAGGCGGCGGCTGGGAATCTCAGATTTTCGCGCATTTGCATCGGTTCGTTGCGCTCGGCTGAAGTAAAATTCGTTCGCGCCACGGGCACGATCCGCGGCACGTGCCGCGCTATTTCCGGAATGGTGCGGCTGGCCGCCTGCCCTGGTGCCTTTCGCCACGCAACTTTGCTTTCTCCCGGCAGGGTGATGATGAAGGCCCCTTTGCCATAACACCCCACCGCCATCGCGCCGCCCTTCAGCGGCTGCAATGATGCAATATAATTGCCCACCTGCGGCTCGTGAATATGCCAACGCTGAATTATTTTTCCATCCGCGTTGTATTGCCACACATCCAAACCCGTACGCCAATGGCCCAGCCATAAATAACCCGCCCTGGCCCCCTGGCCGGGATGCGGCTGCCATGCCGCCACCGTCGTATGGTCTTCCGTCGGCAGTTTTTCCAGCAACCGCCCGGGGGGCGCTTGCCAATGCACGGGTGGATGCCACAATCCATAAGCTTTGGCGACGAAATTACGCCCATGTTCAAAGGTCAGATTCAGCAGCGATGGATTTCTGCCGCCATCATTCAGTCGCCCCAATGCGATCCCTTCATCCGTTGCCACCACCAGATGATTGGCCCAAGTGGTGGCCACCGAATTAACCAAATTCCCCGGCAAGCCTTGGCCGGTTGCCGAGAGCGGCATATGCCACGGCCCTTTGATGACCGTCCATTGATAATGGCTCCAACCGAGGGCATTGCCAGCGCCGGCGGTGGTAAGCGTTGGGTGGGCGCTGTGGGCTTTGCCGCCACTGCCACTGCCCTGTTGCGTGCCCACCGCCAAACCGCCGCACTGCGTGCCGACATAGATGATGCCACCTTTGCCAAAGGCAATCGCATCGGGATTCGTCGGCAGCCCATTGGCCTGCGTGATGTAATGCCAATGGTGCCGTGTGTGGGGCCGCCCGCGATGCGGAGCCGCACGGCCAGCCCCGCTGCACTGGTAAATGCTGATACCGTTTTCTGTGCATATCCACATCTGATCGGTGTACCGATCAAACTTCATCGCATAGACATGATCTCCCAATGGCCCGGCCAGCACTTTGTGCTTAGGGTTTTGTACGATGTCATAATCCTGCCACTGCTTGCCGTTGAATACACTTACACCATGATTTAATTCACCTGCCCATATGCGATCATGGTTGTCGCAGGCAATGGCGTAAATGCAATTGTTGGCCAATGCCCCGTGCGTGTTTTGTTTGGTGAATTGGGTCCAGTGTTTACCTTTGGATGCGGACGGATCGTAGCGGTAAATGCCGCTCCCTTCGGTGGCCAGCCACAGATTGCCCTGTTTATCGCGGCACATGGCCATGATGAAGTGGCAATCCGGAACACCCCATCGCCGCGGCGCATGGGGCAACGCCAGATGCACGACATGGCAATTGGCCCAAGGCAGCGTGGCCAACGGTACGAATTCCGGAACGGGATGGATGAAAGACCGCTTCCATGGCAAGGTGGCCAAGGGCACAAATTCTTTGACGGGATGATCGGAATCTCGCTTCCACGGCACCTGGGCAAGCACCACACCGAGCGGAAGTTTGGGCGGAAGTTTCGCTGGAAGTTTGGTGTTTGGTTTTGCGGCGCGCGGACTGGCGTGGGCACTCGCCGGGAAAAGAGAAAAGGCGCCCACTGCGAGGGCGATGCGGCCGCCAGCGGCGAGGGCGGCAACCCCGACTACGGCGAAGCGGAATGCGGCCGCGGCGCGGAAGCATGCCACGAGGCAACGGGCTGTCGAGCGATGACGAGGCGCGGCCAGCAGGCTGGCCGGCTTAGGGCGCGAGGAATGCGCCGCGGTTACCGCGCTATAATTAGTGTTGGTCTGTTGGTCTGTTGGTCTGTTGGTCTGTTGGTCTGTTGGTCTGTTGGTCTGTTGGTCTGTTGGTCTGTTGGTCTGTTGGTCTGTTGGTCTGTTGGTCTGTTGGTCTGTTGGGCTGTTGGGCTGTTGGGCTGTTGGGCTGTTGGGCTGTTGGGCTGTGTGCGCCGCCGGAACGGCCGGAGCCCAGTCG
>JAJZGD010000154.1 GCA_021804985.1 Planctomycetota bacterium
GCCGCAGCATCAGCATCACCAGCCGATCCAGCCCCAGCGCAATACCGCCGTGGGGCGGGGCACCAAATCGAAGGGCATCGAGAAGAAACGCAAATTTCTTCTGTGCATCTTGCGGCGAAATACCCAGCAGAGAAAATATCCGCGATTGAATTTCCCGCTGATGGATACGGATCGATCCGCCACCAATCTCCACACCATTAAGCACGATGTCATAGGCCTTGGCACGCACGCCAAGGGGATTGCTTTCCAGTTGATCCACATCTTCATCCAGTGGGGCGGTGAATGGATGGTGCCGGGCCATGATCTTGCCCGTTGCGTCATCACGCTCAAAACCGGGAAAATCCACCACCCACAAAAAATTCCAGCGGCTTTCATCAATGAGTTTCAGCTGCCGCCCTAATATCAGCCGCACCTCGCCAAGTACACGCCATGCAATTTCGCGCTTGTCGGCCACGGCCAGCAGCAGATCTCCATCAACGGCACCGGTGGCCGCACGCAGCTTTTCCTGCACGCCGGTCGTGAGAAACTTAGCAACCGGGCCGCCCATTTGGCCCGCGCCCGCGTCGCCCCCAAGTTTTATCCACGCCAGCCCGCGTGCCCCAAACACCTTCGCCTCAGTTGTGAGTTCGTCGATCTGCTTGCGACTTAGTGTGCTGCCGCCCGGCACAGAAATCATTTTCACACACCCGCCCGCTGCAATCGCACCCTTGAATACCGCAAACTCCGATTCCTGCACTATCTCGCTTACGTCCACAAGTTCCATGCCGAAGCGGGTATCCGGCTTATCGACACCGAAGCGCTCCATCGCATCCAGCCACGCCATCTGCTCAAACGTGGGGGGCAGATCGATGGCCAATAATTCCTTCCACAGCCGTCGGATCAGCCCGGTTACCAGGGCAATAACATCCGCCCGATCGACAAAACTCATTTCCAGATCAAGCTGCGTGAATTCCGGCTGCCGGTCTGACCGGAGCGCCTCATCACGAAAACAGCGTGCGATCTGCATGTATCGATCCAACCCGGCCACCATGAGCACCTGCTTAAAAAGCTGCGGGCTTTGGGGGAGGGCGTAAAATTCGCCGGGGCTTAGGCGCGATGGCACCAGAAATTCGCGGGCCCCCTCAGGCGTGCTTTTGTAAAGGATCGGCGTTTCAATTTCGAGAAAGCCTTGCTCATCGCAGTAATCACGCATCAATTTGGTTACGCGGTGCCGAAACCGCAATGCCTCGGCCATGGGGCGGCGGCGCAGATCAATGTAGCGGTATTTCAGGCGCGTATCTTCGCTGATTGCCTCTAAGCTGCCGGGCGAAAATGGCACCGGATCCGCCTTGTTGCAAAGCACAGCGGTGGCGGCGATCAATTCAACGTGCCCGGTCGCGATGCGCGGGTTGATGGCCCCCTCATCTCTCAGGGCTATCGCGCCGCTTACCGTTACGACATCTTCATTACGCAGGCTTCCGCCGAGCTCGTAAACCGAGCCCATCTCCGGCCTAAAAACCACTTGGCAAATGCCCGTGCGATCCCGCACATCCACAAATACAACCCCACCATGATCCCGATAAGCCGCAACCCATCCGGAAAGGGTGATGGTTTTTCCGGCATGTTCACCGGTCACTTCGCCGCAGTACACATCGCGCTTCATATTCACCTTTGATGCCATGGCCCGGCAGTCATCGCAACCACCCAGGCCCCTGCAATCCCCTGTTTTTGCTCAATTCCATCCCCGGGGCGCCGCCTCATGGAATTCCCGCCTTTTAGCGGCCACTAATCCAGCGGCTCACAAGCTTAAGGGCGGGCTCGCCTTGAAGCGAGTAGCTGCCGTAATCGGTCGGTTTGGCCCCGGGATACCATTCCCATATAAACGCGCCCGCAAAATACCGCGTGGGCAAACCACGCCATGCCCGCACAAACGCCCGGTATGCGGTTAACTGAACGGCTGGTTCAATTTTCCCCGAACCCACATAGTCCCATGGCTTGCGGAGGGTATTTTGCAGATTGTCCCACCCGATCTCCGTAATCAGCACCGGCTTGCCAATAACATCGGCAAAGCGAAAAATCCGCGTCTGAATCGGTTTCCATCGCGCTACCACATTTTGCACCGGCGATTGATTGTGCCGCGCCAGGTCGTAATACGAATTCATGCCTATGTAATCCAGCTTGTTCCAGAACTGCACATATCGGTAATGATCCCAGTTGGCGCTGTACGTAAGCTTGCCGTGATACACGCGGCGCACCGCAGAAATGAGCCGATCCCATCGGCCGGTAAATGGTTCCGTGGAAATGAGCTCGCTGCCGACGGAAAAAATCGATACTCGATAACGCTGCGCCCAGCCTGCAACGGTCAGAATATAATGCCGATAGCTCGCAAACCATTTTGCCCAGCTCGGCGGTTTGATTTCCCCACGCCACTGCGTACCCGTCGCATGGTTGAGAAGCACGATTGGCATAAGCATGGTCTCGATGCCAAGGCTATGGGAATACGCGAGGATATGCCGAATGTGCCGCGGACTTAGCGTCGAAGATTTCAAAAATCCGATATGTTCCGACTTCACATTGTTTTGCCGCGCGTTGATGACAAAGTTAATCCATCGGCATCCCCGCTTGCGCAGCCGCGCAATGGAATGGCGATATGCCGTGTAGTGCCCGGGCACTTCAAGCTGCATGCAAAAGCCGCGAATGGGCGGTAACTGGGTCAGCGGAAATTTAAGTGGCGGCAGGGGCGGCAAAAGGCGGCGCGCCACCGGGGGCGTGGTGCCCATCCCACTGACGACCAACGTCATGACCAGTCCTAAAAGCAGGACCCATCCAATTACAAGCTTCCACCAGATTCGCCGCACGCCTTGATCAACTCCGGGCAAAACTACCATTCTGTTATAACCCGGTGCGGGTTGCAAACCCGTGATCCCGCCGCGCTGCTCATCGGGCCGCGCGATCACGTGGCGGTGCGGCCGCCTGATCATCCGATCAGCTGACTACCAGCTCACCCGGCCGTGTGGTCACTTGTCCGCCCGATCCCTGATCCCCTGATTCCCCGAGCGCCGGATCGTCCATGCGATCTCACACGCCTGCCCCATCCGATCGCCCACTCGCCCGCGCCTCGCCGCCGCGACGGCGCACTCTCCGCCGCCCCTCAATGCGGACGGATCAAATCGGGGTAATCAGTGATCACACCTTCAATGCCCATCGCCCCGCAAGCTGCCACTTCCGCCGCATCATTCACCTGATACGCCCACGTATGTTCCACGCTTCGCCCTGCGGCCAGCGCACGATCCAAAGCCCACGCGGCAAACGGCATCACCAGGCCCGAAAAGCTCATTCGTCGGCAGCGCTCGGCGATGTCCGGTTTCCAGTTTTCCGCCAGCAAAAACAACCGCAGCTCGGTGCTTTCACGCCGCAACGCTTCAAGCACATCCGCGTCGAAACTCATCACCACGCACTGCGTCAAAACATCATGACGCCGCAGCAAATCCAGCAGCATCCGCTCATCGATGCGCACTTTAAGTTCAATCACCGGCCGCGCATGCTCGCTGATGGCCTGCAATGCTTCTTCCAGCGCCGGCACCCGCGTACCGGCAAATCGCCGATGCTTCCATGAGCCGGCGTCCAGCCGCCGAATATCCAGCCAGCAGGCGTCAGCCACGCGTCCGCGGCCGTTGGTTGTCCGATCCAGCGTTTCATCGTGAATCACGATGGGAACGCCGTCCGCAGAAAGCCGAACATCAAACTCAATCGCCCGGCACTTGACATCCAGCGCGGCATCAAAGGCGGCGACCGTGTTTTCGGGTGCCCAGCCGGAGGCCCCGCGGTGCGCAATGGCGGTAATGGTCGCTTTGGCCATGGGCGTAGTTATAACCGCGAAAAACCGGCCGACAACGCTGTTTCCCACCGATGAATCGAGCCTCAATGGGTCATCCGATAACATTACGCCTTTGCGTAAATCGCCGCATTTGCCATTTTTACTGGACTCACCAACCGAAAATAAACGAATGAGAGGATGGCAGCATTTAACGCGGTGGGCCATTGACTGCCTTTTCGGCAGGGCTTGAGGGCGAAATGGTTGGCCCGGCCAAAGGAGATAATCCATCATGGATGATCCAACACCCAACATCGCCCCAAAGCCCAAAGCTTATCGCGTGGTTTTCATGAATGGCGTTTTTGACGCCCGCAATCCAACCGCCATGATCGCCACCCCCCATCCGCACGATCATACGATTGTCCGCCTTTCCAGCCCCTCGGGCCGGGGAGATGCTCATACGCTGGTGGAAGCGGCCGCGGCGGTTCCCGGCTTTACCCTGCGCGTGCCCAGGCACCGCTTAAAACCGCTTTGTGCAAGCAGGGTGACCGATATTCGGGTATTCGTCCCCTTGTGCAAAACGCAGTCCGGGTTGCAGGCCGATCTTCGCTCCCCCTTACTGATCAACCAAGCCAACCATCGAGCGATGCAACTCGACGCGTTTTGCGCGGATGATGATTTATGCCCACAAAAGGTCTAGAATAATATGGCCAAGCGGGTAAATGATTCGATATGTTCCCCCGCCACCCGCGGCTTCGGTGGATTTGGTGTGGCCAAGCGGCCAGGCAAGGAGTGCTGATATGCTGGTGCTTTCCCGTCAACGCGATGAAAGTATTATGATCGGTGATGATATCCAGATAACGGTCGTGGATATCCGAGGCGATAAAGTGCGGCTCGGCATCAGCGCGCCCAATACCGTTCCCGTGCACCGCAAGGAAGTTTATCAGGCGATTCAAAAAGAGCGGGCCGGCGCTAAAAATGCCGATGGTAAACCAGCCGGCCCCACATCCCTCCCAGCCCCCGCCGATTAAGCCGCCCTGAATAGCTGAACAAGTGCACAAGCCAGCGTACAAGCCGCGGTTAATCCGCCCCCGCCCCAGACGCTGGCGCCTCACCCGGCAAAAATGGTACAATCCCCGCTGTATGCTTTCGCTGCTCAACGTTTTTATTTTGCCGGCCATGCTCACCTCGCCGCTGTACCCGCCGCCACCTACGCCGCCACCGCCCCCTAAAATCCATTGGTCTGTGACGCCCGCAGCCGTCGTTCGCACCTCCGCACAAATATTCGATCCCGATTCAAAGCCCTACGTGCAATGGCTTAACCCGCAGGCGGGCCTGCGCGTGCTGCTCCGGTTTAATGGGCCGCTGCGCATCCACGCCTTCATGCATTTGCATATCCGGCATGCGGGCATCAACACGGGGCTTAACCTGCGGCTGCTGGCGCCCAGGCCCGACCGAATCATCCGGCCATCCCACACCCGCCTCGGCCAAATCGCCCGATCCGCCGCCGTCGCCGGCCGCATCCTGATCTTGCGCTTCGCCCTGCCACCGGCCAAAGCCCGATCACTCACGCGGCTCGCGGGAACCGTCGAACTCGTGGTCGGCGGCCACAGCCGGCTCGTCGCGGTGCCCCACTTATCTGCCTTGAACAATGGGCCGGTGGCGTTGCCCCATCTGCCGCACATCCATTTGCGAATCCTTTCCGGCGTTGGAGCAAAGCCATCCCGATTGCTGGTGCTGCAGATTCGCAGCCTGCCGCTGGCATTCCGTTCGGCGATGATCGAAGATGGCACGACGCGGCTCTCCACCGGTTCCATTTGCATCGAGCCATCACCCGAGATGGAAAAAATCATGCTGTTTCTCAAGCATCCGCTCAATAGCCAATCGAAGCTGGTGCTGCACCTGCGCACCGGTCAAAAAATCATTCGCGTAAAATTCTCGCTTCACCCCATGCCCCTTCCATCCTGATCCTGCGTGCACGCCGTGCGCCGCTTCGGTTAATATCCAGTAACTGAAAATGGTTCCACCACGAAGGGAAAAATTGATGAGCATGCGGCCCGTAAACCCCAATCATGATGGCGAACTCGTCGATACGCAGCGCAAGGCCCTTGAGGTCAATATTGATTCACGCCGCTATGGCACATTTGCTGAAATTGGCGCCGGGCAGGAAGTTGTCCGATGGTTCTTCCGGGCGGGCGGGGCGGCGGGAACGATCGCCAAAAGCATCAGTGCCTACGATATGTCTGTCAGCGATGCGATCTACGGCCGCTGCGACCGCTACGTTTCGCGGGGCCGCCTCGAGGCGATGCTGAAATATGAACAGAAACTCAATATCGATCGCCTGAATGAATCGCGCGGCGACACCACCGCATTCTTCGCATTTGCCAACACCGTCACCGCCAAAAGTTTTAAAAATGCCTCCCAATGCCATGGTTGGATGGGCGTTAAATTTCAGGCCCACCCGCGCGATCAGGATTCTCAGATCATTATGCATGTACGCATGCTCGATCGTGAAATGGGATCACAGCAGGAAGCCCTCGGCGTCGTCGGCGTCAATCTGCTTTATGGCGCCTTCTTCTATCATTATGATCCCGAACTCCTGCTGCGCTCCCTGATGGACGGCGTCTCGGCGGCACGCATTGAAATCGACATGATCGAATTTTCCGGCATCGAATTCCGCCACGTCGATAACCGCATCATGAGCCTGCGCCTCGTGGAACTCGGCCTTTCACCCGCGGCCATGTTCGGCCCCTCCGGCGAAGTGCTTCAGCCTTCCGAGGTGCTTCACAAAAAGCCGGTGCTCGTCGAACGCGGCAGCTTCCGCCCCGTCACACATGTCAATCTCGACATGATGCGCAGTGCCCGCGAGCATTTCATGGCGTCGGCTGAATCCGCCGGCGAAGAGCCCGTGGAACTCATGGAAATCACCATGCGAAACCTCAAGGCATCCGGCAATATTGATCTGCGCGATTTTCTCTCCCGCGCCGATGTCATCGGCGCCTGCGGCATGCCGGTGCTCATCAGCGATTATTTCGAGTTCTACCGGCTCGCCGGCTATCTCTCGCAGTTCACCAAAAAGCGCGTCGGCCTGCTGATGGGTATCCCCACATTGATTGATCTATTTGATGTCACCTATTACGCCGATCTGGAAGGGGGCATTCTTGAATCATTCGGGCGGCTGTTTAAAAATGATCATCGCCTTTATGTTTACCCGCTGAAGCGGCCTTCCGACGGGGCCCTGGTAACCGTTGAAAATCTGGAATTGGCGCCCGAACTGCTCAACCTATACCGCTATTTGGTGGAAAGCGGTTGGATTGTGCAGATGAATAATTTCAAGCCCGAGTACCTGCAGATTTTTTCCCGCGATGTTCTGGCAAAAATTAAAAACTCTGATGCTTCCTGGGAAAAAATGGTGCCCGATGTGGTCGGTGAGCTAATCCGCAAGCGGGGCCTGTTTGGGTATCCGCATCGCCGCAACGGCGAGTAAGGCGCCGCGCAACGCCCGTAAAAACTGCGCCGCTTACCCGCCCGGAATGCAGTGCAGAAAATATTTCGCAGGAATCATGCTGCGGCATGATGCGATTATTTAATATCTCACGCAGAGCAGGGGAGACGCAGAGACGACGACGCGGGGATCATACGTGCGTGTGGGCGCTGCGCCGAGGCGTCGGCGGCGTGCTGCCCGCAGGCAGCCTCTGTGCCTCTGCGCCTCTGCGTGAGACATCGGTCGTTCCGGGCGAGCGGGAGAGCGATTTTTGCCAAAGGCAAAAATCATGAATCATGCTGCGGCACGATGTGATTATTTAATATCTC
>JAJZGD010000011.1 GCA_021804985.1 Planctomycetota bacterium
TCTCCGCGCCTCGTCGGCCACCGGCTGGTGAAAATTCGCCCCATGCATGCCACGCCCCAACAAAAACCTACGGGCGGTGCGGTTTATCTGGCCGGAACGACTGCAAAGAAGCCTTCCACTGGAATAAATCCATCGGCTCGTAGAAAACGCGTTCGCGTCCCGCGTCTAAGCCGGCCAGCCTGCTGGCCGCGCCTCGTCGGCCACCGGCCCGTCAATTTCGGCTTTATGAAAATCAACATTTATTTGTCGGTCGGGTGCCTTGGCATACGCCTTTCTTAGCAGCCTCCGATGTGGCGGCTCGTATTTTACTCATTCCCTTTTTAGGAGATCATCATGAAGAATACCATTTTGTGCCTCGCCTGCGTCGCCATCTTTGCCTACTCCGCTTGGCAAGCCCACAAAACCATCCAAGCCAGCCGCACCTTTCACGCTGTGGCATTCAAGCCGATGGCAACAACCGCCCAACACAACTTCCGTGGCTTGTTGCCGTCGATAACGCGCCGCCAGAATGTGAAGGACTTATTTAAATTTAAATAATCTCACGCCACTGCCCAGCCACCACCCCGTTACCAAATCGCTTGTTGATCACAACCGGCCGCGAAAAAAATCGTGGCCTTTTCTTTTTTGTGCCGCCGGCCCGGCGACAGCTGCGGCTGGAAAAAATGTCGGTTTCATCTCTCCAAATTCGCATGCATGAGGGATCGCCGAAGCGGTCTATGAAGAAAACGTTTGCTAAGGAGTTCATCATGTCTGCCATCCTTGATCCAATGCCGACCATTGTTGTGCCATCGCGCAAACCCGCCTTCGCCCCCGTAAATAGCCGTGATTCGCAACCGATCGCCGACCAAATGGTGGTGGCCCAAGCCGCCCCAAGTCATGTGGCGACAACCAGCCCGCGGTTCATGCGAAGAATGATTGTGGTCACCATCCTGGTCTTATTGGCGTTCGGCATGTATGCATCATGCCGCATTATAAACGGGGCAAATCAGAATCAGGCCAATGCGCAGTGGGTATACCTGCTGATTCATAATTTTAATAACAATACGCCAGTCACCCCGTTTAACGGCAATCAGTGGGGCGCTTTTTAATCGCGACCACGCCGCCGAGACGGCCGCGCTACAAGCCGGGCTTCTTTTAGTGTGTCCGCGCGGGGGTGGCCGCCCGCGTTGGCACGGCGGCGGGGCCTTTGCCCATGCCTGCGCGGGCACCATTAAGAATGACAATGGACGGCACATCTGTGGCAATGACCAAACGGTTATCTGAAAGCCATGATAGTGCCAAGCCGCGAATATTCGGATCGCGAAGAGAAAAAACTTCCTGGCGGCCGCCGACCCGCCAAAATCGCATCGCACTCGATTGGGAAAGGACGGCAAATCGTGTACCCCGGGGATTCAACGCAATCGATCGGATGCTCGATCCCCGCGAGCGGCGAATGCACGCAAGCTGTGCCGATGCCGAAAGTGACCAAATCCGGCCATGCCGCGTGCCAAAAATCAGGCCGCCATCATGCGAATTAAATTGCATGGTGGAAATCCAATCCTGGGCTGTGGGCAATTCAATACGGCGCATGGGGTGGGCGATGATACCTGTGGAAAGATGGGCACTTTTTCCGCTTGCGGCATGGCAAATAAAAAGCCAGATGGCGGGATGGCCGGCAACAAAACCCCCGACCGCCAGTTTGCCGCCTCGGCCCCATGCCGAGCACACTGCCCGGGCGCCGCTGCCGCTCAACGTGAGTCGGCACCAGGCGCCATCCGCCAGCGCGCGCCCCGTGGGCGCCCCGCCACGCTGCGCGCCAAGCGGGGCGCCGTGCGGCGTCCCAAGGGGCGGGCAGCGTCCGATTGCGATCTGCCGGTCATCCGCCAGCGCCCACCAGCGGCCGTCGCCGGCCACGCTCAATCCCCCGGGGTAACGGAAACGTGGCGGCAGCGGCACCTGAATTGTGACGCGGTGGCCTTTCATCGGCATCAGCAACAACCGTGCTGGCACGCGCCGCTGCATCACACCCGGGGCGACAAGCGCTGCCAAAAATCGCTGATGATCTCCCCAACTCACCGCACGCACGGGCAAACCGGGAATACCGGCCGCTCTTTGATAACCGGTTCGGCGCGCCGGGTTGCAGATAAAAATCGCTCCATTCGGCAGCGCGAAGGCGATGCGGCGTCCCGCGCTGCCCGTCGCAAGCAGGGGGGTGGCGCGAGGATACAAAACCAGATCGGCCGGCCCTTCCCAAGTGGCAGCCATTGGCCATAGCGAGCCGTTTGATCCCCGGGCTTCGCCCAACTTTATCCGAATGCTCACGTTTCTAAGCATCTGGGTTTTATGCCAGATATAGAAGTTCTTCTTTCGGTCGGCGGCGGCTACGCGGTTGCCATGCGGGCTTACTGCCAAAGCCGCCACCGGTCCGCCCACACCGAAAAATATGCCAGTGGGATAAAAAACGTAATGATCGCGCAAAATTCCGGACTTGCGGCGCCGGAACCGCAGGCTCTCAACCACGCCGCTCCGATAACCCACATACAAATGCGATCCGCCGTCAGACCATGCCATTGCTTCCGGTGGAAAACCGTTCGGTTTTGTCCACCACAGGGGAAAACCCAATCTGCGGCTTTCGGCAGCCGGCTTGAATTTCTCCAGCACAATTCGCCCATCGGCGAGGCCGAATGCCACTTCTGCGCCGTGTGGCCGACACGCTCCAATGCGTATTGGCGCGCGATCGCCAAATCGGCTCAGGGGGTGGCCAATGGGCATAATGGGCAGTTTGCCGGCACCGGCGAAATAGATCACCCTCAGATTGCCTGCCAATACCAACACTTGCCCGTCGGGCAGCCAGAAAATGCCGCTGATTCGCCGATCAAACGGATCGAGCCTCGCAGCCGCCGGCAGGCCCAGAGTTTCACGTACCTGAAAGCCCGGCACCTGGCAGATGCGCACATGCTGCCCAAGCGGCCCGACCAATGCGAGCAAGCTGCCGTTCGGCGACCACGCCAGCGGTGGCAACCGATCGCCGCCGGCATGCCACGAACTAAACGGTGCCACGAGGCGCTGGCGAGCAGCTGTCCATATTTCAGCCCGCATCTGGTAGGCGCTCAATACCGTCACCGCCGTCGTGGATGCTTTGGGTGAAGGGATGTACGCGCGGAGAAACATATTGCGAAGGGCTTGCACCGGCTGCATGCCGCGCCCGGCGTCCATTTGAAATATGGCGCTGCGGCCAATGGCCCGTAAACCCCCGGCGGTGCTCCACTGCAGCCAATGGGCGCTCTGCATTAACCGAAATCGCCGCGCCGAACCGCTGACGGCGCGCCGCAAATAACGGTATTCCCATCCTCGAAGCATCGCCGGCGTATGCGCCAGGGCACGCCGCGCTCCCGATAAGTCCATGCCGTGCAAATCATTTTCTGCCAAACTCATTTGCGCACGGTACGCCGCTGCCCATGCCCGGTGCCGTTGCCTTTGCGCAAGCAGGTAATCATGTTCAGACTGCTTCCGTGCCGCATTGGCCAGATGCGCGGCCTGAATCGCCATGCCTCGCTGGACCAGCGCGACTTGGGCTTCACGCTTAGCGATTCGCTTTTCAAAATTAATTCGATATATGTAGAAGAATATACCCACTGCACCAATCAGCACGAATGCCGCAAGCAGGCCCGCAGTGCTTTTATTCCGCCGAATCAGCAGTGCCGTGGCCTGCGCAGCGGTCGGGGGGTCGGCCAAAGTGGGCCGCAGCGAACCAAACGCGTCAAGGTCATTGGCCATCTCAATGGCACTTGCGTAGCGATCCTGCGGCCTGGCGGCCATCGCTTTTTGAACAATTCTTTTGACGGTGCGCGGCAGTTGCCGCTCGCCCGGCAACGGTTCGGGCGCATCGCCCCGCCTGAGTTTGTCGAGAATTTCATAGGCGGCTGGCGCACCGGTCAGGCCCGGGCTTGGCCGGAAGGGGGGCCGTCCCGCAAGCAGAAAATACAGCACGGCCCCCAACGCATACACGTCGGTCTGTACGCTTACATCGCCGCGGGCCTGTTCCGGCGCCATGTACGCCGGCGTGCCTAAAGCGCGCGCTGCCCCCCGACCGCGGTCCATGGCCCCCGCCCCGATTACCCCGGCGATGCCAAAGTCGGTAACCTTCGGCTTAAATGCCCCAGATTCCAGAAGAATATTTTCCGGCTTTAAATCCCGGTGAACCAGCTGCCGCTGGTGGGCCGCGTGCACACCCCGGCATATGCCCGCCATGATCCGCACGGCCGCCGGTATTAAAAATGCCGGCTTGCCATCCTTCACGGCGGCCTCTTGCAGGGATGGCGCCGCTTGAAATTCGCCATCGCTGCCCCCACCGCCCACCAATTCCATTTCGATATACCAGATGTCCCGTCCATTTAACTGGGCCGAATCCACCTCTTTGACGGCTACAACATTTTCGTGACTTACCGCGGCCATTAACCGCGCTTCATCCAGCGCCGCATCGAGATTTGAATTTTCCGGATATAGCAACTTCAGGCAGGTGGGGCGGGCATCTTTAACATCGAGCAGTCGGTGCTTGGCGGCCCAAACTTCGCCAAAGGTGCCGCTGGCCAGAAACCGATGCAGTCGATATTTTCCGAACATTTCCCCCGCGACCGCCAGGCGCACCGGCTCATTGGCGTGGGGGGTGGCCTTCGGTTGCCGCCTTTCATCCGGTGCCTGATTGCTGCCGTCGGGCGTGCCCATAAGGCCGCCGACCAGCGTGGGGCATCCCTGCATGAAATTGTTTGTTTTCGGCCGCCCCGCCACGCAGCGACGCAATCGATCCTTCTGCATTGGGCTTAGGGGCAGCTTGGCGATGCACTCGCGGCACTGTGCTTCCGTGAGGCCCTCAAGGGCATCGAGATAATCAAGTAAATTTAAATCCGCAGGCGCATCTGCCATGGAACCATGTTCTCCCCGGCTTTCAGGCACCGGCCCGTCCGAGCGCATTGCGATCAGGCCTCATCACGCATGGTGACATAAAGATACGTGCGAGCTTTGTCCCAATCACGCTCTACCGTTTTGGTTGAAACGCCCAGAATCTCGGCAATCTGCTGTTCCGAAAGTCCGGCAAAATATCGATACATGACCACCTGATAGCGCCGCGCATCATCCTCACGCAGCTTCTCCATCGCGAGTTCCAGCGCCTCCCAGTCCATATCTTCCGCAGGTTCCGGCCCGGCCGGCTCCACATGCGCCAATTCCACCCGCTGCAGCCGGCCGCCCCGGGCACGCTTGGCACGCGAGTAATCCACCAGCAACTGACGCATGGCGCGAGCCGCACAAAAGTAAAAGTGGCTGCGGCTTTCCCATGAGCTTTGCGCACCGCCGACCATCTTCAGATAAACCTCACCAACCAGCGCGGTCGGTTGCAGGGTATGACTCGCCCGCTCCTGACGCATATAGCCCTGCGCCCGGCGATGGAGTTCCTCGTAAACCAGCGGAAATAATTCATCGATGGCCTTCCGATCACCCTCGGCCACCCGCGTAAGCAGCATCGTTACCGGTGGATCATCGCTCATGGCAACCTCGCATTAAACCGGCCTGATTTGCAGTTAGTTTAGCCCGCCGCGCTCCAACGCGTAAGGCCGCGGAAAGCGCGGGCCTGCCTTGGCCACGAACCAGCCCCGGTCGGCGGCGGCGCTCGGGGCGGCGGTCGGGGGCACCCGCTTTGGGGCAACGCCGCCCAAAAAAAATCTGCAGGCACCTTGACATGCTATGCAAATATCTGTATCTTACCGGTCGTTGAAAACCAAGGGAGAGGCCAGTTTACGGAAGCTGGATTAGTTTCGCCCGCCCCCCGTTCCACGTGGCCTTCCTAAAAGATTTGTTTGTATTCGTCCAGCCAAGGGTTTTCGGCCGCGAGGTCGGTGTTGGCGAGGACGCGTCGGGCAGTACACTTATCAGGAGAAGAGCCATGAGTAATTCCCACCGGTTCCAAGTTCGGGTTTCCAGAAAGTTGGCCATCGCGTGCGGCGCCGCCATAGCGGCGGGCTGGGTTGGGGCATTCCAGGGCCACCTATACGCCTCCGTCGCGCCTAACCCCGCGGCACTTTATGCGTTTGGGGTTACCAACAACACCGGCAGTGCACAGGGAGAGTTTCAGGTTTACGTCAACAACGATTTGGCAAGCGCCGGGGCAATTTCATCCTATATCAATTCCTTCGCTTCGCCGAGCTCCTCTGCGAGCTACAGCGCACTGGAAGCTGTTACCACGATTGCGTTTACGTCAACGAGCCATGGCACCATCGCCAGCGGGTCCTCAGGTTATTTCGGTTACGTGGCAGCTCATGGGGGCGGTTCATTTTCTCCGGGCGGGGCAACTCCTGTTTCAGGCGGAGCTTGGCTTGCCTCACCCACCGCTGAGCCGGCCGCGGTTGATCTGGTAAATATTTATGACTCGGTCCAACCGTTAGCCGCGCTGATACAAGACCCGTACATCGTTATAAAAGCGAATGTGGCACCGTCCAGCAACCCTTCCGCCACGACCACCGAGTATTTTGAGTCGGCATATACCACGAGCCCCAACAATATTGAGATATCTAATAACACGGGTGATACCCTTACACTTTCCGATATCGGGTACTACCTTTCTCCGACGCAAATTCCGCTTGACCAGCTCAACCTCACTGATCTGCCGCCGAGCGACTTTACTCAGCCACTAAACACGAGCGGGCAAAATGGCTCCACGTTGAATCTTGCTCCCAATAGCAGTACGAATTTTGTCGATCTTCCTGCACCTGAGCCGGCGGCACTTCTGCTTTGCGCCGCCGGATGCGGCATTTTACTGCTGAGACGACGCCAGCGGTCTTGACGTACAGCCAGCTGCCGACCGATGCGGCACGCTTTGACAGATGCAGCCTGCTTAATAGCCGCTGACTCGGCAAACTCCTCGGTGGTGAACCGCCGACCGGGCCACCCCCGGCGGCCGGTGGCTGCAGCGCGCCATTGCCGTCGCCGTCTGCGGCTGCATCCATGCAGGCGTTGCCAGTGGCGTGCGGCTTGCGGCTACCCACGCGCTTGGCACCATAGCCCCATGCGCCGTCTCAAACCCACCCGCGCCATTCCGCGCTGCGGTCTGCTCAAGCATCCGAAAAAAAAGTGTTTTGTCGGTTTCGCCCGCCCATTTACGCATCTCTTATCGTCCACCATTGAGGTGGAGTGAAAATGTTCCCCCTTTTTAGGAGATGCCCATGAAATCCCTCGTGTTCTTCTTCGTCCTTGTGATGGGTTGTGTCATGTTCTACAACCCCTTTGGCCTGCGAACCGACCTTGGCCATGCGATCGTCTTTACCGGCATCAAAACCACCGCATATGGCCATTATCTGCTGGCCATCGGAGAACCGAAGCCGGCCATCCCGAATGCCCTGAAGCCGCTGGAAAAAAATTGCTTCTATTCCGGCTTGGGCGGTTTTGGCAACACCTCAGCCGCAAATTTTGACGGATTTTCATTCCCCTCAACACCCGGTATCAGCGATACCGCCAATTTGCCCGCGCTGGAAAAATTTATAGCGTCCCTGAAAGTCCAAACCAGCGCCGAGAAAATGTTCGATGCCGCCAATGCGAAAAATTTGCTGCCGCCCACGCAGTGACCGCAGCCGCCAAATCTCAAGCTGATCAACACAAAAAATCGCACCGGGCCATGGAATTGACTGCCATGGCCCGTCTGCTTTGGCTTCCTGATCCCCACTGCTTGCCGCCCCGATCCTCTCGCGGGTGGCCATTTCCCGCACGCGATTTGAAATCTTCTCAGTTTGGCCGCCGCCCCCGGCACTCCGGCGCACACGCGCGGGCGCAGCAGCTCGGGCGCCAAAAATATCAAAATGAATGTCTGTACCCGTGTCGTTCCTACGCATGAGAAAGTGGCTGCCATTGTGGTGGCCGAAATCAATGTCTTTTTTACAGGAGTTTCCCCATGAAAACGTCAACACTCAACCAGACGTTGTCGCACCAGACCCCCTCACGCGGTCGCGAGCCGCAAAAGCGTTCGAGCACAATAATCCCCACGCTGCTCACGATCACCGCCATGAGCCTGGCTGTCGGAGCGGATTTGGGCTGGCAGATCAAGCAGGATCTCAAAAACCAGGCGCAGCCGCACCACAACAACCACATTATTCCTGCAATCCCTTACCGCTTGCCTAAAACCCCTTTTTTCCAGCTCAACGCCTTTTCCCACGCGGCCGCGAAGGGGTTTATCCCCGGCGAAAGCTCGCAAAAGTCGATCGACGCGATCCTTGAACGGGCGGGAAAGGCCAGCAGCATTGCGGCCCCCAAAACGGCATCCCTGACCATCGCACAGATCGCGCGGATGGCGAATAATCTGCCGCAGGCGGCCACTGCGTCAGAGCCGACCATTCAGATATCGCCTGCATTGCTTGCGGCGATAACGGGGGGCGAAAAATTGCAAACCGTTTTCAATCCCAACATCCCCATCAATCTTCAGCGTTTTTCGCCGGTTAAGCCGATGACCCTGGCGCAGCTCATTGCATCGACGCCCAGTCCATCCTGGATCAATCATGCCATTAAAAACATGGTTGGCAACGGCGTGCGGCAGCCAGCGGGTGTGCAAGGCACATCGGCGGCCGCCGAAGGCCAATCGCAAGCAGCCGTGGGCACCGTGACCGGTAACCGCCCGGCTCGAACCTTTCGCTGATCCGTGGGAGCGGCCACTGGACAAATGCCATGATAAGCCCGAGGCGCAAAGACCCCGGGCTTTTTTTATTTGGCCATGTGTTTGATTTTGCTTATCACCACCAGCCCGAAGATTTGGGCTTCGCAACCGGCGCCGCAGGATGGCCGCTGGTCGCAAAATCGGCCGACACTTTTTTCATGCCGGTCTCCAGAGTTGCCAGATCACTTTTCAGTGCGGCGGCTTTGGTATCGGCCTTGGAAAAAAGTGGTTCGCCGCTGGCAAGTCCGGACGAATTTAAGTCCGTGGACAAATAAGTGTTTAGATCATCCATGTACGTGACAAAACTATCGCCCGAAGTAATCACGCTGTCGGATTGTTTTTGAACATTGGCAAAATCGCCTGCCGCCGCATTGTAGCGGGCCATGGCCACCTTTTTGATCGAAGCATTGCTAATAGAATTATTTTCCTTATTCCATGATGCCAGATACGCTTTCTGATGGCCAAGCATGGTTGCAATTCTGCCTTTGAGCGAACTGAAGCTGGATTTAAACCCGGCCAGGGCGCTGGTAAAATTCGCGTACGGCTTGTTAAGGGCGCCGGTGGTGGTCGTCAATGCCTTCAGGCTGGATACCAAGCTATTTGCCTGTGCGCTGACTCCGCGGGCTTGCGCGGTGACCATCGATGCGCTGCTGCTGGTCGACATGGCCTGCTGGTAGGGGGCTTGGCTGCAAGCTGAAAGCGACGCCATGGCCATGATCGCAGCGCCGCACATCCACCCGCGCATGGAGGCCCGAAGGGGTTTGAGCTTAAGGGTTTTGATCATCATCGTTGGCTCCTATAGATCAGAATGAAGGAAACAAAAAGGCGAACTCCGCCGTCCACCCGCGGTGCACATTTTCATCTTAGGAGCCTGCCCGAGTAATCGCAATCCCGACCATGACTCCGACGGGCTCCTTAAGTGCATTTATAGCAGAAATGTGAAATGCACGGACCAGCCAATCCCCAAAAACGCCCCGGTAATTCGATTCCCTCACGCGCGCACGGATATAAGCCCGCAGATTTGCCGCGCCGCGCAATTGGCGTCATTCCGCTTTTGCTAACGTTAAGCCCGGCGCGCGGCCAACCGGCGCACGGCAACATTGCCCCTGCAATCAATTGACACCACCGGTGCATGTCTTAAACTCTAAAGGCTTCACACCAAATGGTGGATATAGCTCAGTCGGCAGAGCGCGAGGTTGTGGTCCTTGAGGTCGCGGGTTCGAGTCCCGTTATCCACCCTTTTTTGCGCCAGGCAATAGGCGGCAGGCCTGCCGCGGGCGTTATGCGAAATCGGCGTCGCCACTTCGGCGGCGTTTTTGCCACGCCTTGATGCGCTCCAGCGGCCAGGTATTGAGTACATTTTCCGCCCGGGCCCACGCCCGCCGCGCCGTGCCGATGCCATAAGCCAACTTGTCAAAATCCGTCAATTGATGCGCATCGGTGTCAATGCAAAGCGGAACACCGGCCTTCACCGCAAGGTGGGCATGCACATCGCGCAAATCCAGCCGCATGTCATGGGCATTGATCTCCAGCGCCGTTCCACTTCGCGCCGCTGCGAGAACCACCCGCTGCATATCCGGCTCCATGCCCCGGCGCCCGGCAATAAGTCGCCCCGTCGGATGCCCGATCACATCCACCAGCGGATTGGCCGCTGCGCGAATCAGCCGTTCGGTGGCTGCATCCCCTTCCTGGCTCAGCGCGGAATGCGGCGACGCTACCACCCAGTCCAGGCTCTCAAGAACTTCATCGGGGTAATCCAGCGAGCCATCCGCCAGAATATCCACCTCGCTGCCCACCAATACCGTGATACCGTCAAATGTAGCGGCCACCGCACGAATTTCGCGGGCGTGTGCCATAAGGCGATCAACCGTCAAACCCCCCGCCTGAATTTGCCCCTTGCTGTGATCGGTGATCGCGATGTATTGATAGCCCCGAGTTTTTGCCTCAGCAATCATCGCCGCAATGCTGTTGTGGCCATCGCTTGCCGTGGTATGCATATGCAGATCGCCGCGAATATCCGAGATTTCAACCGCCGCCCATTCGGGGGGAATCTGATTGCCGATGAAGGCCAAACGCGGATCATGGATCACCGGCGTGCGGCCGGCGCGTGTTTCAAACATGGCGGCGGCAAGTTCGATTTCGCCATGATCCTCGCGCATCTCCGGGCATACCCACGCCATCTCGAGTGCTTCGTAAATCGCATCTTCCGTAACCGCCGCCACAACCCGCTGCTCGCGAAACAGGCCCCATTCATTAAGTTTCATGCCGCGATCGGCGGCGCGCTGCCGCAGGCGCACATTATGTTCCTTGCTGCCGGTAAAATACTGCAGGGCGGCGCCCCAACTCGCCGGCGGCACAATCCGAAAATCTACCTGTAACCCCATGCGTGTGCGAATGGTGATCTTCGTTTCCCCCGCGGCCACCACCTCGGCAACATCCGGGCATCGGCGAATCGCATCGCTGATGGCGGCAGCGGGGGGGGCATCGGACGCAATAAGAATATCCAGATCCCCAACCGTTTCCTTGCCGCGCCGCAGGCTTCCGCAGTAGGCCACCGCCGTTACCCCGGCAATCGTTTGGAGCATGCGGACAAATTCGGTGGCCAGGGGGTGTGCGTAGCCCAGGCCGATGCGGGCGCTGGTGGTTTGCATGAAGGCGAGATTCTGGCGGATGGTGGCCTGCTTTTTTTCGCCGAACCCCTTAATCCCCGTGATGGTGCCCGCGTCGAGGGCTTTTTGCAGGCTCGGTATATCCGTGATGCCTGCCTCTTTCCATAGCAGATAGGCGGTTTTCACGCCCACCGACGAAATGTTAAGCATTTCTAAAACGCCGGATGGCACTTGCCCGGCAAGAATTTCAAACTCTGCGATGTGGCCGGTGCGCAGGTATTCCGCAATTTTTTCAGCTGAGCTTTTTCCGATGCCCGCAATCGCTTCCAACCGATGTTCTCGCGCTGCGAGTTCCACCGACTCGGCAAGGTCCTCCAGCGCCCGGGCCACCTTTCTGGTCGCCAAAACGCGAAACGGATTTTCATCCAACAGCGCCATAAGATCGGCGCCCCGGCTGAATTCTTTCGCGATATCTGCATTTTTGCTCATTGATATGGCCTCATTCCGCCGCAGGCTGCGCCATCGCGTGCCCCAGCTCCAGGATCGCACGCGCGAGTGACAGATCTTCCGCATGCGTAAGTTTAATATTTAAGTTTGAACCCGCTGTGGCCAATATCGGAATGCCCGCCGCTTCAGCCACCTGTGCATCGTCGGTAATTGCCGCACATTGCCCGCCGGCAATCAACTCAGTAAACGCATCGCGCAGGGCTTGGGTGCGAAAGCATTGCGGCGTTTGCGCCTGAAAAATTCCCCGACGATCCAGCGTTCCTTCCACCATGCCGCTGGTGCCAATCCGCTTAAGCGTGGCAGGCTCGGCCATCACGGGAATGGCGGCGCCGCACTGTATCGCACCGGCAAACGCCGCATCAATTACGGCCCGCGGTGTCACGGGCCGCGCTGCATCATGGATGGCCACAAATTCTGTTGATACCAATGAAGGCGCCAAGGCGCAATGGACGGTTCCCCAGCGTTCTTCGCCTCCGAAAGTTAGCACGATCTCAGCGCTAAACCGATGCGCCGCGATGGCCGCCCGGTATATCTCCAGCCGATCGGCCGAGGTCGCAATCACCACACGGGCTACATCCGGCCGGTTCGCAAAAAGTCCCACTGCATGCAGCAATACGCTGCGCCCCGCCAGATCCGCCATCAATTTGTCACCCTGACGGAAGCGCGTGCTGCTGCCCGCAGCTGGCAAAATCACGGTAAAACAGGCTGATTTCATCGCCTGAGTATCACCTGCCTGCGGCCGATGCTCAATAGCCGCGGTTGGCACCGCTTGCGCTGCAAGGCTGCGGGCACATTGGCGAAATCGCGTCTTTCATCTAAAATCAAGGCTTGGGGTTTGCATCACCGATGTGATGCGGGTGTCTGCATTTGGGGATCGCCGCACTATTTTTCCGGTGCATTAATTTAGCTTTAAGGGGATAAATATGCCATTGATGACCAGCAAGCCGATGTTCGATCTCGCCTACGACGGTGGATTCGCCATCGGCGCGTTTAACGTCAATAACATGGAGCTGGCGCAATCGATTGTGGAGGCGTGCGCCAAGGAAAACAGTCCGTGCATTCTGCAAATTTCCAAGGGCGCCCGCAAATATGCCAACATTCGGTTTCTCAAGGCGATCATTGACGCGGCCGTGGAGGAATATCCCGCACTGCCCATATGCGTTCACTGCGACCATGGCGACACGATTGATCTTATCAAGACGTGTATACATGATGGTTACACCAGCGTGATGATCGATGGCAGTCACCATGACTATGAAGAGAACGTCCATCTCACGGCGGAGGCCGTGAAAGCCGCTCATGCCGCCGGCGTGGTCGTAGAGGCGGAACTCGGCATGCTTGGCGGCATTGAAGAAGATGTTGTGGGCCTCGATGCCGCCGAATATGAAAAGAATGTCGAAAAATATCTGACCGATCCGCAGCAAGCGGCCGATTTCTGCAAACGAACGGGTTTGGATTCGCTCGCGGTCGCCATCGGCACAAGCCACGGCGCGTTTAAATTCAAACACGAAGCCAAGCTGGCCTTTGGGCGCATCGAAGAAATTATGAAAACCTGCCCCGGAATTCCGCTGGTTATGCACGGCAGCAGCAGCGTGCCGCAGGAATTCATCGATTTGGTCAACAAGTATGGCGGGGCAATGCCCAACGCCAAGGGCGTGCCGGAAGATCAAATCTCGATGGCGGTTCGTAAATATGGCGTGTGCAAGGTGAATATCGACACCGATTTGCGCCTCGCAATGACCGCCAAAATTCGCGAAGTATTTGCCACGAAACCTGCTGAGTTTGATCCGCGGAATTATCTTGGGCCGGCACGCGATGCGATCATTGGCATGGTTCGCCGGAAGCTGCATATGCTCAACAGTGCAGGAAAAGCGGAGGCGATCATTGGCCAATGGAAAAAACTCGGTTCCCCCATGCCGAGCTATTACAACATGAAAAAAGCGGGCTAACCGCGCGGCGCGTGGTGCGCAGGATGGCGCGGAGTACGTGGCGCATTGCTACGAGCCGATGGATTTATTTCATAGGAAAGTCTCTTTGCATTCATTCCGAGCGGATGAACCGGTCGGAACGTAGAGCGCGGATGGTGACGCACCGCGGGTCGTCGTCTCGTGGTAGCCCCCGCGGCCCCGCGTCATTAAGCCGGCCACCCTGGTGGCCGCGCCCCGTCGTCGTCGTCTCTGCGTCTCCCCTTCTCTGCGTGAGATATTAATTAATTACATCATGCCGCGGCAGGATTCTTTAAAATCAACTGCAACGACCAATGTTTCACGTGCGGGCGCAGAGGCTGCCTGCGGGCGGCGCGGGCACGGTTCTACAAGCCGGTGCGGTCATCGCATCGGAAAGTACTCTTCGAATACATAATTACGAGCCGATGGGTCGATTCCATGGGAATTCGTCGCGTAAGCCATTCCGGACAGGCTTCAGGGGCATATTTTCCGCGTCAGCGCGTCGCGCGTGGGGCGGCAGGCGATAAAGCAGGCATCTAAGGCCGTTGTGCTGAAATGTTCAGCAGCGGGCTTCGCGTGGAGGTGGCCACGGTCACGAGGGATGGGGCCGGTTCAGCCGCCTTCGCCACTTGCGTGGTTTTAGCGATTTGCCCGGAACGGCTGCTGTTGCCGGCAATCGCCTGCACCACAACCAAGGCAATAAGGATACAAGACGGCAGAATCAGCAGGATTTCGCCAGCACGGATAATCCTGCCGTAGGCCTCAGTTTGCGTAAAGATGGGATGCAGACGCTTACGAGCTTTTTTCGCAACGGGGAAGGTTGGAGACCATTCCACTTTAAAAGGGAGCGGAGTCATAAAAACCTCCTTAACGGAGTAATTCATGGAACAAACCCTCGCAACGCGAATCCGTCCTCAATAACCGATGATCCGCACAACTTAACTTAAGACTGATGCAATTCGCGTGCCAGTTGTCATGGGATAATTGCAGGTGGCGCACGCGCCATTTGGGGGGCGATAACCCATTGCTGAATGCGTGCACTTTGAATCGAAAACGACTCCGAAGACGGATGCATTCTTGCGCGAGAGATGGCTGCCACGACGATCGCCGTAAGTATGGTCATCTTCGCTCGACATGTTCCCACCCTTGGGTTTGCCTAAATAACATGCAGATGGCGTTGCTGCGGGGCATGTGATGCTTTCTAAGGCAGCGTGCCACCTCCCATAACTTCATCGTTTAAGAAAATATTGCGCAGAAGTTGCCCATTTGTTAAGGTGTTGCGCGAATACTGGTCATCCGGGGGGCACCCCTCCACGCCGCTTGGCACACGAATTGCATCAACTCAATCCCGCTGGCCCGTGGTGGGCTTTGGCATTGGGAATAAAGATTGTGACTGCCTCGATCCGAAAATCTGCTCTCGCGTCCGCCCCCCGGTCGGGCCGATTGGCTTTCGCATGCAGGCTTCTGCCTTATGGCGGCAGCGATCGGATGGTCGCTCTGCGTTCACTCCCCGCGGCCACACTCAATACCCTGGTGCTGGTGGTGTTTACCCTGGTATTTTTTACATCGGTCGCTTCCGCGAGTGGCTCCGGCCTGCGAACGCCAGTGTCGCAAGTGGCACACGGTCGGGCGTCGCGCGATTACGCCTGCGGCCTTGAGTGCTTCGCTCACCGCAGTGCGGGCGGCCCATCGCACTTTTCGCGCTCCGCGTATTTAAACTTGCCAATCGCCTTCTCCGATGCCCTCTCCAATAAATCATTATCCGATCCCTTATACTCGGCCGCGCTCGGCTCAAGCCGCAACTGCTGCGGATGGTCGGAATGTTTTAATGGGCCGGTTCATCATTGGGGCAGTGCGGGCCTTTGGGCCGCTTATCGGCTGGCGGCAGGAAATAACGCCATCGCCGAATCAATCGCCGGTTTCCAGTCTGGCTCGCTCTCGCCCCGAGTCCCCGCTACAGCCCCGTTTGCCGGTGTCTCATTGAATAATGCGGCCCGCCGCCCTCGGGATCCGGCCGAAGATATCCTGTTCGCTCCCGCAGATCACCCCTCCATCGATTCTATTGTTCTCCCTGCTCCACGCCTTGATTTCGCACGGTTTTCAAACCTGAATTCCGCGAATTTTTCCGTCGCATCTTTGCCCAGACTTTGCTGAGCTAATCATCTATTTGCGTTCCTGGTTGGTCTTTGTTGATGGCATGCAACCCATCTTCCACGACCAGTTTTGAAAGTTGGCTTTCCAAGCCGCAGCCGCGAGTTGTAAGGAGGTGAAACTTTGAACCTCAGAGTGTGAGAAAGAGTTGCATACCCAACCCGTGCGTTGCGGGAAAGTCAGTTTCTTTTGGAATTGTTTTCTTTTTAGTCTGCTTGGAGGATTTTTAATGCGTCCCACCAAATGGTTTACCCCCAAAAAGATGAAATGGATGGCGGGCATCGGCTTGCTGCTGATGTTCACCATGTTTGCCGCGCCACTGTTGGCGCAGACCATGCCCGCAAGTATGCCGGCGAGTATGCCGGCAGCAGCTGCGGCCGCCACCGCTGCGGCGCCCGCCGCCAGCGCCCCGGCCGCCACCAACTGGGCAACCCCCGCCTGGCTTTCGCATGGCGATACGGCCTGGCAGCTCACCGCCGCCACGATCGTGGGTATGCAAAGCATCCCCGGTCTGGCCATCCTGTACGGCGGCGTGGTCAAAAAGAAATGGGCCATCAATTCGGCCTTCATGGTATTTTACGCCTTCGCCGCCGTTCTTATTGTTTGGCTGCTCTGGGCTTACAACATGGGCTTTGGCGCCCAGTGGTTCCCATTCCTGGGCCATCCGGCACCCGTTGCGAGCATGGCGGACGAATTGAATCAGGCCATTATCCCGGCCGCTGCCGAAACCGCCGGCTTCCCCATGGCCGCGATGGTCTACTTCCAGTTCGTTTTCGCCGCCATCACCGTCATTCTTTTTGCCGGCTCACTCTTCGGCCGCATGAGTTTTGTGGCTTGGATGATTTTCGTTCCGCTATGGATGACCTTCTCTTACACCGTGGGCGCCTTTAGCCTGTGGGGTGGTGGTTTCCTCGGACAGGCGGGTGTCATCGACTATTCAGGTGGATACGTCATTCACCTGGCTGCCGGTGTCACGGGCTTTGTGGCTGCGGCCATTGTCGGGCCGCGTCTTCCGCAAGACCGCCAAAACTTCCGTGCCAACAACATCCTCATGGTGCTTGCCGGTGCCGGCTTGGTTTGGCTCGGCTGGAACGGCTTCAACGGTGGCGACCCGTACTCGGCCAATGCCGATGCTGGTGCGGCCGTGTTGAACACCAACGTTGCCACCGCGATGGCACTTCTCACCTGGATGTTCCTCGACTACATCAAGTACGGTAAGCCCTCCGTCCTCGGCGCCGTAAACGGTATGGTTACCGGTCTCGTAGGCATCACACCGGGCGCCGGTGTGGTGAACGGCTACGGCGCCTTGGCCGTTGGTCTCGTTTGCGCCTGCGTACCCTGGTTCACCATGAATATCCTCGGCAAGAAACTGGCCATCTTCAGAAAGGTCGACGATTGCCTCGGCGTGGTTCACACGCACGGCTTCGCCGGTCTTATGGGTGGTATCATGACTGGTATCTTCGCCACGCCAATCGGTTGCGCCGCCTACGCCACGGTGCGGCCGGGTGGTGGACTGCTTTATGGTCACCCGAAACAGCTTCTGCTCGAGCTGTATGGTGCCGGGTTTATCATTCTGCTCAACATCGTCGTAACTGCAGTGCTTCTGTTCCTTATCAAACTCGTCGTGCCGCTGCGCATGTCGGACGAGAAGCTGCGTGTTGGCGATGCCGCCGTCCACGGCGAAGAGGCCTATGGCCTTGCCGAGGACGACATCAGCGAGGGCGCTGTCACGGCCTAAGAGGCCCGCACGTTTCCTCAAAGTTTGTTTTCAGTGGCTAACCATGCGGCCGGGGGATTTTCCCCCGGCCGCTTTTGTTTTCCAATCGGCCCAAAATCTGTAGAATCCGAAACGGTAAACCGTCTTGCGGCGCGGGGGGTCGCGGCTGATCTGCAGCGCCGTGCCCGCCCACGCCGCTGCGGCAGAATGCGCGTGCCGCAGTAAACGGCATTTGGGTTTACGCATGGTGTGCCGGCGCGATATCGGTAACGTGCCTGGTAGTTGCTCAGGCCATCCGCCGGATTTAAAAAAGGCTTTTTAATGAAATGGATTATCGCCATCATCCAGCCGCATCGGCTCGAATCGGTCAAGCTGGCTCTTACCGAGGCGGAAATATTTCGCCTTACCGTTTCGGATATTCAGGGGTATGGCCGCCAGAAGGGCCACAACGAATTTTTTCACGGTCTGCCTTTGCACACCAACCTGATCCGCAAAGTGCGATTGGATATCGCTGTGGATGATGCCAAGCTGCAAACCACGGTTGACGCCATCGTCAAAGCGGCTCGCAGCGGCCGAGAGGGCCACGGGCAGATCGGCGATGGGAAAATTTTTATATTGCCAATCGATAATGTTGTCCGCATCAGTGATGGCGCTGGCGGCCCGGAAGCCCTTTAACGAGCTCTCGGACAGGCTCCCAGGCGTATGCGGGCATTTTGGCCGCACGCCCTCACGCGGATGTTCCAATCCCGCTTGTGCATGCCGCGGCAGAATAAGGCGGAAATGCGGCAGCCGAATCCAATAATTTTCTTCGGCTCGGGTGGTTTGCCCAACTCTCGGCGGCTAGCTATACTTCGGTGCTCGATTGCCCTCATCGTCTAGAGGCCTAGGACACGGGCTTTTCACGCCTGTAACTGGGGTTCGAATCCCCATGAGGGCATTGGCGGACCGCCTCGGGATTCGGGCGCTTTCATAACGGGAAATGACATCCATGGGTATCAAAGCAATTGATCTGCGTCGTGGCATTGCCGTCGAGTACAACAGCAAGCTGTATGTCGTCCACGATTTTATGAAGGTGTCGAAAGGAAACTGGCGATCCTTCATGCAGGTGAAGTTGAAAGATACGCAAACCGGCAGCATTATTGAGCAGCGTTTCCGCGTGGATGATTCGCTCGAGCAGGCCTTCCTCGAACAAAAGGCAATGGAATACCTCTATTCCGCCGCCGATATTCACTATTTCATGGATTTGACGGATTATGAGCAGCTTGAGCTCTCGGGCGACGTGGTCGGCGATGCGGTGAAGTACCTCAAGCCCAATACGCAGGTGCAAATCACCATGTATCAGGGCAAGCCTTTTTCCGTTGAGCTTCCCAACACGGTGGAATTGCTGATTACCGATTGCCCGCCAAGTATTAAGGGGGCCACCGTAAGCAACGTCGGCAAGGATGCGATCTTGGAAACGGGTCTGGTGATCAACGTGCCCGATTTTATCGCCCAGGGAACAATGGTTCGTGTTGATACCCGAACCGGTGAGTATCTTGGCCGTGTGAACGACTAGGAGCCTGTCCGAGTAATCGCCGTCGCAACCCGCCGATGACTCAAACACGCTCCTGGGCCTCCCGGCGTTCGCAGGCCTTCCCTTCGCCGGCACCGCGGCCGCTCTGATGTTGTGGGCAGCCATTGGCCAACGGAAAACTTCGGGTCGATCTACCTCGGCCGCGGTCTTGCAAATGGTTTGATCTATGCCACCGACGGAGAATCGACCCCCTTCATCAAGCCCCTCCCGTCCACCCGGCGGCATGCCGGCCCGCGTTATTCCCCCGCCCCCGAACATGCTCATGCGTTGCCTGCTGCTTTTGATAGACCCGGAAGCGTGGGCGCGCGCCGCAATGTACGGCTTTCGAACCACATTTGGGCCTTTGCTGCTCATCGCGTTGCTGATGGGAGGCATTACCGCGGCGCAGGGCTGCCGCGAAATGTATGGCCTGATGATCCGCTTCGGAAAAAGCTATGACAGCCATTATGCCCCCATGGTGCTTAGCCATGGCCAGCTCCATCTCATCGCCACCAAGGGAAAAGTGCCGCTGAAGTTTGTCACTCCACTTTTCAAAATGACGTTCAGCCCGCGCGCCACCCCGCCGCAAATTTCGTCGAAAGAAGTTCTGGCACTCAAACTTGTACCCAATGGCTACTTCCTCGCAGGCCATGGTTTTTTTAATGGCACAAAACTCCAGCCGTATAAAAGTTGGCAGCAGATTTTTGCCCGCACATTAGGCCTGCCCCTGCAGAAAGGGAAAACCCCGGATGTGCCGATCAATTCCACAACCATCCTGCTGATCATCCATGGCTTTTTCTTCTATTTTCTCATCTTTGCGGGGATTGTCCTCGCGGTGGCAGCGGCGGTGGGCATCCTTCTCTGGGCGGCGGTGGCGATGGTGTTTGCCGCCCCGGCGGTGGCGATGGTCAACATTCAATTGCGCATGCCGCTACGCGTCGCATACCGAATTGCCTGCGCGGTCATGGTGCCGATGGTCGTCCTCCGATCGGTGTTGATGATGCTGAACATTCTGCCCGCGCAGGCCGCAACTTTCGGCGGCGAGATGGCAGAGTTTATTGTCCCCGTGGCCGTCGCGGTCTGGGCCGGTGTGTTGGCCAAGCGCATGTATGCGCCGCCCCCCTCGTCAGGATCGGCCCGTTAGGCGCCTGCTCGCCGGCCGCCGACGGCATAAACCAAAACACGTTTTAATCGCCAATAACGTTATCTGTCCCGCCGGGCCAATGCATGCACCACGGCTGAAAGTGGTTCAGCGGGGGCACCAAGGTGCTCGAGCACGTCTTCGGCAATTTTTTGCTGCCGATGCAGCTCCGCCTGCGTCTGTTCAATGCCCAAAAGCACCGGATAGGTCAGCTTGCCGATGTCGGCATCTTTTCCGGTTTTCTTTCCGAGGTGCGCCTGCGAACTTGTGACATCGAGCAGATCATCAACAATTTGAAACACCAATCCAACAGCCTGCCCCAGCACGTCGAGGCGATCAAGCATACGGGCATCCGCCCGGCCGCAAATGGCCCCCATACGGCATGAAGCGCGTATGAGCGCACCGGTTTTCATGCGATGAATGCGCTGCAGGCTCTCGAGGCTCGCGGCCTGCGTATCGACGTGCTTGAGTTGTGGATAGCAGGTATCCAAAATTTGCCCCCCGATCATACCGCCGGGGCCGGTCGCCTGTGAAAGCTCGCGCGTCAGCCATATCGCCATGGCGGCGTCGGGTACGCTTTCAGCCAGAAGTTCAAACGCCATGGTGTTCATCGCGTCGCCCGCCAGAATCGCTACGGCGTCGCCGTAAACTTTATGATTGGTGGGGCGGCCGCGCCGCAGGTCGTCATTATCCATGGGGGGCAAATCGTCATGAATCAGCGAAAAACAGTGAATAAGTTCCAGCGCCCCCGCTGCGGGCAGTGCATCGTCAAGGCTTCCACCCACGGCCTGTGCGGAGAGAATCGCCAGCGCGGGGCGAATGCGTTTGCCGGCGCCAAAAAGGCTGTAATCAATGGCTTCCTTTAGCAGCGAGGGAATTCCAGTTCTCGAATCAATAAAGGCCCGCAGGAAGGCATCCGTTCGCCGGGTGGTGGTTTCAAGAACCACTCGGTAATCCAATATTTGATTTTGCACCGACGCATCTGGCATGAGATTCCTTCCGACCTGAAACACCGGGTAGTATAAAGGCGGAAGTGGCTATTGGGCGAGTGCCGGGACGGGCTCATCGAGGGCGCCCGGGCTGGCCACGGAAAAAAGAGAGCCTTTTATTGAGATCCGCCAATTGATGCCGCAACCATCCGAAAACCCCCGTGCCACGAATCCGAGCGAGTCCCCGGAGGCAACTGGTGTCGACGCCCCGCGCGCATCGGGCCGTTCCGCCGGCAATACCACGCGCATGCGTCACCATTGTGGACGGCGTGCCAATTGGTTGATGCAGAGTGCAGCGATCCATTGTCTGCCGCTGGCCTATTTTTTGGCGTGGTTTGCCGCTCTCTGGTTCTGGTTGAAAGATGCAACCGCGCGCCGCAGCAGCATGGATTATTTCCGTCACATCATGCCCGATGCCCGGCGCCGAACCATCTTCTTGTGTTCATATCTAAATGTATATCATTATGCCGTCGCGCTCATTGACGCCAGCGCCGTATTAACCGGGCACGCCGGTGCGTTTGACATGCGGTTTCCTCAGCGCGCGCGCCTCGCCGAGGCGGCAGCCGCTCCGGGCGGATTGCTGATTCTCACCGCGCATGTGGGTGCCATTGAAATCACGGCGCCGCGCCTCGCGACCATGGTGGCAAATCGGCAGATACATTTTGTCATGTACCAGGATATGGAAGATGCGACTGAAAAATTCCGCAGCGAAAACTGGGCGGCACTCGGCGGCATTCATATCATCAATTCGATCGACCCCATTTCGGCGAGCCTGAAAATTGCCCACGCCCTGCTCGCGGGCGATGTGGTTGGCATGCGCGCCGACCGGCGCGTCTCAGGTAGAAGTATTGACGTTCCCATTCTCGGGCACATGGCGCAACTGCCCCAGGGGCCATTTATGGCTGCGGTGGCAACCGGTGCGACCGTCGTTTCCGCGTTCACATTTCGAACGGGCTATCGCCGCTATGAACTGACGGTATCAAAGCCGCGGCAATACATTGCCACCGACTCATCGCAACGTACTGAGATGATGGCCCGCGCCTGCGCCGATTTTGCCGCCGATCTTTCGGACGCGGTGCGGCAGCATCCGCTCGACTGGTTTAATTTTTATCCGTTCTGGCAGCCCGTGAGCACGGCACAAAGCTCTGACACCAACTGATCCTTGTGGCGCATCATGACCTGGCATTGCATCCGATTGTCTCCAATGCCGGTGAGAATAATTTGCAGATGCAGCACCTCGCGCGGGCGGACGGGCAGCAGGAATCGCGCCATCTCGATCGATGCATAAACGCAAGGCTGTCCGCACGCGCCAAGTATCTCAGGCACCAGTTCCAGCAGCAAAAATCCCGGCACGATCGGCTCGCCAGGAAAATGCCCTTGGAATGCCGCGGCATCATCCGGGAACGTGGCCTGCGCGCGGTAGTTTGTACATCCCAAATCCCAGCCGATGGCGGATATAACCGCGCCGGAAATCGAGAATATATTCGGCGCCGTTGGCATACTCGCTATGCGCCCCTTTTTTTATCATCCACAAAGGCCGCCAAAGCGCCAATGTTCGCCAGCGCCGTGCGCGTCCGCGGGTCCTGATCTTCCATGCGAACGCCGAAGTGTTTATCCAGCAGTACGGCTATTTCCAGCACGTCCACCGAATCAAGCCCCAGGCCACCCTTTCCGAATATTTCCGTCGTCGCATCAATCTCGGCCACAGGCCTTTTAAGACGCAGATTTTTGTGCAGCAACTCAACGATAGTCTTTTCGGTTTCGGTCATTTCACCTTCCATTGGACAAATAGAATCGCCCGTGGCAAACCACGTCGCCCGCCGCTCGGGCGGTGCCTATGCAAAGTGATTTGCCTTGCAGGGTCAATACCTCTTCAATTGTAAACTCAATTTCCAAAGGTACTTGAAGATTGCCGGAAAATTCAACATCTCGTAGCTGGGCCAGTCGGCCACCGGGCAATGCGGGGCTATCCGCTTGCGGGCTGATCCCCGCCGCGACCCCACAGGCCGCCGTTTGGCACAGCATCTCGAGCAGCGCAGTGCCGATCAGCCGACCTTGGCGGACCATGGGGTGATCGGCGGCGACATATCGGCGCCCCTTTACAATCCCCGACGATTGTATCCATGCGTCATCGAGCATCAGCATGGGGCGTTTATGCCCGATTTTCTCAATTAAGTTGTCGATGGCTGCCACCTCCGGCGTTTTGGTGCGTTCGACCTCAGGTGGCCAGCTGTTCGCCGGATATCCGGCATTTTTGCCACTTTACGGTCGGGTCGCCCGGTTTTTTCAGTCGCCCTGCAAGCAACCGCCGGGATATTCGTTATGCCGATGTTAGCTCGCGGTTCGTGACCGTGCCAGTGGGGGATGGATGGCAAATACGCATTATCAATCAAATGGGATGGGCGTGTGAACAGGGAACTATTCAAAAATCCGACGGTTATCAAGTTGGGTGTGGCGGGGCTTTTACTCGTGTCCGCCGCCGTCTGGTTGTTGCTGAATTTAAATTTGCTCTCGGGCCGCCCCACGTCCAACGTGATCGCATTTTACCAGTACACGCGCCCGGAGAGGCGCAATGCCCGTTGGCGCTTTGCGCGCAACAAACCCATGAATGCCTCATCCCGCCATACACTGCTGATTTATGAATTCGCCGGCGCACAAGGCAGAATACAGCTGATAAAGCACCCGATGGATGCCAAGATCAGCCTGATGATCGGTCATTTGCCGCCGCGGGGCAATGGAAATTGGCGCCGTCGGCAGCCGCCTTGGCTTGCCGGCATCCAAGGCATCAGCGATCCGGTTCAGCAGGCGCTGACGCTGGCCGCTTTTCGCGGGCCGCGTGCCGTACACTATTGGCTCGTCAGCGCGGGGGCGAAAGCGCCCGCAATAAACGAGGCCAAGCTCGCGGCCACAAGCTTTAATTCCGCCCGCGCTTTGCTGGTAACGCAGGAACGCGAAGGCCTGGCCCATCCTCACTTACTGGCAAAAATTGAGAAGAATCTTGCCACCTTTCTCAAAATGCCCGGAGATCCGGTGCTTAGTGCGCCCAAACAGCAAATGGCCCGCAAGATTTATCGCGAAGGCACGGAATTCTACCAATCGCTTCAGGCACGCCGGCAGCGCTACGTGCGTCACTATGTTCAAGCCATTGAGGCGCAGCTTTCGGATAAGGTGAAGAAGCGCATCACGGATCGCGTTAACCGCATTCTCAAACGATTCAAACGGGGCTGAGGCCTTGCAGGCATCGCCCTCGCTGCCTCATTGCATTCTTTCACCCCGCATCCCCCCGAGAGCAGCGGGGGCCACGCAACGACCGAAGCGCGTTGCCGGCGCCCGCTCGCCAAATTCCACCTTTGACGATATTTTTATGACATTGACGCTGCGGGCCGCCTCGTGGAACGCCCCGGCGAAAATTTGGGGGTGCTTATGAAGTGGATTATCGCGATTGTTCAGCCCTACCGGCTTGACGCCATTAAATTGGCCCTGACCGAAGTCGAGGTGTTTCGGCTTAGCGTCAGCGACGTGCAGGGGTACGGCCGCCAAAAAGGACACACGGAATATTTCCGTGGTCAAGCCATGCATGTGAATTTAATCCGGAAGGTGCGGCTGGACATCGCCGTCAACGACCATTTTGTCGAACCCACGATTGCGGCCATTCTCAAGGCGGCGCGCACCGGCATGGGAGGCAAAGGGCAGGTAGGCGATGGGAAAATCTTCGTGCTGCCGCTGGAATCTGTTATTCGCATCAGCGACGGAACGACGGGTTCGGATGCCGTCTGAAACGCCGAAGGAAAACCTCCCGCTCCGAGCAGGCGAACCAACCGGCAACCGAACGAGTGGGACAGCTTAGTGGCGCGGGACGGCCCCGGTGAAATTTCCGATGGCATAAGCCCCTCCGGTTGTAAGCCGCTGCCGCGGGTGTGATAAAAATCCGCATTTAGACCGGATTCCTGTAGAAATCGTCGCGCGCGGCCCGATGAAGCCATTGCGGGAGGTTGCTGCCGATGCGTGTTCAGCTTGGGTACGGATGGGTTGAACGTTTCCGTGCCCGCCGCCAGCATGTCCCGCATCGGATGCTGTTTTCGGCGCCGCTGAGTGTACTATTGGCTCGGCAAACTCAAAGCTGGAACCGCACTGGGTTGATAAATGCCTTGCTGCATCCGTACAATTCGGGGTAGTTTGATTCCGGCCGATTTTGGCCGGACGATGGAGTAACTGCATGTACGAACGATTTACCGACCGCGCCCGCAAAGTAATGGCATTGGCCAATCAAGAGGCGCAGCGTTTCAACCACGAATATATCGGCACGGAGCACATTCTTCTGGGCCTTGTAAAAGAAGGTTCAGGCGTGGGTGCGACGGTTTTGCGCAACCTCGACATCGACCTGCGGAAAGTTCGCCTGGAGGTTGAAAAGCTGGTCAAAAGCGGGCCCGATATGGTCACCATGGGCAAGCTGCCGCAGACGCCCCGCGCCAAAAAAGTGATCGAATATGCCATTGAAGAGGCGCGCAATCTCGGACACAACTACGTTGGCACCGAGCACCTGCTGCTCGGCCTGCTGCGCGAGCGCGACGGCGTGGCGGCGCAGGTATTGATGAATCTGAATCTCAAGCTCGAAGAGGTGCGTGAAGAGGTTCTCAACCTGCTCGGTGCGGGCGTCGAAAGCGAAACATCCACCGAGAAAACCGAAACCAAGGGGCGCTCACGCACGCCGGCTCTGGATTCTTTCGGTCGCGATCTGACCGAGCTCGCCCGTGAAGGATCACTGGATCCGGTCATCGGCCGCAACAATGAAATTGAACGTGTGATCCAGATTCTTTGCCGCCGCACGAAAAACAATCCGGTGCTGCTCGGTGAGGCGGGGGTGGGCAAAACGGCCATTGTTGAGGGGCTGGCGCAGAAAATAACCTCCAGCGATGTGCCGGAGATTCTGCTGGATAAGCGGATCGTGGTGCTGGATCTGGCCATGATGGTCGCGGGTACGAAGTACCGCGGCCAATTTGAAGAGCGCATCAAGGCGGTCATGACGGAAGTTCGCCGGGCCAAGAATGTCATTTTGTTTATCGATGAACTCCACACGCTCGTGGGTGCCGGTGGGGCGGAAGGCGCCATCGACGCGAGCAACGTGCTCAAACCCTCTCTGGCCCGCGGTGAAATTCAATGCATTGGGGCGACCACTTTGGATGAATACCGCAAATATGTGGAGAAGGATGGCGCGTTGGAGCGGCGCTTCCAGACGATCATCGTTGAACCACCAAGCAAGGAAGAGGCACTAGAAATTCTTCGGGGTCTTCGCGATCGGTATGAAACGCATCACCGCGTGCAGATCACCGATGAGGCCATTCGCAGTGCCATCGAATTGTCCACCCGTTATATCACCAGCCGTTGTCTGCCCGACAAGGCGATTGATGTGATCGATGAAGCGGGTGCACGCATCCGTTTGAAATCGATGAGCAAACCGCCGAACCTGACGGAAATTGAAGAACAGATAGAGCGGCTCACGCTGGAAAAAGATGAGGCCGTGAAAAATGCTGATTACGAGCGCGCCGCGCAGTTGCGTGATCAGGCCGAGGCGTTGCGCCATAAGAAAGAGGAGGAGCAGCAGAAATGGCGTGAGCAGGCCAAGGCGGTCGATGGTGTGGTGGATGAAGAGACCGTTGCGGAAGTGGTGAGCAAAATGACGGGCGTGCCACTGACGCGGCTTGAAAAGGCCGAGGCATCGCGCCTGCTCGAACTCGAGGGTGAACTGCACAAGCGCGTGGTCAGCCAGGATGATGCGATCAAGGCTGTCTCCCGCTCGATCCGTCGGGCGCGGTCGGGCCTGAAGGATCCGAATCGGCCGATGGGAACATTTTTGTTCCTTGGGCCGTCGGGCGTGGGTAAAACGCTGTTATCCAAGGCGATTGCCGAATTTCTGTTCGGCAATGAGGCATCGCTTATTCAGATTGACATGTCTGAATACATGGAAAAGTACAATGTCAGCCGGTTGATCGGCGCCCCGCCGGGATATGTCGGTTACGAGGAAGGTGGGCAGCTGACGGAGCGCATCCGCCGGCGTCCGTACGCGGTTGTGCTGCTTGATGAAATTGAAAAGGCCCATCCCGATGTGTTCAACATGCTGCTGCAGATCATGGAAGAAGGGCGGCTGACGGATAACGTCGGTCGCGTGGTGGACTTTAAGAACACCATTCTGATCATGACCAGCAACATCGGGGCGGACCTGATTAAAAATGGCGGCATACAAGGCTTTGGCTACGCCAAACGCGACTCGGATCAAAATTTTGAATCCATGAAAAAGGGTCTCCTGCGCGAGGTGGAAAAATTCTTCCGACCGGAATTTATCAACCGCCTCGATGATACGATCATCTTCCGTCCGCTTTCGCGCGATGATCTGTACAACATCATCGACATTGAGGTACAAAAAGTGGCCAAGCGCCTCAACGAACAAGGCATTAAGCTTGAAACCACCCCGGCGGCCCACGATCTGCTCATTGAGAAGGGATACAACCCGGACTTTGGCGCCCGGCCTTTGCGGCGTGCCATTGAGCAATTCCTGGAAGATCCACTGTCCGAATCAATCCTCCGCGGCGATTATGTGGGCATGGCCAAAGTGCAGATCGACCGCGACGGCGAAAAGCTTCGGTTTACGGGCGTGCCCAAAGTCGTGGAACCAGCACCAGCGGCTCCCGCTGCGGCGGCGCCAACATAAGAGATCCGCGCGGGCCCATGTGAATTTGCCTTGCGCCTGTGCCTGCCTGAAAGCGGGCTGGCCCAGGAGCCTGTCCAAGTAATCGCCGGGTTGCGACGGCGTGATTTTTGGCGCCCATCAAGCAGCGGCGACGATGGCGTACCTGAGGCAGACGGTACACCGAGGCGCCGCGCAGCTGCCTTGGGCGTGTCGGCATCGGATTTTTGACTTTATTGCAATTTCTGGTTACTACACGCACATCATGCGTTATTCTGAAGGAGCACGCTCATGTCATTGATTCAAAAGCTCAAAGGCGAGCTGATCGACATCATACAGTGGACGGAGCCGGCGGATAATGACATCCTCGCTTACCGCTTCCCGCGATATGACAATGAAATTAAGAATGGTGCGCGGCTCACCGTTCGTGAGGGGCAGGTGGCCGTATTCGTTAACGAAGGTAAACTCGCGGACGTTTACCAGCCCGGCATGTACACGCTTTCCACGCCGAATATGCCAATTCTTTCCACGCTAAAAGGGTGGAAATATGGCTTTAATTCGCCGTTTCGTGCCGAATGTTACTTCATCTCAACGCGGCAATTTACTGATCTTAAATGGGGCACTCCCAACCCGATCATGATGCGCGACCCCGATTTCGGCATCATTCGCCTGCGGGCCTTCGGCACCTACGCCATGCATGTCAGCGATGCGGCCACATTCCTGCGGCAGCAGGTAGCGACCAACCCGGTATTCGAATCCTTCCAAATCTCCAGCCAGATGCGGGATACGATTGTCTCGCGCTTTACCGATGTGGTGGGGCAGTGCCATATCCCGGCACTGGAAATGGCCGGTAATTACGACAAGATCAGCCAAACGGCGCTGACGAAAATCAAGACGGATCTCGCCACACTCGGTGTGGAACTCACACTGTTTTACGTCGAAAATATTTCGCTTCCACCGGAGGTCGAAAAAGCGATCGACACCCGCGCCTCCATGGGCGCTTTGGGCGATATGGGGCAATACACACGCTATCAGACGGCAACGGCCATCCCCTTAGCAGCGTCCAATCCGGGCGGCATGGGGGGCATCGGCGTCGGCCTTGGCGCCGGCATGGCGATGGGCAATCAGATGGGGGCGGCCATGGCTGGCAATACGGCCAAACCACCGCCGTTTCCGCAGGCGGCATCCTATTTTCTCGCCGCAGGCGGCAAGCAGAGCGGGCCGTTTGAACTCAGCAGCCTTTCAGGCAAAATCGCATCGGGTGAATTCAAGCCCGATACGCTTGTTTGGAAAGATGGCATGGCGGGATGGGTGGCGGCCGGGCAGGTCGACGAACTCAAGCCCCTCTTTCCGGCCCAACCACCGCCGTTGCCGCCGGCCTGAGCGGCAATCCTCTTCCTCCTTTCTTGGGCGCCCCGCGCACTTTCGGACGCTTTATCGCCGTCCCGCTTGTTCGTGCACCCCGCCACCGCACGCTTTGCCCCTGCCGCAGTCACCGTAAGCTTCGCATGAGTTTGCGATTAGGGTTTCATGACTATAATGATCTTGGCGTTGTAGCCCGCGTTCAGCGATCACTAGCGGAGGTTCCTTCATGGCCCGAGGAATGCCAGATATTTCGTGCGTTTCTCCGAAGATCCTCTCATTGCCGCAGGCGCCAGATTTTCAAGCTTTCTCCGAACCGCAGGGTACCGCTCATTTTGCATCGCCGGCCATCGGATCATCGGACAGCAATGAAAAAAAAGAGAAATGCGGTGTCTTCGGTGTCATGGGCCCGCCGGACGCCGTTGAACGCTGCTATTACGGTCTTTATGCCTTGCAGCATCGCGGGCAGGAATCCGCCGGTATTGCCGCCACCGACGGCCAAACCATTTCCGCGCACACCGGGCTGGGGCTGGTGGCAGATGTATTTAATAAATCGGTGCTGCGTGATCTGGTCGGTGCCGGTGCCATTGGCCATGTGCGTTATTCCACCGCGGGCTCAAATCGCAAATGCAATGCCCAGCCCATTCTCGAGGAATACATCGATGGGCAGGTGGCGGTCGCCCACAACGGCAATTTGATTAACGCTGC
>JAJZGD010000155.1 GCA_021804985.1 Planctomycetota bacterium
GACGCGGGGCTGCGGCGTCGTCTCTGCGTCTCCCCTTCTCTGCGTGAGATATTAAATAATTACATCATGCCGCAGCATGATTCCTACGAAATACTTTCTGCATTCAGCCCGGGCGGATGAACCGCCGGGCTCGTATTTGTTTATTGGCACTGCCGCGCACGGGGTGGGTGCTCACCAGCTGACGGCCGACGAGGCGCGGCCAGCAGGCTGGCCGGCTAAATGGCGCGGACGTAATTGCGCCGGCTAAATGACGCGGGGCGTTGCGATTATTCCGGGCGGATGAACCGCCAGCCGACGGGGCGCGGCCAGCAGGCTGGCCGGCTAAATGGCGCGGACGTAATTGCGCCGGCTAAATGACGCGGGGCGGCACGAGCGCTGCGCCGAGAGTTGTCGTAATTATCATTTTTTATGATGTGTAATATATATATTATCTATTTGCTAGATATGCCTCCGGCGGCTATGTTCAGCGCAGGTTTTTACGCAGGAGGCGATGGCATGTCGCAAGAAGATATATCGAGCCCACTGGCTGCCCTGACACCACCGGCCGCGCGCGAAGTAAATGCTGCTACGGCCGATGGCTATCGGATATGGCGGGTGATCGCCATCGCGGTCGCGGGCGGGCTGTGTCTGAGCGGACATGCCCCGCCACCGCTGGCGCTGGTGATGGGTATTGGAATTGCGTTGCTGCTGGACAATCCGTGGCGGCGACATGCCCACATTTCCGCCAAGTGGTTGTTGCAGGCGTGCGTGGTTCTGCTGGGCTTTACGATGAATCTTCGCAGCGTGCTGGTGGCCGGGGCACATGGGGCGGTTTTTGCCGCCATATCGATCGGAGTAACGCTGGGCGCCGGCATTCTACTGGGCAAGTGGCTGGGGGTGAATCGCAAGGCGTCGCTGTTGATTTCGGCCGGCACTGCGATCTGCGGCGGCTCGGCTATTGCGGCCGTGGCGACGGTCATTGATGCTGATCAGGCCGCATTGAGCGTCGCGATGGGCACGGTATTTATTCTCAATGCGGTGGCATTATGCGTGTTTGTACCCATCGGCCACGCCTTGGCCCTGAGTCAAACGGCGTTCGGCACATGGGCGGGGATCGCGATTCATGACATTTCATCAGTGGTGGCGGCGGGCGCACGGTACGGCCCCCACGCGCTGATGATCGCCACGGCAGTGAAGCTTTCACGGGCCCTGTGGATCATCCCCGTCACCATTGGTGTATCGATGACGTTTGATCGGCAGACGGGTGGGCGTGACCACAATAATGCGCCGGGCAGAAAAGGAATTCGGGCCGCCAATTTTCCGTGGTTCATTGGAATTTTTGTCCTTGCAAGCGTCGCACGCACATTCGTACCGTGGATACGCCCGATGCACATCGAGCTTCAGCAGGCGAGCACGATCGGCATCAGCGTGACGCTTCTGCTAATTGGGCTGGGGCTTTCGCGGCAAACGCTGGCTGCGGTTGGGTTTCGGCCAATGCTTCAAGGAATATTGCTGTGGGCGCTGATTGCAACTGGTTCTCTGATTGCGATTTTGCTTGGCGCGTGAAATGGCCGGGCTGCGGGCGGTAACGAATGAAACGATGGCAGACGAGGCGCAGTCAGGCAAACTGGCTGGCTCAGTTGCGCCTGCGAGCGGAAAAGTGTCTTTGGGATGCCTGCCGGTCGGATAAGCCGCGGGGGAAGTTGGGGTGTGAGCCAACCGGCCGCAGATCAGGCGGCGCGGATTAAAAGGTGCCCCCGGTAAGTTTTTCCCGCAGGAAATCGGCACGGGCGGCTTTGCGAGTGATTTCATCCATTGGCTTGGAAAGTGTGCGCTGCAGGTGGGCCGTCTGCGAAAGGAGAAAAAGCTTGTTGACGTGGGCAAGGTCGATGCCCGAGACGCGTTTAAGTGCCACACCAAGTCGCAGGAAAGAAAGATGAAACAGGGCTTCTTCGGCGGTAAGCAACCGGGCATTTCGCAAAACCCCGAGCGCCCTGCCAATGCGATCGTCCAACACCATGGGGGTTTCGGCGACGAGAATGGCGCGGGCATTTTCCTCGGCCTCTAAAATGCGGGGAATTACCTGCTCGCTGAATTCTTCAAGAATTTCTTGCTCCGAGCGGCCGAGTGTGGTCTGGTTGCTAATTTGGTAGAAATCGCCAAAGGCTTCGGTGCCTTCGCCATAGAGGCCGCGAATGGCCAATCGCATATCCTTGGCGGCCTGTTTAATCTGGTCAATTTTTCCGGTGAGTTGCAGGGCGGGCAGGTGCATCATGACGGAAACGCGCAGGCCCGTGCCGATATTGGTCGGGCAGGCCGTGAGGTAGCCGAGCTTATCGCTGAAGGCGAAATCGAGATTGGCCTCGAGTTGGTCATCGATTTTGTCGGCATGGAGCCAACAGCTTTGAATCTGGAGGCCGGGTTGTATGGATTGAATGCGCAGGTGGTCTTCTTCATTGACCATCACGCTGAGGGTTTCATCATCACTGATGAAAACGCCCTTGCTGCCATCGGCCGAGGCGAGTTGGCGACTGATGAGATGGCGTTCCATAAGCATCTGGCGGTCGATATCGCTGGTGGCGGCCATCTCCACATAAAGTTGCCCATTGGCGGCAGGAATGCCGAGAAGTTGGCGCCGAAGGGTGCTTTGGATTTGATCGCGCTGGACATCGGAGGCTTTGGTCATAAACGGAAAGGCCATGAGATTGCGCGCGAGGCGCACGCGCGAGCTGACAACGACATCGTGGCGTGGGCCGTTGCATGCGAGCCATTGGCACAGGTGGTCGGGCATATTTTCAAGGGTTAACATGCGCTGCTTTCCATATCCGCCAATCCGAGATCAACTGATCTTCTCTTCGATGGCCTTGATTTTATCGCGAAGTTCGGCAGCCTGCCGATAATCTTCGTCAGAGACGGCACGGGCCAGCTCGACTTTCATTCGGGCGATGTCGGCCTTTTGGCGTCCATAGTCGGGGCCATTTCGCTGCCGGGCGTTGGGCGTCTTGCCGCTGTGATGGGTTCCGCCGGCCTGAGCGGTCTGTATCCATGGGCCAAGCTGCACCGCGAATATTTCGTAATCTCTCACGCAGCCGAGCAGGCCAAGGTCTTTGAATTCGCGCCAAGTCATACCGCAATCGGGGCAGCGAAGGTTTTGCAACTCTTCGGCGTGCGGGCCGACGATCAGGGCGTTGACCGATTCAAAGAATGTGGCGTGCTTTTGGGCCACCATGCCCTGGCTTGCGGCGCACTGTTCACAAAGGTGAAGTTCACGAACGCTACCGCCGCTGATTTCCTTTATGTGAACCGTAGCAGGCTTTTTGCAACGATCACAACTCATATCATCACCCGTAAAGTCGGCCATGCTGATGGGCCGCAGGTCATAGCACCCAGGAGCCTGTCCAAGTAATCGCCGGGTTGCGACGGCGTGATTTTTGACACCCATCAAGCAGCGGCGACGATGGCGTACCTGACAGGGAGGGTACACCGAGGAGCCGCGCCGCAGAGGGGGGGGCAAAAAGCACGCCGCCCCGCGGGGTGGGCCTGAAATGCCCCGTCTGCTTTGTTGTCGGATCTCGCTGACTCGTTATTCAGAGTCGCCTCGATCCTCCGCCGCGCATTCGGCACATTTCAGACCCATCCCAATCCCGGCCATTACTCGGACAGGCTCCTAGGCGGTGGCCTGAAAAGCAATCGGAGCCAGAGTCTGTGTAAATGGTTTTGCCTGCAAATTACGCGGCGCCACTGATTCGCAAAAGATGGGCGCCGTGGCTAGCGACGGGTAATGCGATGCTGGCGTTAAAATCGCCCAGAGTCCTTTGATTCCAAACATCGCGCACGACGGCTCGGGCCGGAAGGCCCAATCCGCTCCATGCAGCGGTGACAAATTGGCCATCATGATTGCCACGATTGAACATGGCCATGGCCAAATCGCCGTTATGCAGTTTTTTCGCCCATGATTCCAGCGGGCCGTGTCGAGCGACGCGAAAGCCCTGTGCCCCCGCCGGGTCCTGATTAATGGCTAACATTTCCGGGTTGGCAATGAGTGAGAGCGTCCACGGGTCCATTTTGGTCAGGTCCATCCCAAGCAGCAGGGGTGAGGGAGCGATGCCCCACAAGGTCATTAAGGTGCGCTGCTCATCCATGGTGAAGTGCGTCATGCGCAGTCCGCCAACGGCGTCTTTACCAATGTGACCAAGGCAAATCATATCGCAATCCGGCCAATGCCCCGGTCCGGCGAACCCTTTCCACGCCGCCACCAGATCAATCATGTTGTTGAGTATTGGCCAGGAGTCCCAGAAGTCATCACGGATTCGCCACATATTGGCGTTGCGTTCAATGTCGTTGCCTTCTGACACGGGCGTGGCGCCCGGCGAAGTGCTAAATACAATGCTCGTACCGAACTTGTCTAACGCACGGCGAATGGCGTGAATTTCATCTTTGTGGTAGGGGCTCGATAAATCATCGACTTTAATAAATTGCGCGCCCCACGAATGATATAGTCGAATCAAGGAATTATAATAGGCTTGTCCAGCGGCCGTATTGCCCCGAACGCCGTACATATCGCCGTTCCAGCGGCAGGTGCTCTGGACGTCAGCTGCCTCGCGTGCCGTATATCTCGAGTCCGCAATAGGGGCGTTGGCGGCCACCGCCTGTCGCGGAATGCCACGCATAATGTGAAAACCAAATTTCAGCCCCATGCCGCGAATCTTTTCGGAAAGGGGCCGGAATCCTGCACCGCCGCTGGCGGAGGGAAATTTATTTAACGCGGGCAAAAGGCGGCCATATTTATCCATAGCCAGCGGACCGCGCTGCCATACGCTGCGTGTGGCCTGCGTCGGATCAAACCAGAGGTAGTCGATGATGGCGTAGTGGTAGCCGTGCGGCAAAAGGTATTTCCGCAGGTAGCGCGCATTGGCGAGGTACTCCGCCTCGGTAACCGTGCTGCCATAGTAGTCATAGCTATTCCAGCCCATGGGCGGCGTGGGAGCAAGTCGCCAGAAGGCCGGCGCCGAGCTGCCATCAAACACCGCCGCGCTGCCAGGGTTACCCCGCGCGATGGCAGCGGCTGCGGCGGCGGTAGTAAATTGCAGGAAGGTGCGTCGCTTCATAACGGCTCCTTGGCAGCTAATCTAAACGCCGAGAGCAACGCTGGCCCAATGCCATGAATGGGCGGCGCAACTCCCATCCATTAAATGCCGGCATCCATCATCTTGCCAGAAGCCGGCCGGGCGATCTGCGCCGCAGCAACAGAAGCGCAAATGCCGCTCCTGTTGTCAGAAGCGCCCACGGACTTGCATCCGGAACCGATACTGCGCCGGTGCTCGCGGCTGCCGCGTCGAGTGTGACATCGGCGAAAGAAACCTGGCTATCGCCCGTGGTAAACGGGGATTGAAGATACTGATCAAGATATATAGTCAAATCGCCTGATACGCTGCCGCCCGTGGTATAGGTGAGTGAAAGCGGCTGAAAAAAGCCCGGCGTCATTGAGGATGGCAGAACATACCCAAATGCCAGCGGCGCACCACGGTAATCGGTACCGTTAAGCAGCGACACGCCGGCATAACCCCCGTCAAGGCCATCGGCGCGCTCGCCGACGTAGACGGACAGCGTATAGGTTGTGTTTGCCTGAAGTGGCCCGACATCCTGGTAAGACCCATTCTGGCCACCGTTATAATTGACGTACATCGCCTGTGTGCTGTTGGGAATTGTGTAGTACTGGCCGAAAGTGTAGGCCTGCACGCCATCGGCTGTTGCACCATAGGCTGCGCCCCACCCGGGAATCGCGTTGGTACCAAAGTTCCAACTGCCCGCACTTAAGGCCGGCGCCGCAAAGGAAAAATTGTTGATCGCGATCGGCGCGGCGCCTGCCCCTGCCACGGAGGCCAGAAATCCTAATGCTGCAAAAGTAATTGCAAAGCTTACACGTCTAGTCATGTTTGGAAACTCCTTCGCGGGATGCCGCAAGACCGCTGGTGGCAAAACTGGCGGCCTTGCGCCTTCGCAGCAGCGTTGCACCGGCGAGACCGCAAACCAGCAGCGCCAACGGAGATATCTCCGGCACCACCACGAGGTACATACCCGAACCATAGTCCGGTAAATTGGCCGCGAAACCTCCGGCAAAATTTCCCAGATCAGCCCCGGTCCAAAGACTGCGGATGTCATAAGTTGCATTGGGCGAAAGGCCCAGGTCTGCAAAGGTTGTGCCGACCGTTCCATACGAACCGGTACGATTAAATAACGCCACATATTTATCCGGCGAGTACGGGGCATCGGCTTCCCACACGGTCTGGCTTCCATTATCCGAAACTTGATGGTTGTTGGTGCTGTTCTGATCAACATTTAGAATGGCCGCATTGGTTAACAACGCCGTCGTGGCCGGGTCGCCCGCAAGGCTTGGCAGATCGCCGCCCATAATCAGGGGCGATTTAATAATCGACCAGAGTGTGATGACGGTTTGCTGCTGATTGGCGGTAAGTGCGCTGGTTCGCGCTGTGCCTACCGGAGGATTTACAAACGTTCCCAACGGCAGCATGTCGGCGTCGGGCCAATGGCCCGTGCTGCGGTAGGGCGTCCAACTGTTGGCCAGCGAAAATATACTGTTGACGTTGGACCAATTATCCCACATATCGTTATCGATACGCCACATGTTGGCGTCCTGCTGCAGTTGCGCACCTTGGCTGACGGGCGCCGGCCCCGGCGATAAACTTATCACCATAGGGCGGCCGCTGTTGGTCACAGCCTGCTGAATGCCCGCCACATCTGCCGCGTGATAGGTAGTGCTGAGCATGTCATCCACTTTGACATAATCAACGCCCCAGCTGGCATACATTTTGAAGATGGAATTGTAATAGGCCTGGGCGCCCGGCGTCAGCGCTGTGCCGGCGCTGTTGGTATTAAGGCCATACATCTGATTGAGCCACGGCGCGGTGCTGTTCGTATTGGCAATCTGGCCCGCGGTGTAACCAGAGTTAGAAATCGGATCGTTGGCAAAAACCGCTTGGCGCGGAATGCCGCGCATGATGTGAATGCCGAATTTCAATCCCAGGCTGTGGACATAGTTGGCCAGCGGGGCAAAACCGACTTCCTGCCCGCTGCTGTTAATGGATGATGGGAACCGTGTGGGGTCGGGAATAAGCTGGCCGTATTGATTCATCGCCAATGGGGGCGACGCCGTGGTCACGCCGTTGTTCGTCGTGAAAGTCTGATTGAGATAGCCCGAGCCCGTCGTGCCGGAACCAATGGCACCCTGCTGCGGTTGTGTCCACGCCCAGTTATAGTCCACGATGATGTAGTCGTAGCCGAACTGCTTAAGATTTGCAGCCATGTAGTTGGCAGCCGCCTCCACCTCCTGTTGATTGACGAACGCCCCGTAGGAATCATAGCTATCCCATCCCATGGGAGGGGTTTGGGCCACTGCAGAGGGGGCGGCCATAACCGGTGCAGCGACCAGAAGCGGGCCAGCGGATACGGCAGCGAGACACAACAGCCACGGAAACTTCAGCACATGAAACTCCCTCGTACAAACAGAACTGTAACGAATGAACAACTAATTTTAGGGGGGCGGCAAGAATCGATTGTCAG
>JAJZGD010000156.1 GCA_021804985.1 Planctomycetota bacterium
GGCGGCGTGCTTTTTGTCCCCCCTCTGCGGCGCGGCTCCTCGGTGTACCGTCTGCGTCAGGTACGCCATTCGTCGCCGCTGCTTGATGGGCGCCAAAAATCACGCCGTCGCAACCCGGCGATTACTCGGACAGGCTCCTATGCTGGCCGGCTAAATGGCGCCGACAAGCAGGCGGGACGCCTGCATCACATTTACAGAACCCCTTATCCCGCACGCAGAGAGGGGACGCGCGGGCACAATGCCCGCGGCTAAATGGCGCGATCTCGCGGCTGCGCCTCTGCGTGAGACAACCGGCGTTTTAGTTAATTTACGGAATCATGCCTCCGGCATGATGAAATTATTTAATATCTCACGCAGAGAAGGGGAGACGCAGAGACCACGACGAAGCGCGGCGGCACCATGCCGCCGGCTAAATGACGGGGCGGCATGATGTAATTAATTTTTATCGTATTAAGAGAATGGAAGACGCAGAGACGACGACGACGACGACGGGGACGACGCCCTACGCCGGCCAGCCTGCGATCCCTCCGCCGCGGCCAACGTGCCGGTGTTCGGCCCGGTCAGGCTGGGCGTGTCTTTTTTGGGCGCGTATGCTCGGGCCGGCCGGTAGTAGAGGTCGGCCGGGGCGGTCAGTCGGGGCCGGATAAGCATCGCGCCGAAAATTCAAACGGCAAATCAGCGGGCAGCGGCATCGGAACATTGGCAAAATTGGGGAGCGATGCCAGCAGCGCCCCGGCCGCCAGATACCCGCTGCGCACCGCCCCTTCCATGGTGGCGGGCCAGCCGGTGCGCGTGTAATCACCGGCGAGAAAAAGATTTTCAATACCGGCCGCGGGCGGCGCCTGCGCGGGGCGAAATTGATCGATGCCCGCCGCCGGGGAAAAAGTGGCCCGCTTCTCCACGATGATGCGGTATTTCACGAGGCGGGCGTCTGGCATGCGGAATATTTTTTGCAGCTGATGTTCAAAGAGCGAAGCGCAATGATCATGAGGCGTATCTACCCACTCTCGGGCCGCACTGATGACGCCGTGAATATTAGTGCCGCGGGCATCCTTGCGAAACAGCCATTGCAGCGGGCCATCAATCAAAGCCGCATGGGGCAGGTGCATGATGGGGCGATCGAACCAGAGGTGAGCGCCCAAAATCGGCACGCTTTCAAGTTTGCTCAGGCCGGAAAATCTGGCATCCATTCCCCGGCGATCCGGGGGGATCAGCTTTTGTACGGCGTGATGATTGGTGGCCATGATCACCGCCGCCGCCGCGATTCGTTCTCCGGTCGTCGTGCGAACCGCCTGCACTGAACGTCCGTCAAAAATAATTTCGCCAACCCGCGCCGCAAAGCGCACATCGCGGCAGGGTTTGCGGGCGTAAAGCATCTGGAGCGGGCAATCGGGCAGGCCGAGCATATATCCGCGATGATGGCGCAGCATCGCTTCCTGAAAAACCTCAATGGCATACAAGGCCCCGGCGCGGCGTGTATCTTCATTCAGGGCGCTGATAACCACCGGATCATAAAATTTATGGATCACCGCTGCCGACTGATGGTGCCGGGCGAGCCATTGGCCGAAGGTTATCCCCTCGAGCAGCGAACGGCCGCTGCGCCCCATGCGCATCATCGCCCGCATGGCATGCGCCACGCTCAACCGCTCGGAAAGCGTCAGCAGGCCGAACAGCACCATGGCCGGCCCTAAATGCAGCGGCGCCGGAAGCCCGGGCACCGACCACAGGCTGTAATGCCGCCCCTTGTCATCGAGATAATGCACCCGCTTGTACCAGCGGATTTTATCGCCTACCCCCAGCCGCCGATAAAGGTCAATCAGATTGGTGCAGCAGCCGAGCAGCACATGTTGGCAGTTGTCGAGCAGCGCTTGCGACTGCGGTTCCTGAAAGCTGCCCGCCCGGCCGCCAAGATCGCGGCGTGCCTCAAGCAAAATGACCGGTACGCCGGCGGTTTCGAGCGCGACGGCGGCCGCGATACCGGCAAGTCCACCACCGATGATCACAACCGGCGCCGCCCGCGACTGCCAGCGATCGCCGGCCGTTTTCGCTTGCGCAGCCATGCCGGGAACACCAAAAACGGTATCGGCCGATTTAATAGAGGGCAGTTCCGGCGTGATGCTCATGTCCGGGCACTAATCCGCCGAGCTCGGGTGGTGCGCCATGCGATGAGCAACTTCTGCAGGGCGCTCAGGCGTACTCGGCGCGTTAAAACGTCCATCGGGCTGTACGCAATTTTATCCAGAATGCCGCGGTATATGCCCGTCATCGCCATGAGTGCCGGCCGACTGTCAGCCGAAAGATAGCTCTCCAGCGGCGCGGAAGAATCGAAAAATTTCACGGCCCGGCTGATTTCAAAATTCAGCAGCGAAAGTATTTCATTGCTTGCCAGGCCATTGCCCAGCCACGCCGAGCGAACGCCGAAGCGGGCCAGATCTTCCATGGGAAGATAGCAGCGGCCGCGCCCGGCATCTTCCCGCACGTCGCGGATAACGTTGGTGAGTTGAAAGGCAATGCCCCGATCGATCGCCAGGCGTTCGGTCGGATGGCCGCCGGTGTAACCCCACACATGCAGGCTCGCGAGGCCCACAACGCCCGCCACGCGATAACAATACTCCGTAAGGTCTTCAAACGTTTTGGGAATATGAAAATCGAGGTCCTGCAGCTGTCCTTCGATCATGGCATCAAACAGGCTCAGTGGAATATTAAATCGTCGGGCGCAATCCGTAAGGGCAGGCCATCCGCGCCAGGGGTGGGTGCTCGGCGTGGTCGCGGCGAGAGCGCGGCGGGTTTCGGTGCGAAGCTGCTCAAGATTTGCCATGCGGGCTTGAAGGTCGGTTTGCGTGGCATCGTCCGCCAGGTCATCGGCATAGCGCATGTAGGCATACAGAGCGAACATGCCGTCACGCTTGCCGGGGGGCAGAAGGCGTAAACCATAAAAGAAATTTTTTGCCTGCTCCCGGGTTATTTCCGCGCAGAACCGTTGGGATGGGGCCAACAGGGCCGGGTCAATTCCAAAATCGGCGACAAGCAATTCAGACATGCAGAAGTCTACCTATATCAGCTTCTAAATGTGGCGGCGCCCATGGCCGACAACGCGCGTATAAAGAGCCGGAACTTGGCCCCGCGGGATACCACCGGACGCCGACTAAGCGTATCGTAATTCTGCCGACGGATTGCCGCCAGCACAGCCTTACCGCCGCTGCCAAAAAGTGAAATCTGCTGGCGCAGCGGCGATTTGATCATTGGCAGCAGGGCGTTGCCCTGTTCAAAGAGCGTCGCGCAGCGATCCACCTCAAAGTGCAGCATTTCTCGAAAGCCGGGGGTGCACCGCCCGAGGGCAATATCTTGAGGGCTTACGCTGAAACGGGCCATTGAGTCGGCGGGAAGGTAGATGCGATCCCGCTCGAGCATGTCTCGCCGAATGTCCTGCCAGAAGTTGGCAAGTTGCAGGGCGGTGCAGGTTTTATCGGCCAGGGCCTGCCGCTCCGCGTCGCGATAGCCGCTGAGGTACAGCACCAGGTGGCCAACCGGGTTGGCGCTGCGGGTGCAGTAGTCGAGCACCGACGGAAAATCCGGATAACGGGTTATCCGCTGATCCTGTTCAAAGGCGTCAATAAGATCGATAAACGGCTTTATGGGTATCTGAAATTGATCGATGGTGGATTTTAGTGCGGTAAATACCGCGGTATCGGTGCGGCCCTGGTAGCAGGCGAGCGTCTGGCTGCGAAAATCGGCCAGGTATTTCAGCGCCAGCGATTTATCCCCCACTTCATCGCCGAGATCATCGGCGGTGCGGCAAAAGGCGTAAATATTGCAAAAATCCTGCCTGAGGCGGCGCGGCACCAATTTTGAAACCACTGTGAAATTTTCATAATGCTCGTGCGCCAAGGCCCACGTGTATTGCCGGGCGGCAGCCGGATCGGCCAGCGGCTTAAATGCCGCATCGACGGTGGGAGGGATCGCCGCCCGGGGTGCCGGCCCTTCCTCCCTGCTTGTGCCTATGATGTGGGTATCGATGAGCTGGCACTCCTGCGCGTAAACCGGTGGACAGCATCGGCTTTGCCAAGCGGCCCCACCGGATTAAACTGTTGCAAGGGCAGGTCAGCGGCGCAAGCCGATGGCAACGTTTTACCAGCCCGGCTGGGCGCTGGGACGTGCTGCGGCGTGGTCCTGGTGGGCCCGCAACTAATATGATACACGGAGATTTGTCGGATGAAGATACTGCTCGCCAATCCGCGTGGCTTTTGCGCCGGTGTGAATATGGCCATTGAATGCGTGGAGCGGGTGCTTCAGCTGCGCGGGGCGCCGGTTTACGTATACCACGAAATTGTGCACAATCGGCATGTCGTGGAGCGATTTATCCGGCAGGGAGCCATTTTTGTCGACACCATCGATGAGGTTCCATCGGGCGCAACCGTCGTTTACAGTGCGCATGGGGTTTCGCCCGAAATTCGCCAGCGCGCCACCGCACGCGGGCTTGTTCAGGTTGATGCCACCTGCCCGTTGGTGACCAAGGTTCATAATGAAGCCATCCGTTATGCCCGCCAAAAATTTACCATCGTGCTTATCGGACATGCAGATCATGATGAGGTTGTCGGCACCTTGGGCGAGGCGCCCGACGCCATTCTTATTTGCGAAAGTGTCGAGGATGTTTCCGGCATCGACATCCCCGGCGATCATCGCATTGCGTATCTGACCCAAACCACTTTAAGCCTGGATGATGCATCGAAAATCATATCCGCGCTCAAGGCCAAATTTCCCCGCATTCAGGCCCCGCCGAAAGAAGATATCTGCTACGCCACCACCAATCGCCAGACGGCCGTCCAGAAACTTGCCCCGGAATGCGACTTAGTTCTCGTGGTGGGAAGCCAAAATAGTTCCAACTCCAAACGTCTGGTCGAAATGGCTGAGAATCGCGGCACGCATGGGTACCTGGTGGATGATGCCACCGGTATCGATCACAACTGGTTTACCAATGTTCAAACCGTGCTGATTACCGCCGGCGCCTCGGCCCCGGAAGACCTGGTTCAGGAAATCGTCAAACTTCTTCAAGACCGCTACGGTGCAACCGTTGAACATCGCCACGTTACCGATGAAGACATGCACTTTGAATTGCCGCGATCGCTCAAAAAACTGGAAGAACAGCACGCCGCTTTGGTCCGATAGCATAACGGTGCATTGGCCCCTGTCGGAGGCGCCCAATGGCAACATGCGAGACCACAAGGCCCGTGATGCCCCGGCGACGATTAAGCCGATAAATTCCCGGCTGGCTGAGAAAATCCGCAGCGGTGCCACAATATGCCGTGGCCCATGCACGGCGCTGTGGAAAAGGGTGATGGTTTTACGGATTTCATGACGAGCGCCCATGCGTTTTCTTGACCGCTTTAAACTGCTCGCATACATCGTGGTGCTGCTGAGCGTCGTGGGTTTTAACTACGCCGCGCGCGATTTTGGCCTGCTCGCATTTGCCGTCATGGTATGGGGCCTTAGCTGGTGGCTGGTCGAATCGACCGGCTCCACGCCATTTCCGCGCTGGCTGATCAATGTCGGCGTCATGTTTGTCGCATTTTGGCTCTTCTGGGAACTTGTCATTGATCGGCAGCCCAATTTGCTGCTCGGCCTCGGCCATTTCATGACCGGCCTGATCATGTGCAAGCTGCTGGAAAAAAAGACCAATCGCGACTACGGCCAACTGCTTATCCTAAGCCTTCTGCTGATTTTGTCCGGCGCCATCCTTACCACGTCCCCCATCTTTGCGGTGATCCTTTTGGTGTACCTGGGCATGGGGCTTTATGTAAGCCTGATATTTCATCTGCAGGCCGAAACCCATGCCGCACTCCGACGAAAAGCCTCCCCCGATAAAATGATGCAGGACCCCACCCATCAGACGGTTATCGCCCGGGACCTCCGGCGTATCACATGGTCGGCGGCGGTCTTCCTGTTTGTCTTTGCGTGCGGCATCTTTGTGCTTTTCCCGCGCACCGGCGTGCCCGGCATCCTGGCCTCATGGCGAATTGGCACCGGCCCGGTCGAGACCGGCTTTACCAATCGCGTCACGTTGGGCCAGCTCGGCCATCTGCATCAAAGCAATGCCATCGTGGCGGAAGTGCGGGTTACCCGCGACGGGAAAAACATCGGCAACGAGGCGTATCAACCTTATTTTATGGGTTCCACCTTGGATGTTTATATGGCGCGGCAGCATCAATGGGTGCGATCTTCAAACTCGCACCAAAGCTACATCTCTCTGCATGCCCCCGCCAATGTATGGAGCCAGCTCGCAAACCCCGGCGACTATAAGCACACGGGAATGGTGACGGATCACTTCACACTCAATGATGTGCCCGACGACACACTTTTTAGTCAGGCACCAGCCGTGGCCTTTAAATGCAGTCGATCCACACAGATCACGCGCCTGGCCGACGGCACGCTGGTTTACACCGGGCCGGCCCACGCCAATTTGCATTACGACGTGCGGACGCCGCGCAAATTCAATTCCGTGCTCATCGGGCCGGCAAATCCCAGGCTGTTTCCTTATGTTGTCGAGTACACGGTGTTCCCATCGCTGCGCGGTTATCGCGAGATTGTTTCCGCCCCGATTGCCCCGCCAATTGTGGCGATGGCCAAACGTATCGCAGGGCCCCTGCTTAAGACACCCATCACCGCCAAAAATATAACCCAACGGTACACCCTTCTCGCCAACCGGTTCTGCTCGTATCTCCGCACGCATTATCCCTACTCTTTTGATATGACGCCGGTGAATCCGCACATCGATCCGACGGAGGATTTTTTGCTCAATAAACGCAAGATCGGCGGGTACTGTGAATATTTCGCCTCAGCCATGGTGATGTTCTGCCGCAGCGTTGATATTCCAGCGCGTATCGTGACCGGCTATCACGGCGGCGACTACAACCCCATCGCCGGGTATTACGTGGTGCGGCAGAAATTTGCACATGCCTGGGTGCAGGTTTGGATACCCCATCACGGCTGGGTTTCCTATGACCCGTCGCCGGCAAGCAGCCTTACCAGCGTGCAGCAGCCCATTCGCTGGTACAGCCAATTAACGGATTTCATTGAATGGATTCGCCTGCAATGGCTGCAAAGCATCATCGCGTTTAATAATTCTATGCGGGTAAATATTATTCATAAGGTGGTTCTATTTTTTGAGGCGTGCTTCCAGACAGTCGCCACTTTTTTTCACTTCATCGGCGCGAAATTAATGATCGCCGGCCAGATCGTACGGCGTGCGCTTTGGGCCAAAATACTGGCCGTGCTGCTATTCTTCGCGTTGTTGGGCGCGGGTATTTTTCTGGGCCGGCGGCTGCGGCGCGGCAAAGGGGTGGTCGCTGAAATCGTCCGGCACATGGACCCCCGCGTGCAGCGCAAGATGGCCCGCGATCTGGCATTTGTCGATCGCATGATGCACATCCTGCATAAGCTCGGCGGCGAGCGATCTGCCGAACAGACACCGCTGGAATATGTGCGTGAGCTGAGCCTGATCACGGGCGTTGACCTGCAGGAGGCGGATTGGCTGGTGCAGACGTTTTACGATCTGCGGTA
>JAJZGD010000012.1 GCA_021804985.1 Planctomycetota bacterium
CTGCTTGGCAGCGGGGGCGGGAGGCATTGCATTCATCGGTTTTCCTTCTTCGACAGGCTTGGTAGCGGGTACAACGGCCACGACGGCGACGGGAGCGGCGGGCGCCATCGGCTTAGCGGCCTTGAGACGGGCGGCCTCGGCGGCGGCCTCGGCGGCCTTTTCCTTTCGCACTAACAATTCGTGGGCTTGCTGCTCTTGAGCCATATGGGCGGCCATTGCCTGCTGTGTGGCTTTGGCGGCGGCTTGCTGCATGGCGACTTTTTTCGCGGCCGCTTCGGCAGCCATTTTTTGTTCCATCAGTTTATGCGCAGCGGCTTTCTTTTCGGCTGCTGCCATTTGAGCGGCCATGGCCGCTCGTGCTGTTTCCGCATGCATTTCAGCGGTGGCCAATTGGGCCGCTAGTGCTACCTGGGCGGCGTGTTCGCGGGCGGCAGCCCTCTGCGCCGCTTCCTGGGCAGCGAGTTTTTCCGCCTGTGCGTGTTGCTCAGCAAGGATTTGGCTGTTATTCGGCGTGGCGATCGCGACGGCGGGGGTGCTGGTGTTGGTCATCGGGGCGGCCGGCTTGGGGGTATTCACCGGTGTTACAGGTGCCTTTTCCGCAACCATAGGTGCTGGTTTCATGGGTGCTGGCTTCATCGCCGCTGGCGTCATCGGTGCGGGGGGCTTAACGGCAGCCGTTGCCATCGTCGCGCTGAGGCGTTTTTGCGCGATGAGATACTGGTAATGGGGAACGGCCTGACTTTGGCTACCAAGATCGACGCCTGACACCTGTATCTGACGCAAATCATTGGAGGCCTGATCGAGATTGCCGGATGCGTAGGCCGCCTTGGCCTTTGCCAGAAGGGTCTGCATGCTGCCGAGCATGGCTGCCTGCTTGGCCTGAGCGAGCACGAGATTATCCTTGGCCTCGCGAATCAACTCGGGGGGCGCACTGGGCGAGGCCTCGACCACACGATAAAGTTGAACGGCATGCGCGAGGTGGCCGTCGGCGAGTGATGCCTGGGCGTTTTCAAAGATGGTATTGACGGTGGATTGATCCGACAGCCCGACATCCGCCTTTTGCAGCAGGCTAACGAGCGAGGCGCGGTCCGCCGATGAGAGCTGCGCGGGGTTGATCGACAACAAAACTTTTTTGGCCGAGCCAAACTGCCGCTGGGCGATAAGTTTTTCGCCTCGGGTCAGGATGGTCTGCGCCGGAGAGGTTTGTGCGTCGGCAAAAGCGTATGAGATAAGGGGCACGCCGGCACCTAGCATAACGCTGGTAATCGCGAGAGAAACCATTCGCGAGCGAGTCTGTTTATTCAAGACGCTACTCCTCATCACCGAAAAAACTTCAAATGCTTCTACGCCAGATCGACAACCCACGGCCCAAAGCGACACATGGAGCTGTCGATATTAAGCCATTTCTAAATATGCCGCCTCATGGGTGCCGAGATGCCCTGAGGCCAATTATCATCGGCACCGCCAACGCCAAGGACGGAGCGTATCCTAAATGCCTGCGTAAGGGCTTGCAACCCGCACCCATTTGCCCGGCATGAATTTTCCATCGTCGGCATATCCCCTGATCCACACATAGGCTATTGGGCCGCCGCATTATTGGCCGAACCTGATCCCGGCGTGCCCGTCTGAATCGTGGCGGTAATAAGCTTTTGCTGCTCCGGATCGGTGGCGTCGATTTCGGAATTTCGGACTTCCAGCTGGCCGTGGGGTGATAGCACCACGACACCGATCGAGCCATTGGTACCGGTATGGGCATCGACCAAAGAGTAGCCGGTGTTGAAGTTGATAAGCGTGGGCACCAGATTACCGGTCTTGGGATCCACCATGGGTATCGATTGGCGGTTGCCGATCGGTTGTCCGGGTGAAACATACTCGCTGGTAACCGACCAGATACCGTGCACCCATTTGAAAATGCGGAAATCGACTTGATCGTTGTTGATCTGGCCGCTGATGAGATAAAAATAAAGGTTGGCGCTGACATGGATGCGGTTGGATGGAGCACTCCAGTCGCTTACCAGCCAAGGCTCATGGGCGACGCCGGGATCGGTGAGGTGAAATCCCACTTTGTAAACAGGATTGAGCATCTTGACGCGAATTTCGTAGCGGTAAGTTTGTCCGGGGGTAACACTGGTGTCAAAAAATCGCAGCGGCCGATTGGCAGTGGGTGAAAGGGCGCCCGGAGTTGCCGCAATACCCATACCACCATATCCCTGCTGCTGGGCGAGCAGGGCGGGGTTGTAGGGCATTCCAGTGGGCTGTCCATTGGCGGCCGCCTGTTCTGCGGCGCGGGCTTGCTGCTCCTGCTCTCTCATCAGGCGTTGTTGCCGCTGAACCATACGCTGTATCTGGGCCATATTCGGTGGCGCGTAGCCGCCGCCAGCACCACCGCCTCCACCACCGCCACTAAAGGGGACCATCGGCGGACCAAAGTTCGGTGCCTGTACGCCGCCCGGTGGTCTGAAGGGGCGGTTCACCGGCGGTGCCGCAGGCGTTGCAGCCTTCGGCTTGATACGTCGGGTGATATGTTCAAGCGTGTAGAACGCCGGGTCAGTGATGCGCTGCTGGTCCGTCTTGATGGCCTCGCCTGCGGCCAGGCGCCCGTTGGGACCCAGCGCTGCCATATCGACCACCGGAAGCGCTTTGATGTAGGTGCCCGGTACGATCTTCCATAACCCCCATGCCCCACTGGGCTCCAATGCCTGGCGACGCACTTCAACTCGGTAAATGACGGTTTTTCGGTAGCCACTCGGGAGTGCGGCCTCGTTGCTTTTCAGTCCGACGGTGCTGGCCATGGAGTTAAGCCATTTTTTGGTGGGGAAAATTCCCTTTAATTTTACCCAAACGACATCTTTGGTCTTGGTGGTTGACACCAGCGCGACGCCGCGGCCCTGCACGGCGGTAGGTTTGGCCAAGGGGGGAACCACCGGGCTGCGAAACACGAGGCCGCTGATCTGACTGAGGCCCGTGGCTTCAATATCGGAGTTCAGCGGGGCGAACCGGGCGGTGCTCATGGCGAGTAGCGTGGATGGAAGGGGCTGAATTTGGGTATCGCGAAGTTGCAGGACAAAATTTTCGCGACGGATATGGCGGAACGAAACCTTTCGGGCAAGGTGAATCTGATGCCATAGATGATCAACCGCGTCGGTAATTTTGGAGCCGACGCGTGAGGGGGCAACCTTCGGTCCGGTACCATTATCTAAATGAACCGCATTGGGGCTTCCGACGAAGTTGTGATAGGCGATCCAGCCGACAAAGATGACGCCAACGGCGAAGACCACCTTTTCGACGTGCCTTTCCATCGTTTCCATGGCTTTGTTTTTCATACACCTGTGTCCTCTGGATAACGCGCGAATCGGCGCGTATCAATTGTTCTGCGTGTTCTGCGCGGCGGTCAGGCCGAGCTCCCGCTTGTAGTGGCTGGGCATTATCTTCTTATTCCAGCTGGAAAGAAATATCGCCTGCAGAAGGATATCGGCCCGAACAACCGGAACTTTGCCGAAAACATACCCGCTGGTCAGTGCGTGAATGGGATCAACGGTGTGAATATTCACTTTCAATACGGTGTAGCCAATATTTTGCCTGTACAGTGCGTCAATAAAAGCATTGAGATCGGAGGGGACCACGTCCACACTCACGGCCATTAAGGTCACCTGATAATGCGGATTGCTGGTGATATGCGTGAGGGGTGTTTCAGGCCCTGCCTGCGCAGTCGATACGGCGGCTTCCGGATTCATATTCGGGGGCATCATCCCAGGATACATTGGGGGTCGGGGCATATTTGGTGGGATATATGCTGCCGGCCCGTAGCCAGCGCCAAAGGCGGGCGAGGGTGCTGAAGAACCGGAAGAAGCGGTGCTGTGGTTGGCCGAGAGAAACAGACCGCCTTCGCCGACCGCCTCGGGGACATTGGGCATAGCAGAGCCCGCCGAAATCATTTCCCCCGCCGCAGCGGACCCAATGTAAATATGAATCAGGCGCTTGACGGGCGAGTGGGCCACATTGGCGCTGTTGCGGTCGAGCAGATTGATGGCATTGACCACATCCTGCTGCAACCAGGAGTCAACGACGCCCTCATAGACCTGCGTTGAATGCGGCAGCGGCTGGCCGCTGGCGAGATCGGAGCGCATCTGGAAGCAAGATCGGTTGGCATAAACGCGGCAGTGAAGGGCGGTTTCGTAAACCAGCTTTTTAGTAATCTGGGCAACGAGCGACCTCTCCTGCCCGGTGCTTGCGCCGCTGCCGGCAGCTCCCTGCGGCAGTGACGCCTCGATGGCCCGCAGGCGGGCTTTCACCTGTCGCTGAATGACGCGCTGCGAGGGGGGAGTACCGGCCTGCAATTGCGTCAGCCAGGAATAGGAATTCGCGCCACGCATGGCGAAAAGGCCAAGATAGGCACTGCGAAAATTTCCACGAACGACCAAATTCCGCGGGATGTGGGGCAGGATATGAGATCCCAAACGGTGATCCCCAAGCAGCGGAACCACCCGTGTGCGAGAGATAAACACCACGCGACCGCGTGCATTGAGGGCGGCGTAGAGCTTATCAATCCCCCGAACCTGTGCCGCAAGGTGCATCTGAGCGCGGCGCTTGGCATTGATCACCGCAGGAACAATTGGTCCGGTGTAAACCGGCTCGCCGGGAATGTGCACAGAATTGCTCGAAAGGCTTTCCGCAAGGCTTACCTTGGAAAGCGATTCGCGCATCTTTTTTCGCAGAAGCTTTTCATTCTTGCCGATGGGATAAAAAAGCGCTACCACCGACAGCAGCACCACGAGGCCGCAGACGATGGGCAAAATATTAGACTTGACGAACTTCATTTCGACCTCCGCGAGTGCCCGGTCCGGCCATCGGCCGTATTGCCCGGCGGGGGCAAGGTATTGGTTGAACGCTCACCGATGGCGGGGCGTGGAGACTTTATGATCATGCGTCACCGCCTCAAAAAAATGAGAATTTTCAGACGGAACGCCCACGCGTTGGCCAGCGACTTTTTATTATCCGGATTGATAATGCCCAATTTGGCTGAGCTGGTTCCCTGATAGGAATACCCTGCGCCAAATGGTGCGCCCCCATACCCCGGCATGCCGTTAAATTGCGGCAAGGGCGGATTGGCAAATTGATTGCTCGGGTTGAAGTTGGATTCAAACGTCGGGCGATGGATCGCTTTTTTGATCTTGGCCTGCGGCGGCAGAAATTGATTGAGGAACACATTGGCAAAAGGCCCCAATCGGCTTCCCCACGGCCTGAAGCCAACGGCTGTACCGGACCGGCTGCTGCCGATGCGGCTGTATTCCAAATCGTTGCGAGGAATAACAATGTAGAACGGGAGTGCGTGGCCATTCTCCGGCGCGATGCGCTTAAGCCGATCGCGATAATTTTCCAGCACGGCGTAGAGTTGGCTGTGCGGCGACGTGGTATAGCCGACGATGCTCACCTGAAATCCGGGGCCGGCGGGCCCCATGGTCTCGGCCTGCTGCATGGTGGCGCCCGGCGTAAACGACTGGGGTGCAGCCGCCGCCGCCCCTCCGGCAGCATTGCGATTGCCAACCGTCATCAGTCGCGAATAATGGCTTTCAATCGATTGGAGCATAATGGCATAGGTGTGGGGCACCGCAGGTGCAGTCGCGGGGGCAGTCGCTGCGGGCTGGGAGGTGGCCACCGCCTGGGTGGCGGCCTGCGGCAGCGCATCATAAAGTGTGGTGATAATTCTGGGCCACAGCATGCGATCGGATTCAAGGCCCAAAACCGAGCTGATTTTCGCCCGGTTCTGCAGATAGGTGTTGCTGATGGCACTGTAAGACTGCTGCCATGTATTGGCCTGACCGAGCCGCTGCTGATTGGTGGCTTGCCGGCTCGGGCGCATGCTTGCGGCGTAACTCGATGCATCAATATAGTAGCGGGTGCCCGCGAGCAGCGTGCCAAGTAACACCGCTGCCGCCGTCGCTGCAAACCATGGCGTTTTTTTCTTCCACAGCATTTGGCGGGCGATTTCCTGGGGAAGCAGATTGGTATTAATGGTTGCCAAGCCCACACCCTGAAGGGCGAGGCCGTATGCTCCGGCAAGCAGCTGCACCTGATCACTGAGGCCGGCGGCAATTCGAGAATCGGCCTCGATCTTGCTGAAATTATCCAGCCGCTGAACCTCCATGCTAAGGTTCTGCGTCAGATATTTTTGCATGTTGGACAACTTAAAGCCGCCGCCAAGGCCCACCACCTGTTCGAGGCGGCTTTCGCGATGGCTGCTGTTGTAATAGCCGATGGATCGCTGCACTTCGAGCACCACATCGGAAAAGGTGGGCCGCATGGATTGGTATATTTCACGGGCATATTTGCTGGTGGCGGCGGTTTTTTTAAGATTCTCGGCCTTGGCGAAGGGGAGCTGGAAATTTTTGGTCAGCGATTCGGTAAAGGTATTTCCACCAATATTGATATTTCGCAGCCACAAGCGGCCCTGATCCAAAATGATCAGGTCGGTATGGTCGGCGCCCACGTCCAGAATAATGGCACTTTTTTCAACGCCGCGGCCCTCAAACATCAATGCATTGCAAACCGCGAGCGGCATAATTTGAACGCCGTGTACGGTGATGCCCAAGGCGCGAAAATCCGCGAGCAGTTTGGTTACCAAATCGGTTTTGATGGCGAAAATGCCGATTTCAACATCGGGGCTGTCGGCATTGCGAAAGCTGTGATACCCCCAGTTGACCTGATCCAACGGGAAGGGTATCTGCTGAATGGCCTCAAAGCGGACAATGTCCGGGATCTTTCGCGGTTCAACGGGCGGCAGCTTAACAAACCGCGAGAAGCTCGCCGCACCCGACGAGCCCACAAACACCTGCTGGCCCCGAAGAACGTGCTTTTCCAGAAACCGGGAAAGGGTGTCGCGCACCGTTTCTTTTTGATCCACGTCGGGTTCGGTAAGAAAGCGGCTGTGCTCAAGAATCTCGATCGCCTCGAGAAAAACCTTCTCCCCCTCACGGCGCAATTGCACAGCCTTGAGCGCGGTCGTTCCTACATCTATACCCCACGCGAGCTGCGTTCGCGGCATAGTAACCTCCGACAAACACGAACCGACTACCACCCTAAGCTGGTAGGATAGCCGCAAAACTTTTGCCCGTCTCTACTCCGCAGCCATCGGTTTCAATGGCCGCATCGAATGGTAACCCGCTTTGAAATTCGATTCGCTGGTGCTGCCAAATTATCGTGTAACGCCATCCGCCTGAAAACTTACCCGCCACCTGCAGCACGACGCCTCTTATAACACCAAGGCCGGTTACGCGTAATAAACCGCAGAAGCGTCGATACGTCAAGCCAATGAAGTTTTTGGCGCCCGCTTCGTCTATGCGCATTCTAACGCTGCTTCGCCCAAGGCCGATAAGTGTTTCGCAAAATAACGGCATCCGCAAAAGATACCACGGTCAGCCCGAGCGTATTTCAAAGTTGAAATCCCCCGCACCTAAGCGGTATGCCGCGTGGCCGACGCTTATGGATAAGGCTTTTATATTGGGCCGATTCATAGCCGCTGAGCCCCGCAGTATGGTCTGACCGTTGGCCGTGACCCATGCGGTGTCGGGATCATCGAGCGGAAGTTCGATGGTCGCCGCAGCATTGGACGGCACGCGCACGGCGATCATCAGCCGGTTTGCCCTGCGCTGCCATCGGCAGGCGATAGGCCCATATGGCGACAAGTGGGACATGGCGGCGTGAACGAGGTTTTTTGCAAAAAGCGGCCGGATGAAAAAGTGTTTGAATCCCGGCGCCACAGGATCGGGCTCGACACCGAGCAGCGATTCATAAAGCCAACTCGCCATCGAGCCGAGCGCAAAATGGTTGAGTGAATTCATCTCCGGCCCGTGGCGATCAAAATCCCAGCGCTCGGTGGCGGTGGTGCAACCTTTTGCCAACATATATCCGAGGGATGGATAGCGGCGGCTCGAAAGGATGCGGGCGGCCAGCCGCTTATGGCCAAAACGCGAAAGCACCGCGAGCAGGTGCGGCGTGCCGACGAACCCCGTGGAAAGCCGATAGCCGCGGGCAACAATATCCTGAGCGACATTCTGCGCCACCCCTGCCTGCATTTCGTGGGGAGTAAGGCCAAATGCCAGCGGAAGAATATTGGAACACTGCGACCCATTGCCGTACTCGAGTGTCATGGAATTTAAAAATTTGGCGTTGAAGGGGCGAATCATTTCTGCGGCAGCTTGCTCGAAGCGACCGGCGTCGTCGTGCGCGATGATGGCGGCGACCTTGGCGGTGATTCGCACCGACCGCTGTGCCATGGCCGCACTGATTAATTGCCACGGCGTCGGCGCCAGTGCAAGCCAGTCGCCGTAAGTGGGGTGCAAAAAGAGGCCATCCTTTAGATGGGCCAGGATGTAGTTGCTCCAGGCGCGCATGGCCGGATAGGCCATCTCCAGCCCCAGTTTGTCCGCATTGAACAGATAGCTGGTATACGGAACGATGGTGATGGCGTCCGACCAGCCGGGGCAGCCGGCCGGCGCGCTCGCCAGCGTCGGCGCATAAACGGTGGGAAGCGCTTGTTCAGCAGGGCCCCCAGGGGACGCGGAGCTGCGGTCGGCCGTCTCGGAGTGCGTTTCGACCACGGCATCGGCCATATCCCGCGTCCACTTGCGATAGAAGGCCGCCGTGTTTTGATTCCAGCACGCGAGCCGGGAAAAATCCAGGCCATCACCCATCCATCCCAAGCGCTCATCGCGCTGGGGGCAGTCGGTGCTGATCGTCATAAAATTTGACCGCTGACCCCAAAGCGTCATCGCATGAACCGCATTAAGCAGCGGATCAGAACAGGCAAACGTTCCCGTGGCGGGGCAGTCGGAATGAAATACCACGGCGGTAAACATGCCGGGATCCGGCGGACGCTTGAGGCCGCGCACTTCCACGTACCGATAGCCGTGATAGGTGAAGCGCGGCATCCAGGTTTCCGGGGCGCCACCGCGGCAGATATATACATCAGTAGCGCGGGCGGAGCGCAGATTGCGATTGTCGATCAAGCCGCCGGCAAAAAGTTTTTCGGCGTGGCGCAGTTCAATGCGCGTACCGGCCGGCTGATGGAGTTTGATCTCGGTGACGCCGGCGTGGTTTTGGCCAAAGTCGATAACATAAACGCCATCTTTTGGCTCGGTGATGCGTTGGGGTGAAAGTCTGGCCGTGACACGAACGGGCGGCCCGATGCGGACCGAAAAATTTTTGGCCGTGCGCCGCTGAACACTTTGGGCGGCAAACCAATTGGACGTGTCGAAGGGGTGGCGATCCCAGCCGGGTATCTCCAGGCGTGCGTCGTAGGTTTCGCCATTATAAATCGAGTCGGAAACGATTGGGGAAAGGTGGGTCATCCACGAACTGTCGCTGCAAATGGTTTGACGCCCGCCATCGAGGAATTCAAGGTGCAACTCGCAAAAAAATTGCAGGTTTTCGCCCGGCGCCGCTGCTCTTTGGGATTGGGCAGGCCCCATGCCGCTGCTCCACCAGCTATTGCCAAGAATTGCGCCGAGCGTGTTGTGGCCGGCGCGCAGCTCGCTGGTAAGGTCGAACATGTCGTATTCGACGCGCTTGTCGTACTGTGTCCATTGGGGCGTCAGGAGCAGGTCGCCGACTTTTTTCCCATTGAGCCGCAGTTCGTAACTGCCCAGACCGGAAACCAGCACCACCGCGCGCTTGACGATGCCGCGAACAAAAAATTCTCGGCGGAGCATAAAGCTGCGGCGCGGGGCGTCAAAATTCATGTCCGGGGTTGCCCACGGTTGATCCCCGAATGTATATCCGGCTTGGCAGGGCACCCAGTGGGCATCATCAAACCCGACCTGCTGCCAGCCGGCATCACGCTGATTCCAGCATTTCCATGCGTCGAGCGGCAATGTCACCCATCGGCCGCCAAATTTTACCAGCGTGATCCCCGCCGCCACGCAGGCATTTGCCCGCGGTGATGCAGCGATGGTGAGGATGTTTTTCCCCGCGCGAATGGCCGATGACCCGGTACCAATATGGCAAACCATTTCATTCGCATGCGACTGCGTCGCAACCTTCTTCCCATTGATGTAAATGGTTGATCGGCCGCGGGCCGCAGCATAAAGATGAAAAAAGCAGGGTGGCAGTTTTTCGGGCCAGTTGAAGGCTACACGGTAGAAAATCTTGTGTTGGGCAAACTTTGGCGGCGGCATTTGCCATTGGCAAATCTTTCGCGGTTCGTGCACTTTTTCCAGAACCGGCGAAGTAATCCAGTCGGCCGTCCACTCGAGCGGATCAAGCACGCCCATGGTCCAGCGGGCAATCGGCGACCAATCGGAGGCGGTGCCATCCTGATCCCACAGCCGCACCTGCCAAAAACAGGTCTGTCGGGATAGGAGTTGCACCCCCTGATAAGGAATCTGCACACTCTGGGAAGAAAACACACGCTGCGGATTCCATAAATCGGCATCGCCGCCGCTCAGGCTCGCATGCGAAGACCCGACGCGAATCTGATAGGCCGATTGCAGGTATCCGGGGCGGTTGGAAAGATATATCCATCCGAGAATGGGAGCGGCAACATCCACACCGAATGGATTTACCATTGATTGGCAAGTGAGCGTGAATTGGCTTTCCGGGCCTGATTCGGAGGGTGGGGTGCCATCGGCGCGGCGTGGGGCGACCTCGAGGGCCGCAGCCGACCCCAGCGCGGTGATGATGAACTCGCGGCGGCTAACCCGGGCAGCCATACAACTTGCCTCACCGGAAATAAATTGCAGCCCATTGAACCTTAAGGTGCATGCACGCATTTGCAGGCACGCCGGGCGATAAAAAGGGGAGTTTATCGGTTGGCGTGGAAAAACGTAAGCGGTAAGAATCCGGAAAAAATGTGAAAATCCTGAAACTCACTGGCATATGGTGCGTATGTGCATAAAGCGGGCGGGCGCTTGTGAGCCGCGAGAGCGGCGAATATATTTCGTTGATTCAAGACGATTTCGGCCGACGTTCGGCCAAAGGTAAAAAGTTCTAGTTAAGGAGTGTGCGATGCGTAAACTTATCGCAGCATTGGCAGTGGTGGGCCTTTTCAGCGGTGTGGGGGCCCTGCAGTTTGGGAATGTCTCTATCGCGCGGGCGGCCGAATCTCAGGCGGCGCCAACCGGCAGCATTTCCGGTAAAGTGGTCGATTCCAATGGCAATCCGGTGTCGGGGGCGATGGTTCGGATCATGCGTATTCCGAACGGCGGCCGACCGATGCGAGGTCGCTGGCAAAAACCCCAGCCCGGCAAAACCAATTGGCACAAAATGGTGTTCGGCATCACCGCAACGGCCGATGATGGCACATTTACTGCCAACAATGCGCCAGTGGGCCGATACCGCATTATGGTCATGGAGCGCGGTGTTGGGTTTGGGCATACCGGCAAACCGCTAACCGTCAGCGCCGGCGCCAATGCCGACGCAGGAACCATTACTCTGCACCAGCGAAGGCCCGGACGGCATCACCCCGGTGGACGCCACCGTTGATTCCCCCACCCGGAGCTGAAACGCCAAGGTCCCGACGTTCCCCCCCGATCAGCTCCACCTTCCGGCAGGGTATCAAGAGCCTCACGAGACGCGGTCTTGGGGAGGCTCTTTCGTTTTGCGCCGACCGAATTTGTCTGCGTCTTGGTGGCCGCCCTGACCATAAACCCACGCGGCTTTCGCCCATTTTTGTTTTACGCGGGGAGAAGAACACAGCTCTGCGCCCCCGCTCCGGCCGGCATTTCAACCCTGATTGAAAAACTTTTTCATGCGGCCTAAAAGCGAATTGTAAAGCGTTTCCTGCGGCACCCGCGTATCGTCGATAAGCTGCAATTCTTCGACCAAACGAGCCCGAGCATCATGCCTTTGGGCGATAAGGGCGGAAACCTTTTCCATCGCCGCGGCATTTCCGGTAAATACCGTATGAAGCGCGGATTTGGCAATCTCGAGGCAGGATGTCGCGCCGACCGCCTTGACCGTGGCCGTTCGCGCGCCGCCGACACAGGCGCTGAATTCGCCGAAACATTCGCCGCTGCCAAGCACCTCCGAATGCACGTGCCGGCTGCCCGCACCGGCGATCGTCAACTCGACCTGACCGGATTCAACGATCAGGAGGCTGTTGCCGACGTCACCCTGGCGGTAGATGATCTGGCCGGCCTCATAAAGACGCACCCGCATATTTTGCCCGAGGATGCCCCGTTCTTCCTCGGTCAGGGCGGCGAGAAGTTGCACTTTCGAGAGCAGGCGCTCGCGCCGTTGCAGCGCCGCATCGGCCGATTGTTTTTTGCCCGCGGCGGCATCGGTCATTTCGACCGTACGAATGGGGAAGGGGAAACTCATGCCGGCATTACGCACGCGATACCAGGCGAGCATCCGGACATGATTTTCGATAAACGGGTGCCGCGCCGGATCGGCGATCCAGAATTTCAGCGTGTACTCAATGGAGGAATCACCAAAGGCGGTCAGGAATACCAGCGGCGCGGGGTCGGTGAGAATATCGGGCGTATCTTTCATGACGGACAGCAGCACATCCCGAACCTGATCGGGCGGGCTTGGATAGTCGATGCCCATTCTGATAAGCCTTGCTGTGGCGACCGTCGGAAGCGCATAGTTGGTGAGGCGATCGCGGGACATCATGCTGTTGGGGATCAGCACATGATTGTCATCAAGCGTAAGCACGGTCACCGCCCGCCACGTCATATCGACCACGCGCCCTTCAACGCCGGCGCAGGCGATCCAATCGCCGATATTAAATGGCGAACTTGCCTGCATCACCATGCCGCTGAAAATATTGCTCAGCGTCTCCTGGAGTGCGAGGCCCAATACAATGGAAATAATCGCCGAACCGGCCAGAAATTTATTAATATGCAGCCCGAAGGCCCAGGAGAGAAAAATAAATACGCTGAATAAATAGACGATCGCGAGAATGATCTGGTGAATAAACCGCTGCAGCTTAATTTTGCCGCGCCGCGTGAGCACGGGAACCAGGGCGATGCGATCAATAATGCGGATGGTGATCAGCAGCAAAGCCGCCGCAAATACCCTGCGTACCCACCATGCGAGCGGATCGCTGGATGTCGCCATGTGCTGTGGATGCACGGCCCACGCGGCGAGATAAATAATAATGCACTGGGCCCCGGCGATGGAAGGCCACCATATCCGCGCCCGATACAAAAGCGGTCGAAACCGCCAAAGCAGAACCAGCGCGGCAATCTCTCCGAGCAGCAGCAGAACGCCCGCGCGGATGAGGCCGGAAATCGTGGGTATCCAGTCAAAATGCGGAAGCACCGCCTCGGTTGCAGGATGGCTGGTGGCCACGATTGCCGTCAAAATGTCGGAGGTGAAATTCATCCCAAGTGCCGCCGGTCAAAACATTCCTTGGACCTTACCCTATTCAGCCGAGCCAACAAGCTTGGCGACACGGGGCACCGAAAATGGCGTCCGGGCCTGTGGGGCAAATGGGCCAAATTGGTAAATGGCCGCATGGGCCAAGCCGCGCACACCGCCTGAATTTTAAGGCGATCAAGGATTATCCGGCCAATCGCCCGTGAAAACTTCCACCGCCGGGCCGGTCATATACAGGCACTGATCCACGGGATTCCATTTGAGCGCCAGCCTGCCGCCCGGCAGATCGATCAGCACCAGATTCTCGCTGCGACCGGTCAACACCCCCACCGCACAAACCGCCGATGCGCCGGTGCCGCAGGCCATCGTAATGCCCGACCCGCGCTCCCACGTGCGCATGGTAATTTCACCGGGGCTATGCACCTGGACAAAATGGACGTTCACGCGGCGCGGGAACAATTCGTGGCGTTCAATCTTCGGGCCGATCAATTCCAACGGTATCCGCGAAACATCGTCACAATAAAATACGATGTGCGGGTTTCCCATGGATACACAACTGAACGTCGTTGAAAGCCCACTGGCGGCTATCCATTCCGTGTTGGCCGAGAGCTTCCGCAAATTTAATACATGTTCCCATGGATGATCGACCACCTGTTCCATGCCGGTAAGCAGCACGGGAATATCCGCGGGCTTGAGAATGGGTGCACCCATATTGACCGAAACCTGCGATACCTTTCCCCGCTGCACCCAAAGATCCACCGCGAGGACACCGTGGCCGGTCTCAATTTTCATCGGATTGGCACGACTGATGCTTCGATCGTAGGCAAATTTCGCCACACACCGCACGCCGTTGCCGCACATCTCAGATTCGCTGCCGTCGGCATTGAACATGCGCATGCGGACACTTGCCCCAAGTGCCCGGCCCGCCTCAGTCGGTGGGGCGATCAGAATCAATCCATCGCCGCCAATACCGAAATGGCGATCCGCCATCCGGCACGCGAGGTTCACAGGATCATCGATATTTTGATTAAACGCATCGACATAAACATAGTCGTTGCCGATGCCCTGCATCTTTACAAACTTCATGTGCGCTCCGCGGTGCGCTATCCACCCACAGCGGCGCACAGCACGACCACCCGATATGATAGCACGGCGCGACGCTTTGGCGGGGGAACGTAAGGATCCCGCCCGAGTAATCGCCGGGTTGCGACGGCGTGATTTTTCGCCCCCCCCCCCAATGTGACGCCAAGCTTACGAAGCCTTGGCGGCGGCGGCTTTCTGCCAGACGATTTCCGCGATATAGCGTTCCTGATCACGTTTGACGATCAAATCGGCAGCCGTACGCGTGCGCTCGATCAGCCGGGCGTTGGGCAGGTCCACCCGCCGCACCCAATCCTTGGACTCCTCGAGCGTTTTGCCCCCGGCCATATGGCGATTGACCAATCCGCTGATTATCGCCGGCGCGGGGCAATCCACGTAAATCCGCAGATCAAAAAAGCCGGGAAAGTTTTCATAGGGGGCAACATCCAGAAACAGATAATTTCCCTCGACGATGATGAGATTGTCCGACTTTTTTATTTTTATCGCTCGCGGCAGCACACGATGGACGGTGCGGTCGTAGTCGGGCCAGTCGAGTTCGGTTGAGGTGTCGCGCAGCAGCATAAGGTGATCTCGAAGCGCCGCGACATCGAAGGTTTCCGGAATGCCTTTGCATTGGGCCAGCGTCAGCGTGGTGCCATCGCGAAAGTTAATCTTTTGCCGCATCAGCGTGTCTTGTGAAAGATGAAAACCATCCATCGGAGCGGCTTTCACACGCGACTGGGGAACGAAGCCCTTGTTCGCAAGCCATTCCAGTTGCGCTGCGAAATAGCTTTTACCGGCGGCCGGTGGCCCTGCAACGCCAACCACCATTCGCTGCGGATATTGCAGCATGCAGTCGTGAATGCGCGACAATAACGGCCGCCAACTATCGCTCCACTCCGACGAGCGAATATGCATATTCACCGGTCGGCCGCTCACCTTTATTTCGATATCCTTGTTGATAAACCAAGGGAATGGGTCGATGGCGTTAGTCATGCGGTACCCCTTCCTGATCGGCTGGGGCCCCGCCGGCATCCATTTGTATAAGGTTGCAGTTTGAAAAAGCTTCCACCCATCATCTTTATATCCAAAATATGTACAAACCAGTGCCTCAGGTCATCGGCATCCAGCGCCACAGCGCTTCGCCAACCCAACTTGGCTAACATCCACTCTACGGCAACCACGGCCCGCGGTCGGATAAAAATTGTCATAAGTTCCAAGCGGCGCTAGATACCCGCGGCAGTCGGCCAACCGGGTGCACGGCAATTACCAGTAAATATCGACCTTCCTATCCGGTTTTCTAAAGATCATTACTCGAGGAAAATCGCCGCCCACGGCTTGCGTGCCAAACGCCGACCATTAGCGGACGCTGGCGGCCCCTGGCGGCCCCTGGCGGGCTATGGCGGGCTATGGCGAAGACTGGGCGCCACCACGCCGCCCCATACCCCACCTTACGAGCGATGTACCCATGTCGCTCATCCAAGCTGTGAATGAGTAGAGCAAACAGCAGGCCAATGGGCGAAAAAGGCCGTCCACTTGCGGCTTGCTACGGCTTTGCGTCCGCGCGGTTCGGCCACAGCGGCCGGCGAAACAGCAACGCATCCAGCGAAATTAGCCCGGGGCCCGCCAGCAGAACGACCGCCGCCAACGCCAGCAGTGCCTGCTCCAATTCGGTGCCGGTTAAGCCCGCACCGCGACGAACATACAACGCCACAAGCATATCAATTACCAGTCCGAAAGCCCAAAATCGGGATAAAAGCCCCGGCAGCAGCATAAATCCGCCCACGCCCTCGGCAATCGCCGCCATATAGGCCCATACCGTCGGTGGCAACACCGGCAAATGCATGCTCGTCACCATGTGCGTAAAGCCCCCCATGCCCGGCCCCCCAAACCAGCCGAAAAGCTTCTGGCCGCCGTGATAGATAAATGTTGTCGCCAAGGCAATCCGCACCAGCAGCAGACCGATGCTCGCTGAAAAGGGAATCTTCGCCATACGGAGGTCTCCAACACGGCGGGCGCCGCGAGCCGGTCCGAATAATCGCCGTCGCAACCCGGCCATTACTTGGACAGGCTCCCAAGGTTCGCCGCACTTTCCTTATATTACGCGACGTGATAGAAGATTCCCATGACAGCCGTCCCCGAATCCACCGAATGGCCCATTGGCAAACTTCTGACATGGACCACCGGATATTTTACCACCCACCAGATTGATGAACCGCGGCTCTCGGCCGAATTGCTTCTGGCGCATGTACTCGCCTGCTCGCGCATGGCGCTTTACACGCGCTACGATGAAATTGCCCCGGCCGAAAAAATCCGCGCCTTTAAAGAACTCGTCAAGCGACGGCGCGAGCGGGAACCCGTAGCCTACCTCACGGGAAAAGCGTGGTTTTTTTCGCTGGAGTTTTCCGTCAGCCCGGCCGTGCTTATTCCCCGCCCGGATACCGAAACATTGGTCGAACAGGCAGTAAGCATTCTGCGGGGCGGCCCGCCCAACGCAAATTTATTAGACCTATGCACCGGCAGCGGGTGTGTCGCCCTCGCGGTCATCAAAAATGTTCCCGATGCCCGCGCCGTCGCAACCGATATCAGCGATCCGGCATTGCAGATAGCCAAAAATAATGCCGCGGCCATAGGCTTGGCGGAACGAGTGGATTTTTTTTCGGGCGACCTTTACGCGGCGCTGGGAGATGCGCCCCCCCGCCGCTTCGACGTGATCACAGCCAATCCCCCCTACATCCCATCGCAGGCCATCGACACGCTGATGCCGGAGGTTTCCCGCTTTGAACCCCGCCTGGCATTGGATGGCGGCAGCGACGGCCTGCAACTTATCGGCAGAATTATTAACGACAGCCCCCATTACCTTGCGGCCGAAGGGTATCTGCTGCTGGAAACAGGATGCGATCAGACCGAGCAAGCCGCGGAGCTAATCGCGGCCACCGGACAGTTTTCGCCGGCACGCATTGTGACGGACAGCGCCGGCCATCGGCGGTGCGTTATCGCGCGGCGTTTGAACTTAGGTGTATCGGCATAAGCCAACCGATCGACCGGGCACCCACCCGGGCCACCATCGCCCCAGGCGGGCCTACCGACCGGCCCCCCGGCCAAGCCGGGCTGGCCGCCAAGACCCACCGCCATCGCGACCTTGCATCCCGCGATGCGCCAAGGTGTCTGCCGGCGTCCGCCACGCCTGCTATGGCGCCTCATGCGCATCAATCGCCTTGAGCACTTCAAGCACGTCTGCACTGTGCTCATCCACTTTCACTTTAGTAAACACGCACGCGATTTTTCCTTTGCCATCAATGACAAAGGTGGTGCGTTCAATGCCAAAATACTTCTTGCCATACATCGACTTTTCCTTCCAGACGCCATATTTTTCGGCGATGGCGTGGTCCGTATCAGCAAGCAGATCAAAGGGGAGATCGTATTTTTTGATGAACTTCTCGTGGCTAACCACATCATCCGGGCTTACGCCAAGGATCACCGCACCAGCCGCCTTCAGCGCGCCGATATCATCGCGAAACCCGCAGGCTTCTTTCGTGCAGCCCGGGGTGTCATCCTTTGGATAAAAGTAGAGAACCACTTTTTTCCCTTTAAGCTGCGCAAGCGAAAGCGTTTTCCCAGAAGTTGACGGCAACGAAAATGCCGGAGCCTGCGAACCGACTTCAATCCCCATGGCATGAAACTCCTTTCATTGAGTGACGACAAAGGCAGATATATTAGGCGGCCGAAATTGCAATTTCCCCCGGCCGCACGGAAGGTTGCGAATTCTGCACCCGTCGCACTTGATGGCTTGGCAGCGGCGGCCAGCGCGGGCGAATCAGGCGGGGGACGGAATCGAAACGCCCGTCGCCGCGGGCTGAACTTTTGGCAGTCGCCACATCATCACCAGCGCCGCAGCCCAAAGCACCAGCGCCGCATAGGTTACCAATCCGAGGCCGCGCAAAATGTAAAATGGGGGCGGCAGCACCGTGAGAATGTGCGAGATCGCAAAAAAGCCGAGCACTAAGCCCAATGGCCAGCCGATCGGCAATTTTTGATCCCTTTCCCACTTCACCGCCAGCATAGTTGTAACCAGCGGCAGCACCATGCAGTAATAATGTGGATGGCATATGGGCACGATGGGCATCATGATCACAATCAGTGCGCCAAGGAATAAATTGCGATGCAGCGGATCATGCCGACGAGATCGCCATTCCACCAAAAGGGTTATGAATACACAAATGCCGGCAATCGCCCAATGCGCTATTTTCATCCACGGCGCCGGCGGGGGCGCGTGCTGCGCAAAATGAACCGTATGATCGATGATCGCCTCAAAAGAATTCGAGTCCGTGGTATTAACGTCCAGCAATTCCCGATCACGGGAAGTGTTATGGTTCAGGCCGAGTGCCGGTTCGATTACCACCTGCATAAACCGCGCCCCAGCGGTGTAGGCATGGTGCGGCCCCATGACCAAAGCCGGAATGATAATAAGCCCCAGCAATAACGCCGCCGCCGCCCCTACCAGCATGCGAAACCGCACGCGCCACACGGCATAAACCAAAAGGAAAATGGGGAACACCTTTATCGCCGCCGTCAGGCCGAGCCAGAAGCCCCCCACGATTTGCCGCCGATACGCCAGCGCAGCGCCGGCCAAACAAAACATCATCAGCAAGACGCAGTTGATCTGCCCACGCACGAGTGCCCGACCCAACGCGGGAAGGCAGATCACGATCGGTAATATCCGCAAACCCCACCAGCGCCGGCAGTAGCGCTTCTGCATTTGAACCATCGGATCGCTACTGGTCTTTTCAAACGCCCGGGCAATGAAGCAGGCCCCAAACCACACGGCCAGCACGCTGAGAAAATACCAAATCCCAACGCTTATGGCATACGGCAGCAAACCTGAACGTGCGTAGCCCGGCGGCGCATCGGCGAGCGGCCACAATGCCACAGCCAACAGCGGCGGGTAGTTATAGTGCCAGCCATTGTTGTCCGTTACGTTGTAGGGGTCTTTGTGAACGCGGATGGCCCATGCGGCGCGAAAATAAGTATCCACATCGGTCATGCGCCGTTTAAGAAAAGCGGAGCGAATCTCCGTCACACCGCCAAAAATGATGACGCCCAAAAGCAGCGCGATAAGTCCCACGCGCTCCACGCGATTGAGATATCCAAAGGCGCCGGTTCGATTTTGCCCGGTGGAAGCCAAACGATCACACAACCTTTACAGAGACCATCTAAAAACCGATCGCAGCCCGGAGCGGCGGCAACGCCTACACTTTCGCCGCACTGGCGGCTTTGGGCAACTGCGCCGACGAGGCAACGCCGCCCCACAAAACGCCATTCTTATAGGGCAACTGCCTCGAAAATGCGCACTTTTGCGTCGCCTTGGCAGTGCAGAGTATAGGCACTAGGCATCATAAATATTCCTATGCTTCAACTTCCACCACTCAAGCTGCCCAATAGGCCAATATTTAGGCGTTTTATGGGCCGATCCAAAATGGCCTGCGATAAATTTTAGAAGTTTTAAATTCTGGCACGACGCTTGCAATACCGTATACCGTCACAAAGTGATGTGACAATGCCCGCGGTTGGGCCACGCGGATAAGCCGCAATCAAAAACGCAGGAATGCATGCGGGAGTGCATGCGGGAGTGCATGTGTGAGAGAGCATGTGTGCGAGAGCATGCGGGAAGAGAGCGTGCGAGTGCATGCGGGAAGAGAGCCTAATTTTAGCCGCGAACGGCTATTGAAATTGGTGCGTCGCCCTCGAGGATGTGCAGGTGGCCAAGGGGCCACGGAAGGGTGATGCAAGACAAACTCGTTTCCTCCTCCGCCAGGCCGTGTGGACCTACCCTCCTCCACACGGCTTTTTTTTGCGCGCGATTATGGAGGCGTTCGGCGCGGGCAGCGCGCGGCGCGACGAAACGATGGCGCCAACAACTCGCAGCCAGCAGGCGCATCCGGCGGCAATGTAAAGCCTTAGGTTTACACACATCTTTCAACCTGTAATCGCGCGCCGTGACACATGTCCTCCAGACGCATGTAACCGCGCCACAGGATGATCCACCCTGGTGGGCGCTTGTGGGGGTTGAGCATGTAGCCCCCCAGCCGGGCGACTGCAATATAATATTCCCAGACCGTCATGCGCTTCCAATCGGCATGCCGGCTGGCGCGTGCGGCCAGCTTCACCTTCAGGGGATCTTCGTGGGCCCGCGCCGGTGCGTCACGCATTTGGGGATCCCGCGCCAAACACCGCAACATGAGCACGTGCACCGCCAACACACTCAGCAATGTGATGGCGTTGTCCAGGCCATGCCGCGTGGTCATCTGCAAAGCTTCAACCCCGCATCCCGTCTTTTGCGCCTTGTGAAAGTCCTCAACCATCCACCGGCATGCATAATCCTCCGCCACGCCCCGTGCCGCCTCCATCGTGGGAACCGGGCGATTGGTCAGCAGAATCCATTCCAACAGCGGCCCCTGCGCCCCAGGCCCGTCAGGTCGCGGCAATTCCCACACCCGCACGCCCCAGACCGGCAGCGGATCCTCGCCATGATCCCCCCGCGGCTGACACGGCGGCAAGACCTGTACCTTCGCAAAACTCACTGCCATCAAGGCGCTTCGCGTGCCCCCCTTTTCGGCACCTACCGTCAACCGGTACTTGCCCGCAGGCGCCAGGCCACACAGATACGTATGGAGTTTCTCAATATCCCCTCCACCCGTCTCGTCCACGCAACGACGATTGTGCTGGCTACGCACGATGAACGGCCGCCCTGCAGCGATCTCATAACTCATGTATTCCGTGACGTCGGAGCCGCGATCCGAAACATCCGTGCACTCCACCCCCGCGGGCAGATCCGGTAAATCCTTCACCCCACGCTTCCACAGTTGGCTGCTGCGATTGTTGCGCTGCCTGGTCTGTGCACGCGATTCGCCGCCCTCGGGCAGCGCGGCGCCTTGATGAATAATCTGGTTCATCAACCCGAGCACCTGCCGCGATTCGGGAGCCACCAGCAAAGAATGGTGCGCGTAAAGCCCACGCCCATTGCCATTGCCCACGGGCCCCAATCCATCGACATTTAGCCCCGAGAAATCCAGCGTGGTGGTGTCATGGATCAACAGCACCCGGCCCCGGAACCCCGCGAGTCGGGCCAGAGTTTTCCGGCGATGCGCCGCGATGATGGCATGGGAAGAAACCTTGGGATTGTTGAACAAACGGTACCCCCCAATCAAATCCGTGCGCGAGCTAAGCCCACGTGGCAGGCTGCCAGCGGGATGCCTGGCCAGCAGGTCGAACGTTGTGACCAGGCGCTTATCGAGCCGCCGATCCGCGAATATCTTTTCTTTAACAAAACAATGCGCTGCGGGGCCGTCCATGGCTACCTCCTTTAAAAAGAACACGGCCATTCCATGGCCAAAGCAACTTGACAACGATATTATCAACAGAACCGAATATGTGTGTAAACCTAAGGCACCATGCCGCCGGCTAAATGGCGCGGGGGTGCAATGCATTCCGAGCGGAGTATATTCCGGGCCGGCTTGCTCCGGCATTGTTATGCGGGTTACACTTCGCCAAAAGTAAAGTAAAGTCATAATTAATGGCGGGCGGAAATTTATGCGGCGAATTATCCAAATGTTTCGGACTCCGGATGGCGAACTTCGCGTGGCCACCTTCATATTGGTTTGCAGCCTGTTTCTGCTCTGGGGCGCTTTCAACGGCATGATCGATGTGCTCAACAAGCACTTCCAGGATTCGCTTCACATCTCCAAGGCCGAATCCGCACTGGTGCAGGCCGCCTGGTACTCCGCCTATTTTCTCATCGCCCTGCCATCCGGTTGGCTGGCGCGAAGGATCGGCTATCGCGGCGGCATTCTTACCGGCCTGGGTTTGGCCGTTGTCGGCTCGCTGATGTTTATCCCCGCCGTGCAGATCCATGCATCGAAAGATATTATTTTCGCCGGTTTTCTAACCGCACTGTTCGTGCTTGGCGCGGGAATGACCTGCCTTGAAACCGTCGCCAACCCCTACACCACTATGCTTGGGCCGGTGGAAAGCGCGGTTACGCGCATCAACCTCGCCCAAACCTGCAATGCTGTCGGTTGGATGATCGGCCCGATCATCATCGGCACTTTTATCATGTCCAAAACCAAAGTTGCCAACACCAGCAACGCCGCCTTGTACATCCCGTACCTTTTACTCGCCGGTGTTGTGGCGATTCTTATCGTCGTATTCGTATACGCACCGGTTCCAGATCTTCATGCCCCTGAGGAGGCCAAAGCTGCCACCGGCCCACGCGAGCATGCGCGGCCCCTGAACAGAGAGTGGCATTTCATTCTGGCGATCGTCGCGCAGTTTTTTTATGTGGCGGCTCAGGCCGGGATATTCAGTTTCTTTATCAATTACGTTAAAGACAAGGGCTATTCGCCAGCCATCCCTCATTGGCTCGCCACGCGCATGCCGGCGGCGGTAGAATCTATTTCCGCCGGCCATTATTACATCACGCAATATGGCGCGACCACCCTGTTTTCCATGGCGTTCGGCCTGTTCGCCCTCGGTCGGCTTTCAGGCAGCGTGATGCTCCGCTTTACTCGAGCGCACATCTCCCTGGCGGCCTACGCCGGCATCAACGCCTTCCTGATGGCCATCGTCATTTTAAATGGGCAGCATTTCGGCAAATTCACGCTTCACCTTGGGTGGCTGGCAGTCGGCGCGCTCATGCTGAGCTTCTTTTTTATGTCCATCATGTATCCCACCATTTTTGCCCTCGGTATTCGCGGTCTGGGCGAAAAAACCAAAGTAGCCGCCGGATATATCGTGATGTCCATTGTCGGCGGTGCGATCATGCCGCTTTTCATGGGGTGGCTGGCAGATATTTTCTCGATGCGCATTGGTTTTGCCATGCCGTTGTATTGTTTTATCGTGATAGCCCTATACGGTTTTTTCTGGAAGGCGTTTTTTGCCCGCGACATGCTTCCGGAAGAAACGGGCCCCGCGCCGCTGGCGGCCTCGCACTAGCGGGGCTGGCGCGGCGCTGGCACCCTGGCGGTATTTGGAGCCTGGCCTGTGCAGCTCAATTGATCAATTCCTGGCTGTAGCGCCGCATCAACTCGGTGCGGGTTAAAACGCCGACGATGGCCGGCGCTCCGGGCTGCTTCGGCGGCCCGGCCACCGGCAGAATGTAAGTATCCGAGCGGGTAAAAATCTCCAGTGCGTCTTCCAGTGTGGCTGTGGCGGGCAGCGGGGCAACATCGGCATGCAGCACTTCGCCGACCAAAAGCAATGGGGCGGCCTCCGGCGCCAGCATCACTGTGGTCAGATCATCGAGGGTAAGAAGCCCGACATATCGATTGCCGGCATCCACCACCACAAAATCACGGACACTATGGTCGCTGCTGCGCGAAAGCACCTGAGAAAGGGTGTCGTCGCTGCGCACAAAAACCGGTTCTAAAAGCGGTATTTGATCGATGCCCACCCGGCGCAGCGCACTGATGCCCACCGCCGAACCGAGCCGGATGCCCATTTTTTTCAGCGGCAGCGTGTAAACACTTTCGCCGATGATCAGCTGCTGAATGACTGTCGCGGTGACCGCCGCAAGCATGATGGGCGGCATAACGTTGTAATTTCGCGTGAGTTCAAAAAGCAAAAAAATTCCGGTCAGCGGCGCCTGAATCGCGGCTGCCAGCGTGGCGCCCATGGCGACAAGGGCAAACGTGCTCGGCTGGGTACCGGGCATGAAATGCTGCAGGATAATTCCGAACGCCCCACCGAGCGTGGCGCCCAGAAACAGCGCAGGCGCAAACACGCCGCCCGAACCGCCGCTGCCAAGGGTAAACCATGTGGCCAGAAGCTTGAGCACGCATATCGCCACAAGAAATTCCAGTGTGAGCCGATCGGGCCCCACGGCCAATAGGTTTTGGCCCGTGTACCAGGCCGGATCGATGACGCGACGGATCGTGGCGTAGCCATCGCCAAATATCGGCACGAAGCCCGTGGCGAAACGGGAATGCATGAAGGGGTTGTCGGCAAACAAAAGAATGAGGATCAATCCGCACACGCCGCACAGGAACCCGCCGATCGCCGGATGCAGAAACGGCGGCACGCGGCGCCCCAGAATCGCCCTGAGGTTTTCAGCGGCAGATAGCATTTTTGTCGTGATCACGGCCAGCAGACCGCAAAGCACCCCGAGCACCAGATAAAACGGCAGCAGGTGGAAAGTGAAGGTAAATTGGTTGGGAGAATGCGGCATTTGGAACAGGCCGCGAACGTGGCCGCCGCCGGATAATCCGATATAGGTCAGCGTGGAAATAACCGAAGCGATAACAACCGGCGTAAGGGTGGTGGCGGAAAAATCCTGCAGCACCACTTCGGTTGCAAATACGACCCCGGAAAGCGGCGCGCCGAAAACGGCGGATATTCCCGCCGCGGCGCCGCAGCCGATCAGTACGTGGCTATAGCGGCGCGAAACGCCCATCACCCGCCCCAGCAGCGAACCGACAGAAGAGCCAATGACGGCAATGGGCGCTTCAGGGCCGGCGGAACCACCGGACGAGATGGTGATGCTGCTGGCGACCAGCGTTTCGGCGCCCAAAGTTGCCGGCAGCCGGCCGGAATCTTTGTTCAGACTGTAAAGGACGCCGGCCAGACCATGCACCACGGTGGGGCGATTGCGATCAAAAAACCACCGCCATCCCACCAGGGCCAGGCCGCCGGCAGCCGGCACCAACGGCAGCAGCGCCAGCGCGGGCCAGCGCGTGGTTAGATGAAAATGCCGCACCAGCTGGTCAAAATAGATGCTGTGCATCCATCGCAGGCAGCGTTCAAACAGCCACGCCGCCAGCCCACCCAGCATTCCGACGACGAATGCCAGCCCCACCAGAATGTGCCGGCCCGTGATGCCCCAGCGCGCCAAGCGCTGCTGAAATCGGAGCTGAAGCAACATCCAGCGGCCGGCAATATCATGGACTTTAACCACGGCAACCTCAATTGCTTCCGTCGGGCCGTGGGGGCACCATGCACCGCCCACGAGCCTGTCCGAGTAATTGGAGAGGCTCCTTAAGAGCCTGCCGCGTGTTATAAGTCCTGCCGGCGCCCCCGGCCAGCGCAGGGCTGTCCTTGACAGTCATGCCGAAGCGATTTAACTTGCCGCGTGGGGAAGAGGCCGAGGCCATAAACCGACGGCAGGTTTTCGGCGATTTCGGCGAGCGTGATTTTACAATCTAGCAGTTGTTTCACGGTGGTGTGGTTTGTGCCATTGAGGAGGCGGCCTTGAATACGGTAACCAAAATTTTTGTAGTCTTGCAGCTGGTGCTCGCGTTAACGCTTTCAGTGTTGGTGATTGTGTTTGTCAACAAGCAGACAAACTACCGGCACATGATTGTCTCAACGCAGCGATCGGCAATTGCCGCATCGGCGGCGCTGGCGAAAGAGAAACTTCTCAATCGCAATCTCAGCAATGAGCTTGCCTCGGCGCAGGAGTCGGCGTCGTCGGCGCAGCGCCATCTGAACTCGCGCGTGGTTTCGCTTCAAGGCAAGCTTGCCGACGCGCAAACCCAGATTGCTGAACTTCAGGCCGGCAATTCCGCCAAAAGCACCAACGTCACATTGCTGACCAACACGGTGCATTCACTTAACACCCAGGTGTCGGATCAGACCGGCCAACTCAATAAGCTGCGCCCGCAGGAATTGATGCTCATCAATCAAAACGCTCAGCTTAGTCGCCGTGTGACCGAACTTACCAACGAGCGCGATGTGGCCCGCAAAACCATTCAGGTTCTCCAGGAAAGTGTTTCGAAGCTGAATCACCATCTCAGCGTGGCGATGGCATCGGCCAAAACCCCCACCAGCGGCTCCGCCAATTCGGCCAGTGTCCTTCAGGGCGTGCCGACGGCCGCCTCCGTCAATGGCAGCATTACCAAAGTGGCCCAATACAACGGCCGCACCTACGTGAGCTGCAACCTTGGCAGCAAAGACGGCGTTAATCAGGGCACGCGTCTGACCATTTACAGCGGCCACAAATATATTGCCGATGTGCTGGTGCAAAAGTCCGACTCCACCCGTTCCGTCGGTGTCGTAACGCTTAAGGCGCCCAATGCCGTGGTTGCCAAATCAGACATGGTCATGAGTGGTCCGGGCATGTAACGGCGTTTTTGGCGATCACTTCGCGCAACGCCCGTTGCATTCCCTCAGGTTGAGGTCTTTAACGATGTCTCGAGTTAATCAACCCATTCGTCGCGTGGAAAAGCCGATCAACATATACACCGCATTGGCCTTCATTGGTTTTCTGGCCACCGCCGTGGCGTTGGTATGCATGTTTATTGGATATCGCGGCTTCATTGGCTTTTGACAGCCACACGGAAAGAAGCAGAAAGAAGTGCGGGGCGGCCTGGCGGCCGAGGTTTAACGCGAGCGATGATGGGGAGCAATCTTTTTGGACTTTGCACCTGGCCCGTATCCAAACGGTGCAAAGTCCTCTACCATACCGACACGGGAGCCCTCGTTGGGGTTTCGGTAACCATGGAGGGTTTCGCCCTGCCGATGCTTGCGATTTTGCATGGCTTTGGCACCCTCTGACCAGGGGAGCGCTCTAGCGTGTTTTTCGATTCATTTCTTGGCTGGTTCTCTCTCGATATGGGAATCGATCTGGGCACCTGCAACACACTTGTGTGTGTTCGCGGCCAGGGGATCGTACTCAATGAGCCCTCCGTCGTCGCGGTTCGCAAGGGTACCAACATCGTTCTCAACAACGGCAACGCCGTCGGCCTGATGGCCAAAGAGATGCTCGGCAAAACCCCCGGCTCCATCACCGCCATTCGACCCCTGAAAGATGGCGTCATCAGCGACTTTGAAATCACCGAGGCCATGCTTACCTATTTCATTCGCCGCGTCCATGGCCGCCGCACGTTTGTGCGCCCGCGCGTGCTTATTGCCATCCCCTCGGGCATTACCGCGGTGGAAAAGCAGGCCGTCTTCCAATCCGCCCTGCAGGCCGAAGCACGCAAAGTTTATCTGGTGGAAGAGCCGATGGCGGCCGCCGTCGGGGCGGGCCTGCCCATCAGCGAGCCAACCGGCAATATGATCGTGGACATCGGCGGCGGCACCACGGAGGTCGCCATCATCAGCCTTGCCGATATGGCGGTGTCCGAATCGATCCGAACCGCCGGCGATAATTTTGACGAGACGATCGCCAATCACATGAAAAAAACGTACAACCTCATGGTTGGCGAGCAATTTGCCGAGCGCATCAAAATCGAAATCGGCTCGGCGGCGCCTGTCGGGCCCGAGATAACCATGGAAGTTCGCGGCCGGGATATGATCTCCGGGCTGCCGCGTAAATGCATTGTCAGCAGCGAAGAAATTCGCGAATCGCTGCAGGAACCGATCGGAAAAATCATTGACGCCATCACCCACACCCTGGAACGGGCCGAGCCCGAATTGGCCGCCGATCTCGTCGAAACCGGCATCACGCTCGCGGGTGGCGGCAGCCTTCTGCGTGGTATTGATAAAGTGATTCATCAGGCGACTGGGCTGCCGGTGCGCGTCGCCGACGACCCGCTGACCTGCGTGGCGCGGGGCACCAGCGTATTTTTGGAAAATCTTGAAAGCTGGAAAGACAGCACGGCCGTCCACAGCGATGCCGAGGAATCCTGAAGCACGTCGCTGGGCGGCTTGACGGGCCTACTATGAAATTTACCCCACGCCGATCCTTCTGGTTTTTGTTCACCCTGGCTATCGTTTCGGTCATTTTGTCCGCCCGGCAGCCCGGCATGATCCAAACGCCCCGCGATGCCGCCGCCGGAACCCTCCAGATGCTCCTCGTGCCGGTATCCTGGTCTTTCACCCGCGCCCAGTCCGCCTTCGATTCAGTTCTAAACTTCGGCCACCCCTCCCCCCAAAATTCCCAGAGAATCAAATTCCGCTACGACCGCATCATTACCCTGCTTAAAGCCCGCATTGATGTGCTGCAAAATCTGCTTGATCAAACCCATCTGCTCGACGGAAATTTTCCCGGCATCCAGCCCGGCACACTCCTCGCCGCCAACGTCGACGGCTTTTCAACCGCCAGCACCGATACCATGTTTCTCGATCGCGGCGCTCAGGATGATCGCGCGTTGGGCGCCGGGGATCCCGTCCTCGCCCATCTCTCGCTGGTCGGTCGTGTCATTGCTGTGGGGCCGCAAACCTGCCGCGTCGCCCTCCTCACCGCCGCCAATATGAAGGAAACCGCCCGGATCGTCCGCATAACCGATGGCAAACCGCTGGTTATCAGCGGTGATTGCCTCGTTACCGGCACCGGCCTGGGCGTGCTTCATTGTGAACTCGATCAATCCGTCGGCGGTATACCCCCGCGAATCGGCGATATCGTCATTCTCAATGATGCCGATTGGCCATCCGCCATCAATGGTATTACGCTCGGCACCGTTACCCACATCGCCGCCTCCGATCGAACGGCCCTGCGCTGGAGCCTGAAAATATCGCCCGTTTGCGACATGCAGCAAACCCACCATGCCGTTATTTTGCTCCGTCGGCACGCGCGGCAATAACCCATCGCGGCCCCGCCCGCCATTGCTGGCCCACTCCACGAAACGCATCAGCCCGACGCGCCTCGGCTTATTTGAGGGACAGAACTTTCCATCGCGAAAGCGATTATTCGATAATACAAGCATAATTTCGCCGTTTATCATTGTTTTATAGGGCTACCCGCCCTGAAGGCGAGCGAGTGGTTTAATCGCGGTGATAAAATCGGTAACATCTGCCAAAGAGGGCGATCATGCGCTCGGGCGGGCGCTCGGTTGTTGGCAGGAAGAACAGGTTTCGTCAGGTGGATCGGAAGATCGCCTTGAAAGTTGGCATGTGGAAGAAGAAAAATACCCGACGACAGGCCGTGGCAGATGATGCAGCCAGTAGTCGTTCATGGATGGATCCGGCCCGGGTGCGTTTTTCCGTCGGCGTGTTGTGCTTTGCCGCGATCCTGATACTGATAACCCGCTTGCCACAAGCAAGCCCATCCTGGCTTTTTGGCCGCGCTCCGGTGACCATCATTTCGCCGGTGACCTTTGGCGTGGCCAACCCGAAACAGGACCGGCTCAATAAACAGCGGGCCATGGACACCACGCGTCCGATTCTGAAATTCAACCAGCGCGGGCGCTTGCTGGAAATTATTAAAACTCAGTTGATGAATCTTCCTTATGATGTCGCGGCCGTTAAATCGCCCCAACTGCTGCCCGTGCCGATCCGCAATCGATTCCCCGTGCTTAGTGCCGGGGCGTTGGCTTGGCTGCACGATATCGTTCAACAAAATCAATTCCCCGACTATTTGGCCCGCGTAAACCTGCTCACCCATCTTCTCAAAGTAAATCCCGTAGTGGATTCAAAAACGTGGAAGCTTATCGCTCGCAGTTCAGCCGATCAGGTGCTCATACCGCACAGCGGCCAGGGTGCCACGGGCTACCGACCGATCTCGCTAAGCCGGCTCCGCTCGTTGGGGGTCGGTAGATCG
>JAJZGD010000157.1 GCA_021804985.1 Planctomycetota bacterium
CCCGTGCGTGCGCGCAGGCGGCGGCCCGCCCGGCCATCGCGATACATCTCATTATTTGCGTTTGCGCATACTGCTGCGGGTGCGGCGGCTTTGGCTGCTGGCGGACGGGCGCTTGTTGGAAAGCCGCTCCGTTAAGCCCGAATCGATGGCGGCCGCGAGTGCCGCATCGCTTTGACCGCCCCCATCCGCACCTTGCTGCTGCTGAATTTCCTTCAGGCGATCGCGAATGGCGGCGGCTTTTTCAAAGTCCAGATTATTTGCCGCTTCCAGCATTTCTTCTTCCAGCATTCGGAAGAGTTCCTGCTGCTCATATTCATTCTCCGAGGAATGCACCATTTCGCGTGCCGTTCGGCGGGCCTTTAATTCGGCGTCGAGGCCGGAGCGGATCGCCTTTTTTATTCCCTGCGGCGTCACGCCGTTTTGCGTATTCCACTGCTGCTGAATGTTGCGGCGGCGCGTGGTTTCATCCATGGCACGCTGCATCGCGGGCGTTATCTTATCGGCGTAAAGGTAAACCTCTGCGTCGATGTTGCGGGCGCAGCGGCCGATCATCTGGATCAGCGATGTTTCGCTGCGTAAAAAGCCTTGCTTGTCCGCATCCATGATGGACACCATTGAAACTTCCGGCAGGTCCAACCCCTCGCGCAGCAAATTAACGCCCACCAGGCAATCGAATGCCCCTTCCCGCAGTTCGCGCAGAATTTCCATGCGTTCAAATGTTTGTATTTCACTATGTAGATATTTGCACTTAACGCCCGCTTCGCCGATATAATGCGACAAATCTTCCGCCAGCCGCTTGGTCAGCGTGGTGACCAGTGAACGCTGGCCCCGCTCCGTTCGAAGTTTGACCTGCTCAACCAGATCCGCCACCTGCCCCTGCGCCGGTCGCACATGGATCACCGGATCAATCAGGCCCGTCGGCCGAATAATTTGTTCAATCACTTCGCCGCTGCATAGTTCCAGTTCATAGCGGCCCGGCGTGGCCGATACAAAAAGCACTTTATTCCACATCGCCTTGAATTCTTCAAAACGCATGGGGCGGTTGTCCAATGCGGAAGGCAGGCGGAAGCCATGCTCCACCAGCACTTCCTTGCGGTGCCGGTCGCCGGAATACATCGCATTGATCTGCGGGATCGTCACGTGGGATTCGTCGACAATCAGCAGGTAATCCCGCGGAAAATAATCGATCAGCGTAAAGGGCTTGCAGCCCGGCGGCAGGCCGGCGATGTGGCGGGAATAATTTTCGATCCCCTGGCAAAAGCCCGCTTCGAGCATCATTTCCATATCATATTTGGTGCGGGCCAGCAGACGCTGCGCCTCGAGCAGCTTGCCGGCGGAGCGCAATTCCGTCACGCGGCCATCAAGTTCTTTCTGAATATCCTTCACCGCGCGGATCATGGTGTTGTCATCCACCACGTAGTGCTTGGCCGGATAAATAAACGCCGTCTGTTCTTCCGTCAGCGGTTGGCCGGAAACCGGGTGGATATGCCATATGGATTCAATTTCATCGCCGAAAAATTCCACTTTTATGGCGGTGGTTTCGTAGGCGGGGAAAAGCTCGAGCACATCGCCGCGCACTCGGAATACACCGCGTTTGAATTCGATGTCGTTGCGCTCATATTGCATATCAACCAGGGCGTGGAGCAGATCATCCCGTGGAAAAGTGCTTCCTTTGCTGATCGATACCACTTTTTTCTTGTATTCCTCGGGCGAACCGAGGCCGAAGATGCAGCTCACGGACGCGACGACGAAGCAGTCGCGCCGCCCGATGAGATTGCTGGTGGTCGCCAAACGCAGCCGATCCAGATCGTCATTGCGCGCCGCATCCTTTTCAATGTAAATGTCGCGCTGCGGAATGTAGGCTTCCGGCTGGTAGTAATCATAGTAACTGACAAAATAACTCACGGCGTTGCGCGGGAAAAGATCCCGGAATTCCTCATAGAGCTGCGCCGCCAACGTTTTGTTGTGGCTTACCACCAGCGTGGGAACGCCCAGTCGGGCGGCAACGTGGGCCATCGTAAAAGTCTTGCCCGACCCCGTAACTCCCATGAGAATCTGATGGGAAGCACCGGCATTAAATGCCGAGACAAGTTTCTCGATGGCGGCCGGCTGGTCGCCTGAGGGTTGGAAAGGGCTTTCAATCTGAAATGGCGATGCATTCATGGCAACGGTACCGCGCGAGACAATCCCCTCAAGTATAGCCGCGTTCCGGGACAGGATCGTCGCCGCGGGATGGAGGTGCCAACATGCCGCCGCATGGCGCGGCTCATGTTGGCCGCCCGGAGGTCCGGGCCGTTAAATTGTGCGCCAAGGCGACCCGCGATAGAATTGAGGGAGTATTTTTGCCAATGGTTCATGGGGCATGCAACGGCCGCCCCGCTACAGGAGAATTCAAACATGTTGCCAAAAAGGTGGATACGAGTGGTTTGCGTGAGCAGCGTGATGCTGGTCGGCACGGCATTTCTCGGTGGGTGTACCAACAGCAAAATGGTGACGGAGCGCAATCAGCTCATCATGCAAAACAAGCAGCTGCAGCAGCAACTCGCGGAGAGCAAAGCCAATCTAGCTGCCACCCGCGCCCAGCTTGCCCAGCAGCAGCAGATAGCGGCGGCGGCTTCGGCCCAGGCGGCGGCGCAAAGCACGCCTGCGGCGGCACCCCCCGCAGCTTCGCCCGGATATTCGACGATTTTGCCCCCCATGCACTCAGGTTCAATGAACTCGGGGCACTCCATGGGAGCCGGTCACCGCCGCCACCGCATGCGGCAAGAACTGCACCGCTTCGTGCTTTCCAGCGATCTTTTATTCGCGCCGGGCAGTGCACGGCTTTCGCCCCGCGCCACCCACATGCTTATGCATGTTGCCTACGAACTGCGGCACCGTTACGCGGGCCGCCACGTTGTGGTCGAGGGTTATACAGATAACACCCCCATTCACCACCCGTATCGCAACAATTACTATCTCGGCTTGGCGCGGGCCCGATCGGTGCAAAGCTTTCTCGCACGTCACGGCGTGTCACGTCGCCGGATGCGTGCGATAAGCTTCGGTGATGAACACATGGTTTCGCGGAAGGATTTGGCGTTGGATCGGCGTGTGGAAGTCGTTGTTCTTCGGTAAGCAGCCGCTCCGGCGCGACCCACTCCATCCGGATGTGCGCCAGGTTTTGAGGCCCGGCGCCATGCGAGTTTATTTCGGTTCCGCCCGGCCGCCGATATTTTCATCAGCGAGTACGCAGCCGTTGCCCGAAACCTCCGGGTCAAACTCATGATTTCTATTATTGATTATGGCATTGGCAATCTGCGCAGCGTTCACAAGGCGCTGGAATTGGCTGGAGCGGCCGCCCGGATCGTTCGCGATCCCGATCAGGTGCGCGCTTCGGATAAAATAATCCTTCCCGGCGTTGGAGCCTTCCCAGACGCCATTGCCACGCTTCGCGAGAGTGGCATGGCCGACGCCATCATCGATTTTGCCGCCGCCGGCAAGCCCTTTTTGGGCATCTGCCTTGGCATGCAATTGCTGGTGGATGAAGGTTTCGAGGATGGCCATCACGCCGGCCTCGGCATTATTGCCGGCAAGTGCGTGCGGTTCACGGTTGATGAACCCCCGCACCGGCTGAAAGTGCCGCACATGGGATGGAATGCCCTTGAATTTGCCGCGGGTGGTCCGCTGCTCGCCCATTTACCCCAGGGTGCTTACATGTACTTTGTGCATAGCTATCATGTAGTGCCCGCCGACACTGGGGCGATTGCCGCCCGGGCGGATTACGGTGGAAAATTTGCCGCCGCGCTCTGGCAGGGCAATGTGATGGCCACGCAATTTCACCCGGAGAAAAGTCAGGCCGCAGGCCGCGTGGTGTTGGAAAATTTTGCCCGCTTGTAATGTGTTTCAGGAAGAGCGCTGATTGTGTCTATAGAACTGTATCCGGCAATTGATCTCCGCGGCGGGCGCGTGGTTCGCCTGCTTCGCGGCGATTATCTTCAGCAGACCGTCTACGATGTCGATCCCGTCGAAATCGCCGAACGCTTTAAAGATGCGGGTTGCCAATGGTTGCACGTCGTGGATCTGGATGGCGCCAAAGATGGCCGCCCCGTCAATTTGACGATCATCGAGAAGCTGATTGAACGCAGCGGGATGCAGGTGCAGGTGGGCGGCGGCATACGCACCGAAGAGGTGCTTGAATATCTTCTCGCGGTGGGTGCCGCACGCGTCATTCTCGGTACCCGCGCCATCAGCGATCTGGAATGGTTTGAGAAAATCGTTTTCGACCCCCGATTTGAATCCCGTATTTCTCTGGGCGTTGATGCCCGGGCGGGCGCCGTGGCCACCCACGGGTGGACGAATAGTGATGCCAAAGTGACCAGCGTGGAGCAATTGGCAGCAATTGTCGCCGGCTGGCCCCTCGCCGCCATCAACTACACCGATATCACCCGCGATGGAACGCTGGCGGGCCCCAATGTGCAGGCCACCGCTGAACTCGTCCGCCTGATACCCAACATTCCCATCATCCATAGCGGCGGCGTCGCCAACCTTGCGGATATCGCACAGCTTAAAGAATTGCCGATAGCCGGCATCATTGTTGGCCGCGCGATTTATGAAGGCACACTGGATGTGCGCCAGGCGGCAGCGCTGCTAAAAGGTGAATCTTCGGCGGTGTAGGCAGGCCGTCGGCCGGCAAACTATAATTGTGCCTGCGGCGGTCCCGCTTCGGCCGGTCGCTGCCGAAACCAATTGGAGATGGGAACCCATGCAGCAGGTACCCGGCGATATATCGCGACTCACCGATGCACTGATCAGTAGCTACGATGTGCATCCTGCAACTGCGTACATCGGATCGAATTTTCTCCCGAACCGCGACACCATTATCGAGGTGACGGCCCTTTTGCGCGAATTGCTTTTTCCCGGCTTTTTCGGGCGGCAGAATCTCACCACCGCCGATTTGTCGTTTCATGTGCATTCCCTGCTGACGAGGCTGCGCGATGTGCTGTTTGATCAGATTCGCCGCGCCATCCGCCATCAACACCAGCGCAGCGGAAAAGGCGATTGCCCCGATTGCGATTCGACCGCCTTGGCCACCGTCGATGAATTTCTCGGCTCGCTGCCCGAAATCCGGCGCATTTTGGCGACCGACGCGCAGGCCGCTTTTGATGGCGATCCGGCAGCCGGCAGCATTGATGAAATTATTTTCACCTATCCGGGATATTTTGCGATAACGGTTTACCGCCTCGCGCACGAATTGCACCGTCTGGCTGTACCCCTGATTCCCCGCGCCATGACGGAATATGCCCACAGTCTGACCGGCATTGATATTCATCCCGGCGCGCAAGTTGGCGAATATTTTTTCATCGATCATGGTACCGGCGTGGTCATTGGTGAAACGACGGATATTGGACGCAATGTGAAAATCTATCAGGGCGTTACGCTTGGGGCACTATCAACCCGCGGCGGCCAAACCCTGCGCGGCACCAAGCGACACCCCACGATAGAGGATGATGTGATGGTTTATCCCAACGCGAGCATCCTCGGCGGTGAGACGATTGTGGGCAAAGGCGCAACGATTAACGGAAATGTTTTTGTTACCCAATCGGTACCGGCCAACACGCGTGTCAGCGTCAAGCACCCGGAATTGCAGTATCGCAATCGTCCGGCGCGCGAATTTGTGCAGAATTACCCGCCCGACTTTCAAATTTAATATTTGGCGGCTCCCCCGCTCGCAACGTGCGGGGGTGCCGACCGCGCTGGCCTTCAGTGACGATTTATTGCCTTTGCAATCGGCGGGCGGCAGCGAGCAGATGGGCGTTGGCCCGTCCCACGGTACCATCTTCCGTCTTGATTGCTCGCACAATATCATTTTGACATGCCAGAAAATCCCGCATCCGCCACGCCAGTGCAGATATCAGGTGAAAATCACTCAGGGCCTTCCTTCCATCGCCCGCAAGCAGCAGCAAATTACCCTTCGCCAGCAATACCGCGCGGGATTGTCCATGCAGCTTTTGCAACGCCTTTTTATACACCGCAGCCTTGATATGGATCAGCCCGAGCACGCTGCACGGCCCACCCTTGGGCATTCGCGCCCCCGCGATCTGCTGGGTGATAAACAGATGGATCAGTTTATGGCCTTTTGGGTACTTCGCGGTCAGGCATTGCTTTAACAGCAGCAATGCCTGCTGCGTATCGGCCAGCGTGCAGACATTAAAAAGGCTTTTGGCATTGCGCAGCGCGGCGTTGGTTTTGCCCAGCGCTAACAGGGCCTCAACCCGAACCGTCTGCGAAAGATCGACCACCGTGGTGGCACCCGGATTATTCAGCACATTCTCCCGCGCCAAGGTGGCGGCCGTTGTGAAATGGCCATCCGCTTGCAGCAATGGCAGCCAGTTGTATGCCAGCCGGTAGGGCAGTGCATAGTGCGCTGGCCGATGAATCAGATGATCCATCAGCTTGATCGCTTCTTTCTGCCGATGGGCATTACCGCTGGACAATGCTGCGGTAATCCACCGGTATTCTCCGGGCTTGTGTTTGGCCCATGCCACGGGGATGGTTCCTGCGCAGATGGGGGCCGCCACGCCGACCGCCAAAGCCAGTTTCCATAAGCGCCGCGTTGGCAGCGGGTGTTGGATTCTCTTCATTTTTATTCTCCAAGCTGAGTTAAAAAAGCGTGTCCGTTATCCAAATGGCCTTGCAAATTGTCGCCAATGGTTCGCACCCCATCCGTCCGTTGGCCCGGCGACCGCCAGCCGATTTACGGGCGTTTCACTTTGCGATTGATCGGGCCCAGGCGTTGGCCGCCCCGATGGTTCCATCTTGCGCCCGGATGCTGCTCGCGATCCGTTCACTGATCATTGCCAGCATATTTGTGCCTGCCATGTCATAGGCATCATCAAAGCACTGCCGCGCTTTGGCCGGCTTACCTGCAAGCAGCCATAAATTGCCTTTGGCTACCAGACCGGCAACGGTGTAATCCGATTGCTCTCGGATGGCCCGGAGATAGGGTTGATCGTTCACATGTATGCCGGCGAGTATCGCACTATTGCGTGCATGCCCCGCAACCGGTGGTGCTTCCCCAGCTATTTCCTCGTGCTCGAAGGCCGCCTGCTGTGCCGCCCCATCGGCACCCTGAGCGCGCAGGCATTGGGCGACCAGCACCGCAGCTGTGGCGGTGCGACGCATCGCGATGACATCAAATAGGCTTTTGGCATTTCGCAGGGCGGCGTGCGTCTTTCCCATAGCCAACAGGGCGCTGACTCGAAATGCCTGAAAATGCGCCAAATTAGAGGTTTGTCCCGGGTTCAGCACAATCGCGAGTCGAGAGAGTTTGGCGGCTGCGGCGTAATCCTTCTGAGCCATCAGCGTTGGCAGCCAGCCATAGCGCAGGCGCGTGGGGCAGTCGTAATGTGTGCCCCCCCGCAGCAAATGGGCGATTTGTCGGACAGCGGCCGTGGTTCGGACCGCATCGCCGGACGCCAGGGCCGCATCTATTTTAGCGTAGGTCCCCGCCCCGGCCAGATCGG
>JAJZGD010000013.1 GCA_021804985.1 Planctomycetota bacterium
ATGATTGCCTGCCTTTGGCTCTCGTCACGCTCCCGCACCGCGTTGCCATCATGTGGCGACCCGTCACAGAAGACCCAGAACCGCGGCTCGTAGTAGAAATCAGGTTGGCAGTAGATACCGTCGATACGTTTTTGTGCCGCGTCCGGCAAGCGCAGGCCATGGTCGTAGAGAAATTGGATGAAGGTCCGCTCGGTAGCCGAGTTGGGGTCAAGATTGCGCAGCATTGACTGGTAATGCTCTTCGTAATCCCTGAAGCCCGCGTTGGTCTGAATCTCAACCTCGCACATCGCGAGCTTGTCGAGGGCGCTCTTGATTAGGAAGCGGTCGATCGTTTTATGGTCGCGCTGGTTGTAATAACTCAGAAGGTCGTCGTAGGAGGCCGGCGCGAGGTACTGCGGATTGTCAAATTGGCAGATCGCCTTCGCCGCGTCGATCACCTTGCGGAAGGTCTGCGTGTCCTCGACAAACTGTGAAAGAATACCGAGGCTGCCTTCGGCAGCCTCGTAAAGCAGGATATTCGGTGCTTCGGGATCGCCGACGGTGACAACGCCTATCTCGCTTGGCTCGACCTGGAAAACCTGTTCGATGGCGCGTTTCAGCGAGTGCTGGAGAGTGATGACTCCCGGTGGTTTCAATCCGAGCGGTTGGATAGGCTCGATGTAGAGGGCGTCGGCGAGATTTGAAGTCCAGAGTTTGACCATCCGGAAATCTTCGCTTGGTTTTTCCTCGGGTTCCGGCATCGAGCTGCGCCAGTCCCCCGAGATCAGGCCAATCGGGAACCCCTCCGTCTTCTGCGCCCGCCATTGGGTGTTCACATGCACGAGCCTGGCGGCGGCGATGTAACGAAGATTCAGAAGATTGTGTTCACTGGATCGCACAATCGCGTTGCGGACCCGATCCAGATTCCCGCCATCCACCGCGAAATAGATTTGGACGCTGAATCCGCGCGAGACACGCTCTTCCTCCTCACATGAGATGCGGTCAGCCTCGTCCGCGCGAGACTCGGCCATTTCAAGCAGGTCGTGGATATGTTGCTTATTGGCATTGTCGCCGAGATTCATCCCGGAAAACGGACATATTTCGAGTTCTTTCTGGTCGCCGACCAGATAGTAGCCGGCCTTGGTGCTGATCTTGGCGTCGGTGAGCGACGACTCGGCGTCCTGCACGACCAGCTGGGACACGCGATATTTGCGACCATTGTGGTAAATGATGTTGAGGGGTCCGAATTCGCGGAGCGCAATGGCCCGCGGGCGGGAAATGAATTCCCCGCTCGTGCCGCCTGTGGGCAGGAAAATCCGCAGCGGCAGCCTGGTGAAGTTATAGCCGGGCAGGAAACCCTCCGATGCCAGGTAGCGGTATGGATAAAATTCGGATACCTCCGTTGCCCCGCCGAGGTCGTTGCGGAGGAGATTCAACTGACGGTTGGCCTGGTCCTGGTGGCGCTTGTGTTTTTTGTATTCATCGCCGCCGACAGAAAGCCGGCCACTTTCGATAGGCTGTGTCGCACGCGTGAGCAGAGACCGGGCGGATCGGTACAGGCGACGCCAGCGCGTCATTGATGAGTCAAGATGGCTTGCGAGTTTGCCGAGGTTCTGGTCGAGCCAGTCTTCGGAAAACCATGTGCCGGCGCGAGCCTTGAGATCGGCTTCGAAATCCTTGATCACCCTGCGGAATGTTGCCTTCAGCGCGGCGTACGTTGCGGGTGCGATTTGCAACCCGTCGCGCACGCCGGGGGCCAGCGGCATAGCGTTGTTGTCATCCAGGACGAGGCGCATCAACGATGGTTGATCACCTTGGTGGGATTCGAGCCCAGGCAGGCCGATCTCGCTGATGGCCAGCGCGTTCAGGTGCGTCAGAAGCAATTCGCGATTGCAGAGGTCCAGCCGAGGTGCCTGGACGGCACCCGCGACAAGGTCGGCCTGCTGTTGGAAGTAATGGCGGTCGTGTGGTGAATAAGTTGAGCAATAGGTGAACACGAGTGCCCCTTGGCCGCTTCGGCCAGCACGCCCTGAACGCTGGGCATAGTTAGCAGCGTTTGGGGGCGCATTGCGTAAGTGGACCACGCTCAAGCCGCCGATATCGATCCCCAACTCCATCGTCGGCGAGCAGAACAAGGCGCTGATCGAGTGGCTGCGAATCTTGGTTTCATCGGGCTGTGTCTTGGCCTCGTCGAGGAACCAATCCGCGCGGAAGCGATCCTCGCGATCCTGGCGGTCATCGGCGCTAAGCTGGCCCGTGTGGTCTTCCGCGCGAAGCCTCTTGGCCTGTGAAAAATCACGGCGGTACATGTCGCGAAAAAACCCGTTTGGCTTTGGCCGCTGATCCTTGTAGGAACGGCGCTTGATAACGTCGGATGCCGCCGCCATTCCGTCGCCGAGCCGCCAGAGCAACTTTTCGATCCGCAATCGGAAGACCGGCACATCCGTGTTCGTGTTACTTCGAGCCGTTTGCTCAACGAGGTAATCTGCCTCCTTGAGCTTTCGCATCAGTTTCATGATGAAATCGCGGTAGTAGTCGCCACGGAGGGCATTGAGATCGAATCCCTTTTGGTTGGCAAAGTGCTTGATGTACTTTCCGAGCGAGCTGGCCGGCCCCATGCTTTTTGAAGAAAGCCTTGCAGATCTGTGCAATGGCTCAAAGCGAATGACGAATGGCTCGAGAAGGTTCTCGTTGCGATCAAGGGTCCATGGAGCCTTCAGCTTTTCCCGGAAATGCTTTTCATACTCCTTCAGGCGCGAGGGGGCCAGGAAGTTTTCGCTGTGAATGGCGTATTCCAGCCGGAAGAAATCGAGAATGGTGGCCAGGAATTCGCGCCGAGCCGGGTGGGAAAGGTCACAGACGATGGGCATGCCCGCCCACAGGCCATCCTCTGCGACGATGTCGTCGAGGCTTTGGTAATCGACAACGAGCAAACCGCACTGCTCAAGGTTAGGGAGAACTATTCGCCAACTGCGACGTAGGTCGGATATGGCCCGAAAAAAGAGATAGTCCTGAAATGTCAGATCATAGCCCCGACGGACGGCCGCGATGGCCAGTTCCTCACCACGATTTGCGAAGTCACAAAAGGGAAGCGCCAGCGACTTAAAGACGGCTTCGCCGATGTTCGCATAGGTCAGAAAATTGCCTTGTGCGGCCGCCAGCGCCTTGTGGATAGCCGCCCGCAACTGGACGACCTGCACGAAGTCGTTGAAATGACCGGCCTGGAGCGCAGCATCCTGGCGATTATCCGTAAAGCTCAGGAGTTTCTGATCTATTGCGCGATAGCCCGCATCATGCAGCTGGTTGAGAATCGAGAAGGCTGCGATAGTTGTCGAGGTACTGCGGCCTTCGCTCCCAAGCTTGGTGAGTTTCGTGCCCTCGTTCGTCTTCGTGTCGAAGAACACACCGCCAGTGGGATCAAAGAGCAACGGTGCTCGCATGAACCAGCCCCAAAATTTCATCGGCTGGGTGTCCGAGCAGTTTCCGTACTCGTCGAAGTGGAGCCTTGTTGGAAAGAACTTCGCCTTTTTTGTGTCCGGGAATGTTCCGCTCTTGTTGGTGCGGAGCCACGCTTCCGGCAGATAGTCGAAATCACACCCGGGATCCCATACATCATCGCCGACGATCAGATAACCATCGGCAGCATCTTCCATATCGTCGGAGCTTTCGCGGAATTCGCGAGGTTCGATCGTGTCCCCATTACGTGACACGCAAATAAAGGGATGGCCTGTCGCGCGGCTGAAAACGTTCGGGAAGATAGGCTTCTTGTTTTCGTCGTCCTGTTTGTATATGCCCGGCTCAAGCGTAATGAACCGGTGTTCGTCCTGTTCCAATGTCGTGTATACAGATCCCGTCTGGGCGAGGAACTGGTGTAACTTGAACGGCAGGATCGTATAGCGCGACCCAGTGCCCCGGAGTTGCTGGTTTACTGTGCTAATCCAGAGCAACGTTTTGGCAAGACATTCTTTGCATGCCTCCTCCGCCAGCCCAGTTTCCCCGGCAAGGGCGGACACGATTTCACCGATCCTTAGGGGTTTGCGACGGACGAGTTGGCCTTCCCGTTCCTCGAGAGCGATGCGATTTTCAAGCCAGACGGCGACCGGGTGAGATCGAAGGATCGCCTCGGCACTGTCAGCGTTGATTCCGGCCGTGATTGCTTGAGCAAGGGAAGCTCGGCTCGGGAGGGTGCCCGAAAATTCGAGCGAGCGGGTAAGCGTCTCGTTGACGACCTGTTCGGGGCTGAATTGCCGCCCAAACACCGTTGTGGCGACTTGGGCAACCTGCTCGCGCTGGGAGGCCTGGCTGCCGACCGAGACCATTGTCGCGGACGTGCCAATACAGGTGACGGGCCGTTTACATTGCGCGCAGACGCGGCGAATGAGCATGGCGATGTCAGCTCCCTGTCGCCCCCGGTAGGTGTGCAGTTCGTCAAACACAAGGAACCGCAGGTTCCCATAGATGGCGTCGCGTATTGACCGCTCCTGTAATCGCGTTAACAGAAGTTCCAGCATCATGTAATTCGTTAATAGAACCTGAGGTGGGTTCTCCCGCATCGTGATGCGCACAGCTTCCTTCTCCTGGCCCGTGTATTGACCAAAGGTGATGGGGAAATCATGGCCCGCGCTCTTTTCATAATTCTCTTTGTACGTGTTGAATTCATTGGTCTGCGAATTGATCAGTGCGTTCATGGGGTAGACGACAACTGCGGTCACACCTTTCGATTGCGGTTCACCGAGGAGGTGGTGGAAGATCGACGCGATGTACGTGAGCGACTTGCCTGAGCCGGTTCCGGATGTCACGACGAAATCCCGGCCGGTGGTGCCGAGCCTGATTGCCTCCAATTGATGGCGGTAGAGTGAGTACCCTTTGAAGATATCTGTAATACTTCCATGGAGAGCGCCGGCCTTGGCGATTTCCAAGACGCTTCCAGCCTTCGCGTAAGATGGGTTGAACTGAAGCAGCGGCTGCGGCCAGAGTTTTCCCTCAGCCAGGGCGGCCTCCACCGTCTGCCTGATTGCCGGATCGGCGATATTAATGAAGCTGCGAATATAGCTTGCGTAGTCGCTGACAATCTTGGCGTGGGTATCGAAAACGTTCATGCCGAGGTCCCCGAAGCGGTGGTGATCTCGCGACCGACAATTCTGTGGTCGACCTGTCTACAGAGTAGCCGTGATGGACTTGGATTCATGTTGTTCTCATCTTTCTATCGTTGCCTGCTCGCTTCCCGAGCCAATTGTCGATGACATCCTTGTGAAACCGCCAATGTCGGCCGACCTTCTGCCCGGGCACTTTTCCTTCAGCGCACAGCTTGTAGAGCGTTGACTTAGAGAGTTTCAGGTACGTCGCCAAATCGTGGATGGTCATTACAGTGTCTTGCATCTGCCTGGCCATTTGTATTCCTTCCGTAGCTGAGGAAAGGACAGGTTATCTCCGCCGCTCGCCGCGGGTGAACGAGCTGCCATTTCACAGTTATTTTCCGTTGGCGTCAATTCACGCCCTCGACTGCATTGCCCGGCGCCCTTTGGCAGTCAGAGGATATCGCTGGTTCTTACTTCTGGGCTTTTCATAATGGTCAACTCCAAAAAGCCAATATTTCGCAGCCGTTTAAGGGCCTTTTTGAGCTTACCAGTAAGATTTCCATAACCTGGTGGTGCCAGGAGTTCTGACGAGCCCCGATTGCGGTGAAGCGAAATGCGGCTGCGACGAATCCACGGGGCGCGGCCAGCAGGCTGGCCGGCTAAATGACGCGAGCTCGCAGGGCGGCGCGCGCCGCGCCGTCGTCCCCGGCGTCGTTCTCTGCGTCTTCCCTGCTCTGCGTGGGATACTAATTAATTACATCATGCCGGAGCATGATTCCGTAAATTAACTAAAGCGACGGTTGTCTCACGCAGAGGCGCAGAGGCACAGAGGCTGCCCGCGGGCAGCACGCCGACCCGCGGCCAGCAGGCTGGCCGGCTTAATGACGCAGGCTGAACCGCACGGCGGCACCATGCCGCCGGCTAAATGACGCGGCATCATCTCTGCACCGACGAATCACGGCGGCACCATGCCGCCGGCTAAATGGCGCAGGGGCGCCACGGCGTCGTCTCTGCGTCTTTCCTGCTCTGCGTGAGATATTAAATAATTGCATCATGCCGCAGCATGATTCCGTAAATTAAGTAAAACGCCGGTTGGCTCACACGGAGGCGCAGAGGCACAGAGGCTGCCCGCGGGCAGCACGCCGACCCGCGGCCAGCAGGCTGGCCGGCTTAACGACGACGACGGGCACGCGGGACGCCTGCGGTCCCCGGCGGGGGCGACGACGGGGCGCGGCCAGCAGGCTGGCCGGCTTAGTGACGCCGACAAGCAGGGGAGACGCCCGCGGTCCCGGTGCGCGGTAAAGCAGGCTGGCCGGCTTAGTGACGCACGCTAAACCGCACGGCGGCTGGCGGCGCGAAGCAGGCCAAATACTCAACATTGCCCTTTTGCCCCTCGATGGGGCTTTGAATCAGGCCGCGGCAGGTAAAACCTGAATCGGTCAATCGCGAAAGGACGGCCTGGCACACTTCTGCGGACTGATCGGGCGTGAGGATACCGCGCTGCTTTTTTGCCATCGTGGATTCGTAATGGGGCTTGATGAGCGAGATGATGGCGGCCTGGGAATGGGGCTCAAGCCAGCGGGCCGCGGCGGGCAGGATTAATTCTTGCCGCGTCCAGCCGGCATCTACGGAAACAAATCGCACGGGTTGGGGGGCGGGGGCATGCAGGGCGTTGGTACGCTCCATCACGACCACACGCGGATCGCGGCGAAGGGTCCAGGCCAGAACGCCGTAGGCGGTATCGACGGCATAAACGCGAGCCGCCCCGCGCTTTAGCCAGCAATCGACAAACCCGCCGACATTGCAGCCGAAATCCGCCACGGCAAAGGAAGTGGCATCAATATTAAAGGCGGTCAACGCCGCATCAAGTTTTTGCCCACCACGGGATGCGAATGGCCCCCCCCCGCCCGATGCCCGATCATCACGGGAAGTATCCGGACGTTTGTCCGATGCGGCGGCCGACATGCAACGGGCCCCTAACTTTTAAACGCCAGCCGGGCGTCACCACCACAGCCGGCTTTTCCCGGGGTGCCTATGCCTTGGCTAGCGCATTGATTTTTTTCATCAGGCGGCTTTTTCTGCGGGCGGCGGTATTTTTATGGATGGTTCCCTTGGCGCTCACGCGGTCCAGCGTGCGCAGGACGCCCGGCAGTTCTTTGCGTGCCGACTCCGCATCCTTCTTTCCTATGAGGGTATCGATCGATTTAAGTTTCACGCGGAGATCTTTTTTACGATCCCGATTAACCAAACGCCGCTTGGCGGACTGCCGAACACGCTTTAATGCCGAGATTGAATGGGCCACACCTAAACTCCTGCCAGTGAAAACTGCTGCGACCGCGATACCGCGAGCCGCCAATCAAAGCCGTCGGCGTGCCAACGTTCATCGTCGCGGCCGCGGCTTTGGACCATGTATGGTCGCATAAGTATTTGCGTTCGGCAAGTGGCCGAAATATGTTTGGCAAGCCAAGGTTAAAATGTCCGGTTGGGGCCGGGCGTGGCTGAAACGGGCGTACCCGGCATGGGCGCTGGCACCGGTGGGCCGGGGATGGGGGTGGGCATCGGCGGCCCGGGGCTTGGCGTGTCGGTGCTTGGCGGCTCGGTGCTTGGCGCGTGGGGCATTGGCGGTTGGGTGCCCAGCGCGTTGTAACGGCGGGGCCCATAAATTGTCAGCATCATTCCCGAAAGCAGCAATACTGAACCGGCCAGAAACCAGATGCCCGGCAGCCGGCCATGCAGGAGGGCCTCCCAGATGAGGGTCAGCGGAAAAGCCGCGTTACCGAATGTTGCCACGCGTGACGGCGGCTGGCGTTCAATGCACCAGTTGTAGAGAAAAAATACGCCAACGGCGACGAACAGGGTCAGGTAGATCAGGCCCAGCCACGAAAGTATGGTTACATTCGCCCAGTTCATCTGAGCGGATCTAAATGCCAGCAGTGGAAGCGAAATAATCGCCCCGGAAAGAAATATCCAGAACTGCGACGCCAGACTGCCGTAGCGTATATTGAGCCGGCGTGAGAAAACCAGATAGCCCGACCACGTTGCGACGGCGACCAGCAGAAGCAAATCGCCGCGGATAAATGATCTTTTTAAAAACAGGCCGGAATCCAGCAGGATCACGAGCACACCCAGTACCGCCAAAACCGCGCCGCCCATGACGGGAAAACTCCACCGTTCCATGCGCATCAAGCATGCCATCACGGCGACCAGCACCGGCGTGGTGCTGTAAAGCATCGCGGCATGCGATGCGTTGGCTAATTCTACGCCGCCCCAGAAGGCCATCTGGTTGATGGGAACGCACACCACCCCAAGGGTGACGATGAGCAGCCAGTCCGCCCGCTGCGGCAGCTGCAATTTTCTGCGCAGCACCAACACCGCCCCAATAAATATCGCAGCCATCGTGAAACGCAGCACGCCCCCGATGATCGGCGGAATGGTGGCGACGGCACACGCCACGGCAATGGGCGTGAAAGATGACAGCACGGTGAGCGAAATAAGGGCGGAAAGATCCATCGGCCTGAGGCGCTGGTCGGCGTGCGGGTTTGCAATTCTCTGCGGCCCCTGCGTCATTGCCATGCTCCCATTCGCCATCCATTTAGCGGGCTTATGTGGGCTGCCGGCCCATCGGCGTATATGCGGAAACTCCTGCGGATACCGGCGGCACACAGCGGCGCCCGGGTAACACCCGCGTTAGTGCCCAAAAATTCCTTTCAGCAGTCCGGGAATTTGGGTTTTGATGGTGTTACCAATATTTTTTAGCGGGTGGCTGGAGAGCTGCATTTTGGGCGCCGATGTGCTACCGGTAAGTTTAAGGGGTATGGGCAGCGTGAGGCCGCCACCGGTTATATTTACATCTATATTCATTTGTTTATTCAGGCCGACCCATCCGGAAAGGTCCATGCCGAAAGAGACCAGCACCAATTTCATATTCTGGTAGCTTACGCGGCCCGCTTTAAGCGTGAAGGCCGTGGGGCGAATTCCGCTGTCTGCAATCGCCACGTTGGCGCCCAGCGGCGCGGCGAGCGCTGATATCTGTCCGGCGAACGGGGCGTTGGTGGTCAGATGGGTGATGCTCACGGTGCCACTGGCCGTGCCGGTTTTTTTCATCTGGGCCATCGAAAGTGGCAGACTGGCATTTTGCAATGATAGATTAAGCAAACCTGAAACATTTAATAATGCCGGGCTGCCCTGATTTCCCCAGGTTAATGGCAGAAAATTCAGAACCGTCGCACCCATCGGTGCATTGATATCAACATTCTTTGCGAGCTGCAGCGGCACTGAAAGCACAAACCGGGGAAACGGCCCGGTGAGGTCGATATAGCCGCCGAGATTCACCGTCCCTTTGTTGGCGGGAACCGCCGAGGGCGTGATGATGATTTTCCCGTTCGATTCGGATAACCCGACGGAGCCGGGGCCAAGGTCGGCGCCATCGGCGGTAATGGATTTAAACGCCAGAGCGGTGGGCATGATGGTGAGCTTTTGCAAAAGCATCAGGCCCGGCTTGTGCGTCAGCGGGCCGCGAACCGCCAGGGGCATGGTGCCGGTGCCCGAGGCCGAGAGCGTCGGCGGCAAAAATGCCTTGAGCAGCGTGACCAGGCGCCCGAGGCTGTAGGTAAAACTGCCATTGATGTTTTCGACGCCGCCAGGCCCCCATGCCAGGATGGAACCTTTGTCGAGGGTCAGCAGATTGCCGCCACTGCCACTGACCGAATGTTCGCCAATTTTGCAGGTGCGCAGAGCGGTGAATGTTTTGGCGGCCAGATCGGCATTCCCATTTACATTCATCGATATATTTGTCGGTGGCAGCGATGTCTTGGCACCCGGCGAGATCATCTGATAGCCCGCCGCCTGCCCTGCCGCCATCAGCGACATCGCATGGCTGTTGCCCTTGATGCCGGCGGTCAGCACGACCTTGCCTTTCAGGGATGACCCGCTTTTTAACTTGCCTAGAACCAAAAACAGATTCTGGAGTTTGCTTAGGTCTGCGGTAAGTTTGACGGCCGGGGCGTTTAAGACCATCGCCGAACCGGTGGTCACATGGATCGGTTTGTCCGCGACCACGGTCAGGGCGTTGTCGCCCATGAGCACCGACAATGTCGACACATCCACCGCGGCGCTTTTACCGGTGTGAATATCCGCAGCAAGCTGCACATCAACCTTCGGCTCGGTGAAGGTCGGCAATTTTTGCGATGCGCGTCCCACGGACAATTGGGTTAGATGCAGCCTCAATCTCGGAACCGACAAGTGCCCCGCCTCATACGCCCCGCTTAACTGCGTGTTTTCCACGTTGCCGGCCACACGGTAGTGGGCGGCCGCGGGCGAGAATGCCGCAATCAATGGCCACGCATCGGCGAGATTAATCTGCTTAAGCGTGATATGAAATTGGGGGATGGCCAATGGGGATGATGCGATGGTCACCGTGCCGCCGGTGATCTGCGCCATGGTCGATTGGAGTGAAAAGGTGGCGGCGGCGCTGCCTTTGACAAGATTGAGTTGCGCATTGAGCGGCACTGTTATAGCCGGTATTTGCAGGGCCGGCTTTTTGAATCCCGGGGTGTAGGTGAGATGTTGGCCTTGAAGTTGCAACTGCAGTTGGGGCTGCACGGTGAGAATATTGTTGAGCGCACCGCTGATGGCGAACGTTCCGGCCGCCGTTTTCCCATTTAATGCGACGAACTGGCCAAGTTCCGCGGCAACGCCGGCCAAATGCCAAATGGCATCCACACGATAGCCGGGATGCGGGGCGTTGGGGATCGCGTTCAGGTTGATTTTCCAGAGGGGCGTTTTGGACGCTGACATCTGCTTCGCGTTAACCAACGTAACACGCCAGTGGGCGGCGCGGCGTTGGGCAGCGACTTCAAAACTAAGCGGACTGATGACCGCCTTCTCTCCCTTCCACAGGCAGTGCTGGCTGGAAACATCCGCTGCGACAAACGCGGAGGAAGTTCGGCCGATGCCCCGCATATTTATGGTAACGCCGATATGCCCCTTTTTAATACGCAGCGGCAAATGCCGGATTCGCAGTGTGTGCCGGAAGTCGCGGGCGATCAACGCGGTATTCATCAACAGGGTCGCGATGAGTTGGCAATGGCCCCAGTCGCCACCGGTTTTTCCCAGTTCGGCAATGTGCTTTAAGCCGAAGCCCCCGGAAACGCCCATGGTGGCCGCGGGGCATAGCACTTGAAACTGCTGAATTTTTACCCGGTCCGCCGCCCACGTGATATTCAATGGGATGCCGACATGTCCGAGCACCGGATGATCGCCGTGCAAATATTTGCCGCCGAGTGCCAAACCATCAATCTGCAGATTTCCCGTTAGTGCGCCCTGATGCGGCCGGGGGGAATCGAGTTGCAGTTTTCCATTTAATGTACCGGCCGCGGAAAAGGGAAGCCTGATAATTTTAAAATAAGACATATATACATTTGACACTTGAATGCCGAGTTTGCCTGTGATGGCATCCAACGGCGCGATATGCATCTGCTCAAATGGTGACAATGCCCCGCGCACCACAATGGTTGACGGCTTGGCGGCGCCGTGGCTGAGATACACACGTGTATTTATGTTGATCGGTGCTCCCAGCGTGCTTCCGGATAGATTCAGCATTCCGTAGGCTTGGCGCCCGTGGCGGTGGGCGGGCAGCGTCCAGCTCAGCGGTTTTAAAGTGGTTGCGACCAGAAAGGAAACGGGCGGCAGTGTCGCCGCGGCGGCTGAAGCTGCGGATGCTGTGTCGGTTTTTAAACCGACCGAGAGCGTAAAGGCGCCGCCCGAAAATTTTGCTCCCACGGGCGCCTTGAGCAGATGGGGAAAGGCGGCCAGCCACGCCGCAATGTTGGTCTGCAGGGTCATATGCAGGTGCGCCGGCGCCGCGCCAGCTGCCGCGGAATGATGGACCGCCGCCATCAGCGCTCGGATGGAACCGCGGCCGGTCACAGCGAGTTGCCCGAGCCGCGAACTCGACAATTGCAGCGATTTGATCCGGTAGGCCGACTGCCCGCCGGCGGCGTTGGCGGAGAGCAGCACGGTACCTAAACGTGGCGAATCACCTTTCAGGGCGGAGCCTGCCAACCGTGTATGGCGGCAAACCAGTGTTCCATCCGCCATGATCGACAGGTGCGCCTTGAGCGACACGGCGCCACGGGTCGTGAGCAAACCGGCCACCCGCAGGCGAATACCGGCGGCCTGAAGGATCGGATTCAGGCATGCCACATCCAAATGGGTTGATTTGATTGTCAGTTGGCCGGTTATCAGCGGCAGCGGCAGCAGCCCGAGTTTACTAAACGCAATAGTCCGAAGATGCATAGTCACGGGCGCTGGCGGTGTGGTACCAATACCCGCGAGGCAAGCAAATTTTACATCCGTCGGCTGCGCGCTGCGGGTATTAAAGGTTGCGGCGATCGTAAGTTTTCGCCCTCTGACCGGTGGCTGCCCGGCGAGGTCCCACGTCAGATGTGCGATGGACAAATCCAGGCGGCCGGCTACAGACGGGATGGCAGGACCGCTTTGCGCTGAGGAGCTCGATGGCGCCGATGACCCCGAGGTCGGCGCGGAAGAGACGGATGGCGACGGCGGCGGCGAAGTGGCGGGCGATGCCGGCGCCGTTGCAACACTGCGGCCCGCAAAGGCTCTCAGCAGATTAAGCTTGCCATTGATCATCGCGAGATGGACGGAAGAAATCGGTATCGTGATTGATCCGAGGTTGTGCCAATTCGAGAGCAGGTCCAGCAGCGAAAGATGCGTATGCACCGATGCATCATTGACAACGACGGCCCCGGCGGGGTCGAGCACCGTTACATGCGAGATATTCACCGGGCTTATCCACCCCATGGACAGGCCGCCGATTTTTATATGCCCGGCGATCCGGCTGTTGATCTGCGATTCAAGAATTTGTACGCCCGGCCCGGTACACAGCAGGCTCGGCAGGATGAGAATAAAGATCAAAACCAGCAGCACGATGCCCAAACAAACCATCAACCATTTGGGCAGAAATCGTCGTCGATGTGTTTTTTTTTCGGCAGCGGGCTTTTCGTCGGGCATAAGAGGCAAAATCCTTCTCAAGGGCAAAATAATAACCCACACCGCCGCGAATTCTTTTGCGGCGGCGGCGGCCGCGGTCATTGGTCGAGCCGGCAAGCTAAATCAGCGGATATTGCCCGCCCATGGATGACCGCGCCAGAATTATAACCCAAGCCGCCGCCCCATCGCTTGAATTCTGCATCCGGCCCCCTAAGATCGTCTTAGAGCCTGTCCGGGCAATCGGCCGGGAGCGACGGCGGTGCCGCTGCCTGGCGGGAGCCAAAAATCGCGCCGGCGCGACCCGGCGGTGACGGTGCGACAGCGGTGTGATCGATGAGCAATGGGGGTGCGATGGAGGTGCGATGGAGGTCGGGGGAAACGTCTGGATGGATGAGTACGCAATGGCCGACACAATACAGCCCGCTCTGATTCCTCCGCTTGGCGCCCAGGGATACTACAAACCGAGCTTTCAGATTGCGGACATTATTGACGGCCGGGCTCGCCTCACTGACGATCAATTTTTGGAATTGTACGAAAACGCCCCATTGGCCCAATTGGGCCGCTACGCCGCGGCGGTCACGGAGCGGCTTTGCCCGCATGATTACCGCACGTACGTGATCGACCGGAACATTAATTACACCAATATATGTACGGCCCGCTGCACATTTTGCGCCTTCAAACGCAACGACCCCAGCGCTTCCGATGCTTATACGCTCGATCATGAAGTGATCTATGGGAAAATCCGCGAACTTATGGCCATCGGTGGCACGCAGATTCTGATGCAGGGTGGCATGAACCCCGCGCTGCCCATCACCTATTACGAAGAGCTTCTGCGCGGCATTCGCGAACGCTTTCCAACGATCCATATCCACGCCTTCAGCCCGCCGGAATTTGTGGAATTCTCCCGCTTTTTCGCCATGCCGGTGGCAGAAATTCTCAAACGATTTCAGGCCTGCGGGCTTGCGACGGTGCCCGGCGGCGGCGGTGAAATTTTTTCGGAGCGGGTGCGCAGTCGCATCGGGCCAGGAAAATGCAGCGGCGATCAATGGCTTGATGTCATGGCCGATGCCCATCAATTGGGCATGCACACCAGCGCCACGATGCTGATTGGGCATATTGAGGATATTACGGATCGCATCGACCATCTGCATAAACTGCGGGACAGGCAAGATTGGGCGTTGGCCAACGCCCCGGCCCATTACACCGCGTTCATTCATTGGAGCTACCAGCCGGAAAATACCCCGCTGGATAAAAAACGCAAATGGAATCCCGACGATTCCGCTCACTTCCTGTTTGATGGCGGTCGCACCGTCCGCCTCGCCGACGCCAATGAATACTTGCGCATGCTGGCGCTGAGCCGCCTTTATTTGGATAATTTTCGCAATCTTCAAAGCAGTTGGGTGACAATGGGCCCCAAGATCGGTCAGTTGGCGTTATTTTTTGGCGCCAATGACATGGGCAGCGTGATGATGGAAGAAAATGTGGTAAGCTCGGCCGGCACAACGTACTGCCTTTCCGAAGAAATGATTTGCCGAATTATTCGCGATAGCGGATGGATACCAGCGCAGCGAAATCAGTATTATCAGGTGCTTAAACGCCACGACGGCGGGAACGCCCCCGATCGGCGCCCGCATAACCCCAGCCCGGCTCGGCCTCGCCAACACCAGATTACGGCGGCGGACGCGGCGGCCTATAAAGTTGCGCCGCTGGTTATCAGCGCCAAAACGCACCATTAGCACCCGAAATTGCGACGTAATAGCATAATTTATAATGCGTTATGAATCATCCTTGATCCCAATGCTTCCCCTCCGGTGGCCGGCTTGATGCGTGGGCTTTGCACGAAAGTTGCTGGAAAATTGAGCAAGAATAGTGCCAGAATTGCAAAAATCTCAATCTTTTGATATCCTGTGGCCCTATGGTGATGGCAAAAAAGCTTCGGCGATCCAAAACTTTGATTAACAAAAAAGTGATGCCGAAGATAAAAACGCGGTCGGTCAAAAAGGCGCTCCCTGTGCGTGCCGCCAAAGCCGCTTCGCGCCGGGCCGTGCACAGCCGTGTAGCCCCTGCCGCCAAGCCGGAAATTTCGCCGGAAGAGCGGGCGTATAACAAAGCCATTGATTATTTGATGGCGCAGACCGATTACGAGCGTATGCGTGTGGTGCGTTATAACACCACCACGTTTAATCTTGATCGTATGCGCCTGTTGCTTAAGTACTTGGGCGACCCTCACACCAGGTTTAAATCGGTCCACATCGCGGGTACCAAAGGCAAAGGCAGCACCTGCCACATGCTCGCCGCCATGCTCGAGGCCGGGGGGCTTAAAGTCGGCCTATACACCAGCCCGCATTTGGTGGACCTGCGAGAGCGAATCCGCATTGATGGCCGCATGATTACGCCGGCGGAGCTTACCCATTGGGTGAAGCGTGTGGATCAGGCGATTGGTAAAATGGGATCGGAAAAGCCGACATTTTTTGAAATTTTAACCGCCATCGGCTTTTGCCATTTTGCACAGCAGCAGGTGGATATTGCCGTGGTGGAAACGGGGCTTGGGGGCCGGCTTGATTCCACGAATGTAATTACGCCCGAAGTTGCTGCGATTACGAGCATCAGCTACGACCACACTTCCATCCTTGGCCACACGCTGGAACGCATTGCGGAAGAAAAGGCGGGCATCTTCAAGAAAGACGTTCCCGCGCTAACCGTGATGCAGCCGGCGAGCGTGCTTGCGGCGATGGATCGCATCGCTGTCAAAGCGCAGGCCCGGCTGGAAGTTGTCGGTGGGGATATTGAATTCAGTCACCGCTTTGAGGTGGCCCGTCCGCTCGGGCCGCATATCCGCGTCACGCTCAATTCAGCCACATCGCGGTTTGAGCAGCTGGTGGTGCCGCTGATTGGCGAGCATCAGGCGATTAATTGCGGCCTCGCTTTGGCCATTCTTGATAAGCTTAAAGCCCGCGGTCTTGTGACCGACGAGGTGCGTGCGCTCGAGGGGCTCAAACAGGTTGAAATTGAAGGGCGCCTCGAAATGGTTTGGCGCGATCCGCGCGTCGTGCTTGATGGAGCCCACAATGCCGCGTCGGTGCAGGCCCTGTTTCGCGGTATCAGCCAATACATTCCCTATGATTCAATGGTGGTTATCTTCGGGTGCAATTACGACAAAGATGTTGACGGTATGCTGGAACAGGTATCGCACGGCGCCGATAAGGTGATTTTCACGCAGACTGGAAATAACCCGAAGGCTGCAAGCCCCGATGAACTTGCCGCCCGCTATGTTGAACGCTTTGGCCGCATGGCGCAGGTGGCGCCGGATTTCCGCGCCGCCATGAGCATCGCCACGCGTGCCATTTCCCGTGAAGACCTCATCACCGTGACCGGTTCGTTTTATCTTGTGGGCGAAGCGAAGATTTTCTTTGCCTCGCGTGCCAACCGCCTCAACGGATTGGCGAACTGAATTCCATTTAAAAGTGAACGGGAGACCGGGCGGCCACGCGACGTGCAACGCGCGCGCTCCGGTACGCGCCCCCATGGCCGCTCCCCATGCGCGCGATGCAACAGCCATTCCAACCGCCGCCGCAAAACCCGCTCCAGTAGCGGCTAACGGAGCAGGCAAGTGATCCTCGGTGCAAATAAATCTCGCGCCCGAACCGCTGTGGGAGCGGCTGCCAAGCCCGTGTCCGATATTTTCAGCACCCAAACGCCGCCAACCCGACATATTTCAATAATAATCGTGTTTGTACACCGCCCGGCAGATAACCCCACAGCAACTCTCAACCTCCGCGCATAAATTGCCGATAAAACCGCATGTTGGGGCGGTATCCACGGCACCGCGTGGCCTGTTGACCACTGGCCGATAGCGGACGCCGAATCAGGCTCAATGGATGAAGCCTGGAGAAACATAGTGCTGTGTCTTGCGGCAAATACCTTATGGAATGGGGTTGCTGCGGGGCGAATTTCGTGAGGCTTCACATGGATCAGTCTTCTTTACCGGAACGCGTGAAAGACTTTCTCAACTACCTGCAGTTCGAGAGACACTTTTCCGGATATACCAGCAAATGCTACGGCGCAGACTTGCGCCAGTTTGGCCACTTTCTTGCCGGTCTGCCCGATCTGCCGCCATCCATCATTAATTCGCAGTCGGCGGCGGTTCACGCACAGATGCAGGCCAACGCGGCGGCACACGCCAACGATCCGGAGACCTCTCCGGCACAAATTGGAACACTGCTGGTCGATGCGAGCACCGACGATGTGCGACGGTATCTCCAGCATATGCGCGATCACAATTATTCCAAGGCCACCATCGCTCGAAAACTCGCCACGCTTCGCAGCTTCTTCAAGTTTCTCAATAAACGCGGCCTCACCGGCAACAACCCCATGCAGGCCATACGCACACCCAAACTTGAAAAACGCCTGCCTAAATTCATGACCGAAGAGCAGGTGACTTGCCTGCTCAACACACCCAAAGACACCGACCTGCTCGGCGCCCGCGATAAGGCCATGCTCGAGGTGATTTATTCCACCGGTCTGCGCGTCAGCGAACTTGTCGGTCTCAATCGTGCGGATGTCGATTTCAATGCGTGCATTCTGAAAGTTCGCGGCAAGGGAAAAAAAGAACGCATCAGCCCGGTGAGCCAAACCGCGCTGGCCGCGGTACGAAAATATCTTGACATGCGGCAGCTCGTGGTTTCGGATATCGATCCGGAATTGCCGCTGTACATTAACAAGCATGGTCAGCGATTAAGCACGCGATCCGTTCGCCGCAAGCTCGATAAATATCTCATTGAAGCGCACCTGGACCCGGACATCAGCCCGCACACGCTGCGGCACAGCTTTGCCACCCACATGCTTAATCATGGTGCGGATTTACGGGCGGTGCAGGAATTGCTCGGCCACCAAAGCCTCAGCACCACGCAGGTGTACACCCACCTGACCACCAAACGCTTGCAGGAAGCCTATGAAAAGGCCCATCCGCGCAGTGTTTAACGCGACGGATGGCCCCCATCCCACGCAGCTATGCACGCCATCACACGGCGGATTCGGGTGGGGGCGCGTTGACGAACTCAATCCGCGCTGGCGGAATGGCCGCTAAAAACTGCTTCCCGTAAAAGCGCTTGCGTATCCGATTATCGAGCACCACTACCATTCCACGATCAGTATGGGTGCGAATAAGCCGCCCGAAGCCCTGCTTAAATTTGATGATTGCCTCCGGCAGGCTTTGCAGCATAAACGGATTTCCACCACTGCGTTTAATGTCGTCGGCTCGGGCCTCGGTAAGGGGGCGGTCGGGCACGGGAAAAGGCAATCGCGTAATGATCACATTGGTAAGGGCTTCGCCTTGAATATCAACCCCCTGCCAAAATGAATCAACCCCCAGCAGCACCGCATGCGGCGTGGTGCGAAAGCGGGCCAGCAACTGATCCGTGCTTTGATCATCGCCCTGACGCAGCAGCGGATAGCCCAGCTTGGCCAATGGGGCCGAAAGCAGGCCAGCCGCTTCATCAAGCATTTTAAAACTGGTAAAAAGCACCAGGGCGTGTCCACGCGATTGCCGAAGGTAATGCATGGCGCGATGCATGGCGGCGGGTAAAAAATCCGCTGCGGTCGGATCCGGCAGATCGGTCTGCACGTAGACAGTGCACTGATTTTTATAATCAAATGGAGAGCCGAGTTTAAGCTCAAGGGCGGAATCAAGACCGTTGCGGCGGCGAAAGAACTCAAAATCGCCGGTGGCCGATTTGTCTTTATTTCCTGCCGCCACGCTGATGGAATCCGCCAGGGTGGCGCTGGTCAGAATGACCGAGGGGCAAACATCAAAGAGATGCGCCTTTAAGAACGGCGCCAGATTTAAGGGCGTCGCACTGAGCGAAACCCGCAGCTTACCCCTGAGTTCGCATCCCACCCAATAAACCATTTCCGGATCATTACAACGGATAAAATTTTTCAGGGCGGCCGACAAACCGCGCAGTCGGCTGATGCACGAATTCAGTTCAAACGCGTCGCGCCGGTGTTTATCCGCGGCGCCATTCGCCGCCGTCCCATCGACCGGGTCATCCTGCAACTCATCACCGCGCAGCTGGGCTTTTATCAGCAGCGGCGACATTTCTTCATCCAACGCTGAGGCCAGCGCATCGAGTGCCGGGCTTAGGCCGTCTGCCACCGGCAGCGGCGCGGAAAGCCGCCGGGTGGAAGTCGTCAGCGGCCCAAACCAATCCCTCACTTCGCCAAAAAACGCGTCCGCCGTAAAGCGGACATCCGATATCTGCTCCGCAAATTTTTCTGACTGCGGCAATTTGAGGCCGGCGAGCAGGCCATGCAATTTATCCTGTGAATAAAGGCGTTGGAGGGCACGGTGGACGGCCGCGGCCGTAAGTTCAAAGCCGAGATTGTCGCCCGCCACCTGCTCGATGGTGTGGGCCTCATCTAAAATAACCAGATCATATTTTGGAAGGATGCTGGCGCCTTGGCGGCGCAGCGCAAGATCGGAAAAAAACAGGGCGTGGTTGCAAATGAGGATTTGTCCATTTTGTATTCGGCGGCGGCTCCTTTGATAATGGCACGGATCATAAAAGGCACACTTTTTACCCATGCAATTCCCGGCCTCAGCGCACACCCGATCCCATACATCCCATGCGGGCTGCCGGGGCAAGCTGGCGCGGCTGCCATCCGTGGTGGTTTGGGCCCACTCCGCAATCATGTCCAGATCATCAACATCCGGGCGCGGCGGCAGCAACTTGCCACGTTTGGCCGTCGCCATGTTCAGGCGCCGCAGGCAAACATAATTGCTGCGGCCTTTGCAAAGCACGGCCGTAAATTCATCGCCAAATACCTGGCGCATCAGCGGGATGTCTTTATTAAGTAGCTGTTCTTGCAGGCTGATGGTGTGGGTGGAAATCACCACCCGCTTTTTATTGGCCAAGACCTGCTGGATGGCGGGAATCAGATAGGCAAACGATTTGCCGGTGCCCGTGCCCGCTTCCACAATTAAATGCCGGGAGTTGCTGAAGGCGGAATCGACCGCCTGCGCCATGGCAATTTGCTCTGGTCGCGAGTGAAAATGCTTCAGGCGCCGGGCGACCGGGCCGTCGGCTTTAAGCATTTCGCTGCTGTCGTGCATTGCGTGTACAGCATAGCCCATCGGCCGCGCTTTGTCCCGTGCGGTGCAGCGCCCGCCCAGGGCAATCGCATACTAAATTTGTGTTTGGATTTGGATTTTGGTCGTGGAGTCATTGGAATTCGGGGAGATGCAGCCGCGGATCCGCGTGGTTTTGTAAAAAGCTTACCACGGACGAAAGGAGCTTTGGCATGGACGCCACAGTAGATAAGGATTTTGCGCGCTATTTTGAGGAACTCCCCGATCCCCGCCAGCCGCATTTGGTGCGTCACCCTCTGATCTCGGTGCTGGCGATCGCCATTCTGGCGGTCATAACCGGCTGTGACGGTTGGCAGTCGGTGGCCTTTTGGGCGCGGTGCAAGGAGAAATGGCTCAAGACCTTTTTGAAGCTGCCCAACGGCATCCCCTCTCACGATACCTTAAGAAAGGTATCCCGCCGCCGGTGCAGTACCACGAACAGGCCGAGGAAGGGCACGGACGCAGCGAAGTGCGACGGCTCTGGTATTGCGATGCGGTCAAACTGCTGCGACCGGAGATCGGAACAAACAAAGGTTGGCCGGCTGGGACCTCGACTACCTGCTACGCCTTATTTCCACCTGATCCGAGTATGCGATTGCCCTGCCAACACGATAGCGATATCCGCACCTCCATACTATATATGGGGATGGTATAGTAGACTGACGGGTGGTTATCTCACGACAGGTGTGTGATACATGCAAACTGATGCGCTACTGCAAGCTCCTCCACAGCGGCGCAAACGGATCGCTACAGATAAAGATGCAGACAGACGCCGCGAACTTGGCCAGTTCCTCACGCCTGATCCAGTTGCCAAGTTCATGGCGTCCCTTTTTCGCACTCACGACCGCGACGTGCATCTGTTGGATGCCGGTGCAGGAGCCGGTGCCTTGTCCATTGCGTTAGTACGACATTTTTGTCGACAACCCCGCCCGCCGGAGAGAATTTCCCTCACAGCTTTTGAAATCGACCCAATATTGCTTCCTTTATTAACGATAACTTTAGAACAATGTAAAAAAGAATGCCGGGAAGCTGGCATCCAGTTTTCAGCCACTGTATTCAGCGAAAATTTCATCAAGACCGCAACGGCAATGGTTGGCCGAGACTTATTCGCCATCAGTCCGCTAAGATTTAATGCGGCTATCGTAAATCCGCCCTATCGTAAAATTCGCGGCGATTCAAGTGAAAGGCGGTTGTTACGCCGAGTCGGAATTGAGGCCAGCAACCTGTACACCGGCTTTGTGACACTGATCACACGGCTATTAACTGGCGGCGGCGAACTGGTTGGCATCACCCCTCGAAGTTTCTGTAACGGACCATATTTCAAACCCTTCAGAGCGGAATTTCTTGAAACCATGGCGCTACAGCAATTGCACGTTTTTGAATCGCGCACCGCCGCTTTCAAAAAAGACAATGTATTACAGGAAAATGTGATATTCCACGCTGTTAAGGGCACCTCCAAACCCGATAATGTCATCATTTCCAGCAGTAGCGGCCAGCCGGGCGGCGAGGTCAGTGAACGTGGCATGAAGTATACCAGCCTTGTTAATCCGGATGATCCGGAGCAATTCATCCACCTGACCGTGAACGATAGCCAGGCACGTGCACGCCTGGCTATTGGCCAGCTTTCCGCCTCTTTGTCCGAACTTGATTTATCGGTATCAACCGGACGCGTAGTGGATTTCCGAGCGAGAGAATTCCTTCGCGACCATCCGGGGCAAAATTCCGTACCGCTGGTCTATCCATGTCATTTCAATGGTGGTTTCGTGCATTGGCCCAAGGGGAAATCACGAAAGCCCAATGCGATTGAATGCAATGATATAACGCGCGGGCTGCTTGTGCCAGCCGGAGTTTACGTGTTAGTTAAGCGGTTCAGCCCGAAGGAAGGGCCGCGACGTATCGTGGCCTGTATATGGGATTCGGGCCAGGTTCCCGCCGCACTCGTTGGCTTTGAGAATCACTTGAATTATTTCCATATCAATGGTTGCGGCATGTCGCTGCCTCTGGCGAGGGGGCTAGCGGCATTTCTGAATTCAACTGTTCTAGATATTTATTTCCGCCAGTTCAACGGCCACACTCAAGTCAATGCAACTGACCTCCGCAATTTGAAATACCCAACTAAAACCCAATTAGAGCGAATTGGCCATAAAATATGTAAGTTTGAGCTTCCGCGTGAGGGTTTGGATCCCATTGTCGAAATCGAGCTTTTTTAATGGCCAAGCTCAGGCATTCTACCGCATACGCAGCGAAAGCCAGAAAGCTCAGTGATGCAATGGACATTCTAAAAGGGTTGGGATTTAGCGGGCGTCAGAGTAATCGGGCAGCATGCTATACTTTGCTGGCGATGCTTGACCTAAGGCCATCACAACCATGGAGTTCAGCAACCGGTCCGTGTCGCGGAATTACACCTATCATCGCTTTTATTGCTGCTAAATATAAGATTTTTTATGCTCCCAACACCCGCGAAACCATCCGCGATGAGGCAGTCAAGTTTTTTGTGGAATTCGGCATACTGATTCGAAACCCGGATGACCCGCACCGCCCTGTAAACAGTGGCAAGACAGTTTATCAGGTAGAATCTAATGTTTTGGCCCTATTTAGAACGTATGGAGGTCCGGCTTGGCCGTTGAATCTGACCAGGTATCTTGACAGCAGGAGTCGTATTCTCAAAACCTTGAAGCGCGAACGCAAATTAAAACGCATTCCAGTAACCCTGCCATCACGTGGGGCTGTGACCATTTCCCCCGGCGGGCCATGCGAAGTTTTCTGCCGCAGATTTCATGGGAAACGGAAGTCTGGATCGCAGAAGATCCGGACCACCTGATCCATTTCAACGGGGAATGTTTCCTCGGACCGTATGATGATTGAGGACAGTTTAGGCGATCACCATCGCACTCATGTGTAGCCCAAGCCGAAATAGTCGTCCCGCAGCCTCGCGCCAAGTTGGCTCAGAGCGGTTCTCAAAAGTCTTGTCGCATGCTGGGGCAGTAATTCCCGCATGCGTAATTTGCGCCGGGCCGGCTTTTATGGCACAGTAGTGGCATGGGACGGATCGCCCCCAATTTCGAGAATAGTTTGCCGGCAGAGTTGCTGGCCGCTGAGAAGAATGCCGCCAGCAAGCATGCTGCACGGCGTTCGATGGCGCTGCGGCTCCTGTTCCAGGTATGTACCTACGACGATGTATTGGCGATCATATCAATTCATCCGCGTGCGTTGGCATGATGGATTGGCCGGTTCAACCAGTATGGCATCGATGGCCTGTCGCATGATCGGGAACGATCCGGCCGCCCAACTAAAATCCCGCCCGATAAACATGATGAATTTGAGGAACTCCTCAAGCATCCCCACCAGATTGGCCGTGACCTCTGGACGGCCCGTGTGGTGCATGGCTACCTGATCGAAACGTGGAAGATAGAGATTGGCTATGCAAGTGTTTGCCGCCAGATGCATCAGGCTGGCTCTGGCCTCAAAAGCCCGCGTCCATGGCCGGGCCTAGGAGCCTGTCCGAGTAATGGCCGGGATTGGGATGGGTCTGAAATGTCCCGAATGCGCGGCGGAGGATCGAGCCGACTCTGAATAACGAGTCAGCAAGATCCGACAACAAAGCAGGCGGGGCATTTCAGGCCCACCCCGCGAACCGGCGTGGTTATACTGTCGCCGAAACGGAGAAAGCATGACAAATGCCATCGTAGAAACGCGATTACAAACGCCGCCGACACGCCGGGGAAAAGTGCGCGACGTTTACGATTTTGGCGATCGGTTGGTGATCATTGCGACCGATCGGATCAGCGCTTTTGATGTGGTGCTGCCGACGCCGATTGCGCAAAAAGGCGTGCTGCTTACCGCGATGAGCAATTTTTGGTTCAACTTTTTTGATTCCATGATCGAACACCATTTAATCAGCGAGGATGTGGTTTCCGCCATGCCGCAACTGGCCCCTTACGCCGATCAATTAACCGGAAGATCGGTGCTGGTAAAAAAGACCACGGTTATTCCGATTGAATGCGTGGTGCGTGGATATCTCGCGGGCAGCGGCTGGAGCGAATATCAGAAGAGCGGGTCGGTTTGTTCCGTGACGTTGCCCTCGGGGCTGCGTCAATGCGATAAATTGCCCCAATCCATTTTTACCCCGACAACCAAGGCGGAACAGGGGCATGATCAGGCGATCAGCTTTGCGGGCGCGTGCGATCAGGTCGGCACGGAAATCATGGAGTATGTGCGCCAAAAATCGATCGCACTGTATGAGGCCGCAGCCGCAGCGGCATTGGGGCGCGGCATCATCATTGCGGACACCAAATTTGAATGGGGTATACCGGCGGCTGGCGCCCGCCCCATTTTAATCGATGAGGTATTAACGCCCGATAGCTCGCGATTTTGGCCCGCGGATGGCTACAGCCCCGGGCGCGATCAGCCGAGTTTTGACAAGCAGTTTGTGCGAAACTATCTGGCATCATTGAATTGGGACAAAAAGCCGCCCGCACCGGAGTTGCCCGCCGATGTCGTCCGCCGCACGCACGATCGGTATATGGAAGCCTTTACGCGGCTGACCAGCCATTTGGCACAGGCCCGATGAGCGCAGGCGCGGCGGCGCAGCTCCGTGCGTGCGCGCGGCGCGGGCTGGCGCTCCAAGCACAGGCGACGCGGGGCGCCGGCTCCGCGAGGTTGGGCGATGCGAGCGGGGGCTTCCAGGCGTCGCTGCGCTCCACCAAATCACTTCATTTCAAGAATTTCCTGCGCCAGCACACTGTAGTCGGCAGCGCCGGCAGAATTTGGTGCGTATAAAAGAATGCTCTGCGAGAAGCTTGGGGCTTCCGCCAGTTTAATATTTCGCCGAATGCGGGTCTGGAGCACGCGGGCGTCGGACCAGGGTTGGTTCGTGCCGCGGGCGGCCTCAATGAATTTTTCCACCTCTTCGGTTACCTCACCGGTGAGGCGCGGGGCGGCCTCATATTGGCAGAAAAGAATCGCGGATATTTTCAGTTTGCGGTTCAGCCGCTGGCGCACCAGTGAGCAGGTTTCCAGCAAGCGGGCCATCCCCTGAAGCGCCAGAAAATGCGCCTGCAGCGGAATGATGACTTCATCGGCAAGGCAAAGGCTATTGAGAGTGAGCAGACCGAGGCTCGGCGGACAATCGATGATGATGAAATCCGCATCGATGGGGTCGCGTTGCAGCGCATCACGCAGGCGCAACTCGCGCTGCGGTTGATCGACCAGTTCAACTTCGGCGCCGGCGAGATCGCTGGTGGCGGGCACCACGGAGAGAAACTCGCCAATGGGATGCAGGGCCTCTTTGAGGGAAATGCCCTGCGTAAGAACCTGATAACTTGAATGGTGTATCTTGCCCGGCTCGAGGCCGAGATGAAACGACAAATTGCCCTGGGGGTCCATATCAATCAGGACGACGCGACGCTTTTCATCGGCCAGTGCGGCACCAAGATTTACGGCCGATGTGGTTTTTCCGACGCCGCCTTTTTGATTAAATAATGCAATGATTCTCATGGGCAGGCAGTCTATACCGGATGGTTGAAATTCCATAGGAGCCTGTCCGAGTAATCGCCGGGTTGCGACGGGGTGCTCTTTTCCCTCAGGCCGATTTTCGCGGCGCAATTAAAAGCCCGTCTTTTCAGACGGGCTAAGGTGTTCGGTTGAAGAAGCCGGCCCATTCCGGGCCGGTTGCGCTTTTACTTGCGCTTTGCAGACTTCTTCGTGCTTTTCTTGGCTGACTTCTTTGTGCTTTTCTTGACAGCCGGTTTTTTCTTCGTTGGCATCATGTATCACCCCCTTTCAGTCATCTATGCGCCAATGTATAAAGTTATCGGCACCCTCATGCAAAACTCATCATAAATTTGCGGATTTTTTCAAGTTTTTTCACATTGCGCGTTATTCGCAGCGCCACGCGATAAATCACCCATCACATATTAGTATTGCTATACTTCTATGCATTGTGCGAAACCCCCGGTAAAATGGGCCAATTCTTCAAGCGCTACTTCATGCTTCTGCCGTGCGCGCCGATAAAACGCACGACCATCCGCATCGCCGCGGCTGAAAGATATTTTTCCGGTTTCCACATCATAAAGGCGCGATCCGAGCGCTTTCTCCGGGTTTTTCTCCATCGCTGCGAGAATCCAGATCAAGTTAACCGGTCGTTTGCGCGAAGCGGCCGACATGGCCGGCGCCTCCGGCAAAAAATCGCTTATCCACGTAAGCTCGGCGTGGCTGGGGCAATGCGCAGCGAGAAATCGGAACTGGTCCGAAAAAGTGCAGCGTCCGCCGGGAACCGTTTTCATCAACATCCCGATAACATCCAGCAATTGCGACGCGCTGAACAAACGCCGAAGCGGATGAACAACTTTCCGCTCGTTGCCGCGATATATTTCAAGCCCCGCCGGATCACCCGCACTCACCGCGCGCAACATCCGATCCATGGAGCTCCAGCAGGCGGCGCTGAATTTTGTCGGCGACCCCAATGCCATACTTGCCGATGCATCCACCGCCACCACCTGCGGATTATCCTTCAGACCTTGAAACAGCCGAATAATCGGTCGGTCCAGCCGGGCCAGGGCAGACCAATCTAAAAAGCGCGTGTCATCACCGGCGGCGTAGGGACGAAAGTCTGCAATATCAAAGCCGGCGCCGATAAGCCGGCGCACACGGTGGTTGCCAGGCCCCGGGTTGCCGCCGGCATCGCGGGCACCCGCCGGCTGGTGCAGCAGACGAAGAATGTCCGCAGGCTTGCTGCGGCAAAATTCGGGGCGGCGTTCGATCAGATGTTCCACCGCAGCTCCATCAGGCAACATCCGCGAGAAGCAGCGTATGGCGGTACCGTTGAAATACCTGCTCGCGAAGTTTTGCATGCTCTGGCGCCAGCAGATGCGGATCCCGCGTAACCCGATCGCGGGCGTCACGTCGAATCATCTGCAAAAACGGCATCTCGTGGAGAAATTCCGGAAACAGGAAATCCGGCAGGCCGCTCTGCCGCGTGCCGACCATTTCACCCATGCCGCGCAACTTCAAATCTTCCTCCGCAATTTTAAAGCCGCTGGAATGGCGAACCAGCGCATTGAGCCGCGCCTGCGCACCGTCGGATGCGTCGTCGCTGGCAAGAATGCAGACCGATTGATGGCTGGACCGCCCGATCCGCCCGCGAAGCTGGTGCAATTGCGCCAAGCCGAAGCGCTCCGCCTGACGGATAAGCATCAGCGACGCATTGGGCACATCCACCCCCACTTCGATAATCGTGGTGCAAACCAACACCTGAATTTCACCGGCGCGAAAACGCTCCATGGTGTCGCGGCGAGCTTCGGCCGTAAGGCGGGAATGCAGTGGCGCGATTCGAATTTCAGGCCCCATGCTTGCCGCTAGTTCACCAAGTACTGTCGTCACTGAAGCAAGTTCGAGCGATCCATCCTCAATGGCCGGCGTAACCACATACGCCTGACGCCCGGCCGCTATCTTGTCGCGCATATACCGGTACACCTCCGGCAACTGCGGAGTGGTAACTTTTCGGGTGTGGATAGGATGGCGGCCCGGTGGCAAACCATCAATTAAGGAAACATCCAGATCACCGAAGTAGGTCATGGCCAGCGTGCGGGGAATGGGGGTTGCCGTCATCACCAGCGTGTGAATATTGGCCTGCCGGCGCCGCAGGTGCGCCCGCTGCTCGACGCCAAATTTATGCTGTTCATCGACGACCAAAATCGCCAGATTACCGAATGTCACCGGTTCGGCCAGCAGTGCGTGCGTGCCGATAAGGAGGTTTAGTTCCCCCGATGCAAGCCGCTGAAGAATATCTACTCGCCGGGCGGGGGGCGTATTGGCGGTAAGCAGTTCCAGCTGTACGCGGCTCGCCGATAAAGCGGCGCGAATGGTCAGCAGGTGTTGCTCGGCCAGAATTTCGGTCGGCGCCAGCAACGCCGCCTGTTTTCCCGCAGCCACGGCCATCAGCATGGCATATAACGCGACGACGGTTTTTCCGCTGCCCACATCACCCTGCAAAAGCCGATTCATCGGTTGGCTGCGCGACAGGTCTTTTCGCAAATCGCCAATCACGCGGTTCTGCGCGGCGGTGAGCGCGAAATCCAGCAGCGCGCGGATGCGTTGATCCACCTGGTCATCGGTGCGCAGTTTACATGCCGACAACGAATGCCGCAGATGGTAGCGCCGAATCTCCAATGCCAACTGAAAGAGAAATATTTCATGATATGCAATGGTGCGCTGCGCCTGCGCGATACCGGCCAGCGATTCAGGCTTATGAAGTTGCCGATAGGCGTTCGTCAAAGTCATTAAATGGCGATGCACCAGAAAATCTTCAGTAAACCATTCCCCAACCTCCGCCAGGCATGCGTCAAGATGCCGCGAAATTAGCTCAGCAATAAAACGCCGCGAGATATCGACCGAGGCGGGATAGATCGGAACAATGCCGTCACTTTTAACGGTGGGTTCAAGGTCTTCCACGATGCTTATGTCAGGCTGAACGATTTGCGGTCGGCCTTTGTAGATGGCCACCTTTCCTGCGGCCCGCATGCACGTGCCCGGCTTTATGGTGGCGGCCAGCTCGCGCCGATTAAACCATGTGAGAACACAGCGGCCGGTGGGATCCTCGAGCAGGGCTTCGAATCGCACAGGGCGCCGCCGGATCAGCCGGGTTTGCACGATCAAGCCCTGAATGGTGACCAATTGTCCCGGTTTGATCTCTGCGATGGCAATGCCATTTTGAAATTGTTCATAACGGTGCGGCAACCAATTGAGCAGATCGATCGCGGTTTGCATACCGAGTCGGGCAAGCTCGGTGCGGCGCCGCGGCGTCAGCCCCGCGAATATCGAAAATGCAGCGCCATGGCTGGGTGGTGCCTCGGGAATCGCCATCAAAGAATCTTCATGCATGGTTTCTCACCATAACACGCCCGCGAGCTGCGAGGCGCTCCGCGATTGCCAAAGCAGGCCGCACGCGCATCCGGATATTTACCCCTCATGTGTGGCACACTGCCTGCGCGTTACTGCGCGGCCTGCGGACAAACGTAAGCCCGCTGGTAGTATATCGTCCGCATGATTTGGCGTTCGCCGCAGATATTCTGCTCGCCGCCGAAACGCCAGGCGCCGCTTCATCCCATCGGAAGGTTTGGCCGCAATTTTCGCTTGTATCAATCCGCGCGGATGAACCGCTCGGCTTGTGTGGGCAAACATAACACCGATTTGATTCGGTGGGCGGCGAGGCGCGGTAAAGCAGGCTCGGTCGGCTTAAGATGGTTGAGCGCGCGGGGAGGCAATCAGCCCGGGCTTTGGAGGCCCATCCGCACGCATGGTGATGCCAATGTGGCACAGACATTCTTGTCTGTGTTTGTGGCACGATGGCGCACAGGCAGGAATGCCTGTGTCACCTTGGGGGTTTGATTGGGCATAATGACCGCAGCGTGCAGCCGCGGCGCGGGCGGGCGCCAGGCAGGCACTCGCCACAACGCCCTGGCTCCCCTAAAATAGCTGGTTCCCGTAGGCTATGCGGAGAAATATCGA
>JAJZGD010000158.1 GCA_021804985.1 Planctomycetota bacterium
AATCCATCGGCTCGCAAAACACTTACTCGTGCAAAACGTCCCGATTCAGCGGACGCACCCTACGCCGGCCAGCCTGCTGGCCGCGCCTCGTCGTGCGGCCCGCAGGCAGCCTCTGTGCCTCTGCGCCTCTGCGTGAGACAACCGGCGGTTTAGTTAATTTAATGAATCATGCCTCCGGCATGATGTGATTATTTAATATCTCACGCAGAGAAGGGGAGACGCAGAGACGACGGCGACCCGCGGCCAGCAGGCTGGCCGGCTTAACGGCGCCGACAAGCAGGCAAGATGCCTGCGGTACTGCTTTCCGCGTCCCCGCGCGGCAGCTGCTCGCACGCCGGATATCACTATGCGCATTGCGCCCCGAGCGGTTTACCTGCTCAGAATGACTGCAAAGAAACTTTCCGATGGAATAAATCCATCGGCTCGCAAAACACTTACTCGTGCAAAACGTCCCGATTCAGCGGACGCGCCCTACGCCGGCCAGCCTGCACCACAACGGCGCCGCGCACCGGCAGCTGCTCGCACGCCGGATATCACTATGCGCATTGCGCCCCGAGCGGTTTATCCGTTCAGAATGACTGCAAAGAAACTTTCCGATGGAATAAATCGGTAGGCTGGAAAATTCTCGCCCGGCCGGCTACGTCTGCTCACGGCTGCCGGTCTGATCTCCCCGCTTATTCAATTTCTATCAGCAGGTCGCCAGATGCGACAAGAGCCCCCGGCGGCGCAACGATGCGGGCAATTTTTCCATCGAGCGGGCTATAAACACTGGTTTCCATTTTCATCGCCTCGATGGACAACAGCTTTTCTCCGCGGGCGATCGACTGGCCGAGGCTTACAACCACGCCGGAAATCTTACCGGGCATCGGTGCGGCTACATGCCGGGGATTATCGCGATCGGCCTTGGCCAAGGCGGTGCGCGATTTGCCCGCCAGCGATCGATCGAGGATCTTCACCTCGCGTGGCTGGCCGTTGAGTTCAAAGAAAAGGGTGCGGGCACCGTCCGGGTCGGCATCGCCCGATGTAATAAATTTCAGCAGCAGCGTTTTGCCCGGTTCAAGTTCAATGGGCACTTCGGCAAAGGGCTTAAGGGGATAGAAAAAGGCGGTCGTGGGCAACACGCTGACATCGTCATAGAGCCGGCGGAATTTTTCGTAAGCGGCAAATACGTCGGGATACATGAGGTGGCTGGCCAATTCGGTATCGGTGGCTTCATGATGGAGCTTTTTGGAAAGTTCGCTGCGGGTTTTTTCCAGATTGATGGGCCGCAGTTTGCTGCCCGGGCGAGCGGTGGATGGCTTGTCACCGCGCAGCACCACCTTCTGTATTTTTTTCGGCCAGCCGCCCGAGGGTTGGCCGAGATCACCGTGAAGCATTTCAACCACGCTTTTGGGGAAATCGAGGTGCCGCGATTCGTCGAGAACGTCGGCCGGTTTGAGATTGTTGGTCACCATAAATAGGGCCATATCGCCGACCACTTTGCTCGATGGCGTGACCTTCACGATGTCGCCGAAGAGTTCGTTCACATCGGCATACATTCGGGTGATTTCATTCCAGCGATCACCGAGGCCGAGGCTGCGGGCCTGCACGCGTAAATTGGTGTACTGGCCGCCGGGCATTTCATGTTGATAAACGCTGGCCGTGGTTGCGAGCATCCCCTCTTCAAAGGGTTGATAAAAGCGGCGGACGGCTTCCCAGTAATCGGAAAGGTCCGAAAGGACGGCGGTATCAAGGCCGGTGTCGCGCGGGGTGTGGGCCAGAGCAGCAACCAGCGAATTCATATTGGGTTGGCTGGTCATACCGCTCATCGATGCGACGGCGCAATCCACAATTTGCACGCCGGCTTCCGCCGCCATAAGCAGGCTTGCGGATTGAATACCCGCGGTGTCGTGCGTATGAAGTGCGATGGGCAGGCCAATTTCCTGCCGCAGGGCCTTAATAAGTTCCTTGGCGGCCGCCGGCTTGCATAGGCCCGCCATATCTTTAATAGCCAGAATGTGGGTGCCCATTTTTTCCAGAGCCTTGGCCATCTTGACGTAATAATTGAGTGCGTATTTCTTACGCCGCGGATCCAGGATGTCGCCCGTGTAGCAGATCGCCGCCTCGCAGCTCGCGCCGGAATCGAGAACCGCATCCACGGCCACCTGCATATTGCGTGTCCAGTTAAGGGAATCAAAGACGCGGAAGATGTCGATCCCCTGAGCGGCGGCGGTTTTCACAAAAAACCGGACGACATTATCCGGATAGTTGGTATAGCCGACCGCGTTGCTGGCGCGCAGCAGCATTTGAAAAAGGATATTGGGCGCCGCCGTGCGAAGTTGTTCGAGCCGGGTCCATGGATCTTCATGCAGGAATCGCATGGCGGTATCAAAGGTGGCGCCACCCCACATTTCCAGGCTGAAAATGCCGGGGAGGCGGCGAGCCATGGCGGCGGCGGCGGGCAGCATGTCGATGGTGCGCATTCTTGTGGCGAGCAGGCTTTGGTGCGCATCGCGCATGGTGGTATCGGTAATCAGTACGGATTTACAAGCGAGCAGCGATTGGCAAAAAGCCCTGGGGCCAAGCTGTTTCATGCGATCACGCGAGCCCGTGGGCAGCGGCTGTACGGCGGCGGCGGCGAGGCGCGGCGCCGGTGTCATCAGGCTTAAGTCCGGTGCGTTTTTTACTTCGGGCGAGCCGTTGACGATCACCTCGCCGAGAAAACTGAGCAGTTTGGAAGCGCGATCGCGCCGGGTTGAAAACCGGAAAAGGGCCGGTGTAGAATCGATAAGCGTTGTGGTGGCGCGACCTGAAATGAATTCCGGATGCCTTACCAAATTTTCGAGGAACGGAATATTGGTTTTGACCCCGCGGACGCGAAATTCGGAAAGGGCCCGAAGCGACCGGCTGATGGTTTCTTCCAGGGTGGGTGCGAAGCAGGTCAGTTTGACGAGAAGCGAATCAAAATAGGGTGTGATGACGGCGCCAGCGTACGCCGTGCCCCCATCAAGCCGTACGCCAAAGCCTGCCGGCGAGCGATAACTGGAGATGCGGCCATAATCCGGCGTGAATTGATTGGCTGCATCTTCGGTGGTAATTCGGCACTGCAGGGCCACGCCGCGGTACGCAATGTCGGCCTGGCGTGGAATATTAATTGGCGGCTCATGGAGATTGCAACCCTGGGCGACGAGAATCTGCGATCGCACCAGATCAATACCGGTGATGATTTCCGTCACGGTGTGTTCAACTTGAATGCGCGGATTGACTTCGATGAAGAAAAACTCGCCGCTGTCTACATCCACCAGAAATTCCACCGTGCCCGCGTTGCGATAGGCGATTTCACGGCCGATCATGACGGCCGTATCGCAAATGCGTTGCCGCAGTTTCGGGTCCAGGCCGACGCTCGGGGCAAGCTCGACGACCTTCTGATGGCGTCGTTGCACGCTGCAATCGCGTTCAAAAAGGTGAACGAGGTTGCCGTGGGCATCGCCGAGTAACTGCACTTCAATGTGTTTAGCGCGGGTGATGTAGCGTTCCAAAAATACTTCCGATTTACCGAAGGCGCCGCCCGCTTCGCGCTGCGCCTCTTCAAGTTTGGTGGACAACTCCGCCGGCTTGGCAACCACGCGCATGCCGCGGCCGCCGCCGCCGAAGCTCGCTTTGATGATCAGGGGAAAGCCGATGTCGCGCGCCATTTTTTTTACGGCCCCGGGGTCGCTGATGCCGTGGCGGGTACCGGGCAATATCGGCGCGCCCGCCCGGTGGGCAATTTCCCGTGCGGCGGTTTTGTCGCCGAAACTGCGGAGCATATCGGCGGTGGGGCCCACGAATGTGATGTCCGCATCCGCACACGCCTGCGCAAAGTCGGCATTCTCCGACAAAAAGCCGTAGCCGGGATGGATGGCATCAACCTGGTGTGCTTTGGCCAATTCGATAATGGCGGGGATGTTGAGATAATTTTTTACCGGTGCATCCGGGCCGCCCACCTGATAACTTTCATCGGCTTTGAAGCGATGGAGCGAATAACGATCTTCGTGAGTATAAATTGCCACCGTTCGCAGGCCCAATTCGGTGGCGGCTCGAAGCACGCGAATGGCAATTTCACTTCGGTTGGCAACGAGCAGCTTTTTCATCGGTGGACAATCCTTTCCTATCCGGCGCTGGCGACAATTTAATCGATTTAAAGCCAGCCGTTAAGGCCCGCCGTATGCATGGATTGTTTGGTTCCGGCGGGCGTGGGGTTGCGACGGGCCCCCGCAGCTGCCTTCAGGAGCCTGCACAAGTAATCGCCGGGATTGCGACGGCCAGTACTCCGACAGGCTCCTATAGTTGATAGTCGATGTGGAGGATTAATCATGGCGATGATGGCGGCGGTTCAGATATCCAAGGCGCGGGGCAACTTTGAACTGGTGGAAAAGCGGATTCCCGATCCGTCGCCGGATCAGGTGCGAATTAAAGTGGAGGCGTGCGGTGTTTGCCACAGCGATTTGATTTTGAAGGACGGGCTGTTTCCCGGCATCGAGTATCCGCGCGTGCCGGGCCATGAGGTTATCGGTGTGGTGGATGCCATTGGGTCGATGGTGAAGGGATTTTCGCCGGGCCAGCGTGTGGGCGTGGGGTGGCATGGGGGCCATTGTTTTGTCTGCAATAGTTGCCGGCGCGGCGACTTTATGACGTGCGATAAGGCCACCGTGTGCGGCATTTCATACGATGGCGGATACGCACAGTACATGGTGGCGCCGCAGGATGCGCTGGCACATGTGCCCGACGGTCTCGACCCCGTGGCGGGTGCCCCGTTGATGTGTGCGGGTGTCACCACATTTAACGCCCTGCGGCATAGCGGCGCCAAACCCGGCAACGTGGTGGGTATTCAGGGGATGGGTGGCCTTGGGCATCTTGGTATCCAATTTGCGCGGGCGATGGGTTATCACACGGTGGCCATTTCCAGTTCCGAATCCAAGCGTGATTTGGCCATGCAGCTCGGTGCCCATGATTTCGTCGATACATCGGCTGGGCCTTTGGCCAAATCATTACAAAAATTGGGCGGCGCAGCGGTGATTCTGGCGACCGCACCCAGCGGCAAATCGATGCATCCGCTCATCGAAGCATTGGGGCCCGGCGGCAAACTCGTGGTGATCGGCGTGGGGCCCGAACCCATTGCGGTTACACCATTGGATTTGATTCCGCAGCGGAAAAGTATCCTGGGGTGGCCGAGCGGCGATGCCATGGATTCGCAGGAGACCTTGGAGTTTGCCGCTTTAACAAAAACGCATGTCATGGTAGAAGTATTTCCATTGGAAAAGGCGGCGTCCGCCTTTGAGCATATGTTGTCGGGAAAAGTTCGATTCCGGGCTGTGCTAAAAATGCATTGAAGCGCGACAATTTAATAGGAGGAACCACGTATGGCCACAGTTACTCTCAAGGGCAATCCGGTCCACACCGTCGGCGAACTGCCGAAAATTGGCAGCGTTCTCGGCGATTTAAAGGTGACCAAAGGCGACCTTTCGGACGTAAGTCTGAGTTCTTTTGCAGGCAAAACCATGATCCTGAATATTTTCCCCAGCATTGATACGGGCGTCTGCTCGCAATCGGTGCGCCGATTCAATCAGGAGGCAACATCCGTACCGGGCGCGATTGTGGTTTGTGTGTCAATGGATTTGCCTTTTGCGCTGAATCGATTTTGCGGCGCTGAGGGTATTAAAAATGCCGTCACCGCATCGGTATTCCGGCATCCGGAGTTCGGGCAGAAGCTTGGTATGCGCATCATTGATGGCGGCATGGCCGGCCTGCTCGCCCGCAGCATTGTGGTGCTCGATGCCGACGGCAAGGTGAAATACACGCAGCTGGTGCCCGAAATAGCCCAGGAACCCGACTACGCCGCCGCGTTAAACGCCGCCCGATAAGGCGCTCCGTTGGCGCTTACCGCGTGAAAACCTGGCCAAAATTTATTCTGAGGAATGCCGATGAGTTTCCGCACCAATTCGCGGCGTCTTGATATTGCATCCAACCTTACCATAGCGACGGCCGCCCCGGCGCTCCCTTCGCCCATTGTGATCCTATTGCACGAGGCATACGGGCTCAACGCACATTCGGATGATTTGGTGGCCCATGTGGCATCCCACGGTTTTTTCGCCGTGGCACCAGATTTATTCGGCGGCCGGGCATTCGAATATTCCGATTCGGCCGGCGCCATGGCCGCCGTGCGCCAATGCTCGGACACAGAATCGATTGACACGATTAAGACGACGATTCAATGGGCCAGGGCCCAGGGTGCCGGCGCGAATCAGCCCGTCGGGGTGCTCGGTTTTTGCATGGGCGGGCGACTGGCCTTTATCGCGGCTTGCGCGCTGGGAGCCGCCATCGATGCCGCCGTCTGCTGTTACGGCGGAGGAATTGGGGCCGAGGGCGAACGCGACCGGTTCGGACGAAGCGTTCCGCTGGTCGAAAACAATATAAAGCAGCTTTCCGCACCTCTGATGTTCATTTATGGCAACCAAGACGCCCACATTCCGCCGGCCGAGCACGCTCGCATCGTGCAGATGCTCGGTGCGCAGCAAAAGCCGTTTGTTCTGGAAAGCTATCCGGCCGGTCATGGCTTTCTCAGTGATCGACCTGAATATTACAACCCCGCATGCGCGCGGGCCGCATGGCAGCAAATCTTTTCACATCTGCTGCGCCACATGGGTTTAGCGGATCCCGCACTGCGTACCGCCGATTATCAGTAAAGCGCGGAGGCGGTGGCTGGACCCCGATTGGAAAATCGGCGTGCGACAGCCCGATTGGTTGCCGGCGTGCGCGAATTTTGGCCCGGCGGGGCCGCAAATTCTTCCGCTCATGTAATGATGGCGGGGCGTTCCGAAAACCGATCGCGGACGGCGTGGATCGAATCTTCCACACGTAAAAAGGCGGCAATAATATCCGGGTCGAATTGCGTACCCGAAGCAGTGAGAATAATGGATTTCGCCACATCGTGGCCGAACGCATCTTTATAAAGTCGGCGCGATGTCAGGGCGTCGTAGACATCCGCCAATGCCACAATGCGGCCGCTTAGTGGTATGTCGGCGCCCTGAAGCTGCATGGGGTAGCCGGTGCCGTCGATTCTTTCATGGTGGGTGGCGGTAATTTCACGGGCGATCTGCAGGAACTGCGCCTCAGGAAATCTTCGCAGCGCGATATCAATCGTATTAGCCCCGAGCGTGGTGTGGGTTTTCATAAGCGTAAATTCGCGGTCGGTAAGCCGGCCCGGCTTCAGCAGAACATAATCGGGGATGGCCACTTTTCCGATGTCGTGCAGCGGGCTGGTTAGATAAACCCAGCGAATGAAATTGGCGGTAATGGTTTGGTGATAGGCGGGCGTAAGGGCCAATTCCTGCGCGATCAGGCGGGAATAATTTTGCACTCGCTCCAGATGCATGCCCGATTCCGGATCGCGTGATTCAGCCAGCTTGGCCATCGCAAAAATGGCCACATTTCGCGTATGCA
>JAJZGD010000159.1 GCA_021804985.1 Planctomycetota bacterium
GACAAGAAAGCAGGCGGCACATTTCAGGCCCACCCCGCGGGGCGGCGTGCTTTCTGTCCCCCCTCTGCGGCGCGGCTCCTCGGTGTACCCTCTGCGTCAGGTACGCCATTCGTCGCCGCTGCTTGATGGGTGCCAAAAATCACGCCGTCGCAACCCGGCGATTACTTGGACAGGCTCCTAAAGGCAAAAGCCCCCGGGATCGCCCCAGGGGCTTATTGCGCAAAGAGGTTTCAGGTTGGCCCAAGTGCCTCCCCGTAGATCACCTACTCGACGGGTTTGAAAAGGGGCTTGAGTTTGATGGTTTTCCACTTGCCGTGGTCATCAACTTTAATCATGGTGGGAAGCAGCATATGATCATTGGCATCACACTTTCCCATGACCTCAATCATCATGCCGACATAGGGTGCCAGCGGCCGGGGATTGGCATCGAGTATCCATGCTTTGCCGTGCACTAAAATGCCGGCTGGGGCCCCCGACCGGAGACATTTTTTTCCGCAGGTACGGCCGTGGGTGCGCCCCTTGGCGCCTAAAGCCGAATAGCAGTTCATGTCCAGCAATTGTCCTTTAACGGTGACCATCTTAAGCGAGGCTCCGAAGGCGCCCGCGGCCACGCTTCCCACGGCCAGCGCGGTAAGCAATCCTGAAAGGATGATGCGATTCATGGTTTTTCTCCAAAAAGGGATAACTCACTTTTTAAAAGGCGCTCCGATGAACGTCATCAGCTGCGCCGGGTATTGCGATGCACTGTTTTGAATCCACCGTAGCATCGGCTGTCCCTCTGCTTGGGCGGGACAGCCGATGTAGGTGGGTGCGGCGGGAGAGTTTGATCACTGGTTACTGGTTGCTCATTCCGGTAACCATTATGTTTGTCTGGCTTGTCACCCATTGCCCGTCGCTGGTTTTGGCATAAGCTTTAACCATATATCCCCCCGGCTGCGAGGCGCTGAACTTGGCGTATTGATTGCCCCGAGAACTATCCGGTGTGATCGTCGCCGAGGATGGCGTTACCTTCCATTTAATATTGCTGTTGGTGAGATTCATGGTCGTGGCATGAACCCAGACGGTTTCGCCCACTTGCACGTTGTTGTGATCGGCGTGAACGCTGATCGTCGAAGCGCTGCCATTAGTCATGGACGAATGTGCGCAGCCGACCACGCCTAAAGCCATGGCGGCCGCAAGGGACGCCGCAATTGATAATCGTCGTAATTGTAATTTCATATTGATATACCTCAGAAAAAAAGAGTGACCTGAAAAAGCTTCGGAATTAGCTACTTTATCATTGCCCCAATCTGGACCCTGAATTTTGCCCCCCGAGTACCGTGACACAGATGTGGTTACAGCGGCCGGCATCTGCTATCACGGTATGAGAATCGGAATTACCTTGGAAGAACGCCCATTACAAGCAAGACGATAACGATAATCAGCAGCACCGAAACGCCGCCGGTGGGCCCATATCCCCATCGATTGCTGTAGCCCCAGGTTGGCAAACATGCGAGGAGCGCGAGTATCAGAAGAACCAGTAAGATCAAACCCATGAGAGATACTCCTTAAAACAGGGAGAATTCCAACGGCCAGAAACCGGTCGCAACCGGTCGCAGTTACAGCAAGAAAGAAAGCAACTTGCGTTGGATTCGTTAGATGCCCCACCTACCACTATGCAAGTGCCATGCCAATCGCATATTTCTCGTAATGCGGCGTTTTTTGCCAATCACGGCCCATAACATGGCTTTTTCTTGCCAGATTGTCCCGGTCATTCTGTCGTATCGACGGCGTATTGGCGTTGGTGCGAGAAAGCGCTGGTGAAGCCCACTCCGGCGTGCCGCGGAAAAACATTGATATATAGACATGTGTAATTTGAAATATTGGCGAACCAAACTTCGCGGGCAGCGCGGCCATTGTGCGCTGTGGGGCAGAACCACCGTTGCCGCCAGCCGGTGGGGGCCGAGCCATTGTTGGGCCGCCCAATTGTTTTCCAAAATAAATTAAAAATGCGTGAGCGGCCAAATATTTCGAGGCCTATAATGTAGGTTATGCATGTTAAGGTATCGCATACCATGTCGCGCGATTAGTGGTGCCTGCCCTGTTGGCAGAGCACGAAACGGATCGCGTCGTCATCCTCACGGTTTAGGCAACCACCAGCCTCTTCCCAACAATCGAGTTCCGCTTGCCGACCGCATTTTGAGCGCCGGCGGCAGATGCCATTTTTCGGAAAAGGATTGACAATCATGGTAAATAAGACACTGGTTCTATTGGTCGTCCCGCCGGAGGTTCCGGCGCCGGGGGGCGCGCAAGCGCGAATCCCCATGGATAGCGCTGACGACTTTGCAGTTCTCGCGGGCAGTTCCGTCATTAACATGGGCAAGACCGTCGTGCATGGCGGAGATGTGGGCGCAAGCCCGGGCGGCGAAGTTACAGGTTTTCCGCCGGGGGCGGTTACGCACCCCCACAATACGCGCGGCGATGATGATGTTGCCCGCCAGGCTCAAGTGGACCTGAAGACCGCATACCGGTCGGCCATGACCGCAACGGCGACCCACGACCTTTCCGGCCAGAATCTCGGCGGATTAACCCTCTTGCCCGGCGTTTACAACTTTTCAGCCGCGGCCGAACTTAATGGCACGCTGACGCTCAACAATCAGGGCGATCCCAACGCCCGCTTCATTTTTAAAGTCGGCTCGACGCTTACAACCGCAACCGGGTCTGCGGTCATTACAATCAATCGGGGGCCCGATCTCGGCGCCCGGGCGGATGTCATGTGGCTCGTCGGTGCTTCGGCCACGCTGGGAAAAGACAGCACGTTTGAAGGCGACATTCTGGCGTCGACCGGCATCACCATGCAGACGGATGCGTCAATCCGCGATGGCAGTGCCATGACCCGGCATGGCAAAGTGACGCTGGATTCAAATAAGATCAGCAAAGGGCAGGCTCCTGCCTGAAATGCGATGCAGCTGCGCCGGGGGGCGGGGGATCGCAGAGGCTGCCTGCTTGTCGCCGTCATTAAGCCGGCCAGCCTGCTGGCCGCGGGTCGTCGTCGATCCTCGTCGTCCCCGTCGAGCTCTACTTTCTACTTTCCAATTTCCACTCTCTCGGCCGTCTCCCCTTCTCTGCGTGAGATATTAAATAATTCCATCATGCCGGAGGCATGATTCATTAAATTATCCAAAACGACGTTATGTCTCACACAGAGGCGCAGCCGCGAGATCGCGCCATTTAGCCGCGGGCATTGTGCCCGCGCGTTCCTTCTCTGCGTGCGGCATTAATAATTCCATCATGCCGTCGTCATTAAGCCGGCCAGCCTGCTGGCCGCGGGTCGTCGTCGATCCTCGTCGTCCCCGTCGAGCTCTACTTTCTACTTTCCAATTTCCACTCTCTCGGCCGTAGGCCGCGCCGCGGCCGCCGTACCGCAGGCGTCTCGCCTGCTTGTCAGCGTCGTTAAGCCGGCCAGCCTGCTGGCCGCGCCCCGTCGCCTCCGCGCGTCCCTTCTCTGCGTGAGATATTAAATAATTACATCATGCCGGAGGCATGATTCCTAATGTCACCCGGAACGACCGGTTGTCTCACACGGAGGCGCAGCCGCGAGATCGCGCCATTTAGCCGCGGGCATTGTGCCCGCGCGTCCCCTCTCTGCGTGCGGCATTAATAACTCCATCATGCCGGAGGCATGATTCCCCTGCCAAATGTGACAACCTAAACCATGATGAAACAACCGGCGGTGCCGGTGATTATTCCGACACGTGCGGCGGCAGGTGTAGTGTTTTTGCAGTTTGCGGCAGGGTAGCGTTTTGGGCGGTATCTTTGAACGGAATGGGATTTTCTGCAGCGGTACTATATAAAAAATGGTAGCCGCTGCCATCAGCTTTCGCCTGATGCATGGCGGCGTCCGCGTTTCGACATAGTGCCTCACGCGTTGTGCCGTCGCGTGGCGAAATGGCAATCCCTATGCTTATTTTGAGCGGAGCGTTCAAATCCTTAAGATCGGACGTGTCGGCAATACGTGCAATCATGGATTTCGCGATCTTGGCGATGGCCGCCTGGTCTTTGGCCTCCATGAGTAAAACTTGAAATTCATCCCCGCCGACGCGGGCCACCGTGTCCTCTTTCCGCACGCACGCATGAAGGCGGCAGGCAACCATTTGGAGAACCTTGTCCCCCATATGATGGCCGTAGACATCATTGACGGTTTTAAATGCATCGATGTCAATAAACATGAGCGCGAAAGAGCGTTCATGGCGCTTCGCCTGAACAATCGCCTTATGGAGTCGATCATTAAAGAGCACGCGATTGGGCAGGCCGGTTAACTCGTCATGCAGCGCCATTTGACGATGCACGTCGCGCTGGGCCTCGCTTAGTGATAATTGTTGCTCCAGCTTTCTGCGTTGGGCGATCTCAGTGGTCAATGCGATATTGACCAATCGCAAATCCGCTAAGCACTTTCGGAGCATATCATCAATCAGCTCGCCCCATTTGAGCGCTTCGCCCACGCCATCCGGAAGCCGACATTCCTCGAGCTTGACCTTAAAGGCGCTGTTGGCCAGCGTAATCTTGCGGGCATGTGCTTCGACCCGCTCATTAATCTCTTCGCTCTGTTGACATGTTTGAACCAATGCAGGCTGAGAACGGGCCTGAGGCTGGGGTGATGCGTCCGACATATTTTAGTTCCATCGCCAGTTAAATATATAAATGCACGTGCGGCCCCGGGCATGCATCGTGCGCTGGTGCATGCTGGAGCAAGCCCTGTGCCGTTCACGCAAATGTTCCCGTTTCATAGGGGTTCGACGCTTATCACGTAAGTCTGGAGGTGAATCGTGACAATGTGGCCGCGTCATTTTGTCCCAAGCGGTCTTTATGCCGTCGGAGCGAGAAGAGCAAAGTGGCTCGAGTCGAAAGAAAAAAAAATTTACATCATTGAAATATGCGCCATAGCGCACGACGAACAAGCCGTCGGGCGTTCCCGCATGAGTCAACGGTTCCGGCCGTTGTAAAGCCAAGAAGTAAGTGGATGCGCCGCAACAAAAAGCTGATTCAAGGGCAGCCGTGGCGGTACCGCGGCAAATGTGGAGCAAGTGAGGGGAGCGCGGCAGAGGACGGGGGAAGGCGGCAGGAGGGCGCAATTGGAACCGGCAGATGTATTCCCGCCAAGCCGGAAAGATGGCGCCGCAGCTGCCCGATCCTGCCGGGTTGGTACAGGCTTTGCATATGGAACGGTGGCGTGTGCTTCTTTACGGATTTACCTCTGTGGGGCCGGCGCCGAGTTTCTCCCACTTTCTCAGGAGCCGCATTATGAAAAATCATGATAAATCCGACGAAATGAAAAAGTCGCAGCACGATGCGAACCTTGATCCGATTACGGGTACGCCCGGTTCGCATCCCGTTGGCACGGGGGTCGGGGCCGTAACCGGCGGAGTGATTGGGGGGGTGGGCGTTGGGGCCGCCGTTGGCACCGTCGCGGGTCCGGTTGGCACACTCGTTGGCGGAGCGGCTGGCGCTGTCGTCGGCGGCGTTGCCGGTGGCCTTGCAGGTAAGGCGGTCGCCGAGGAAATTGATCCCACCGTGGAGCACGGCTACTGGCGTTCAGTTTACGAAACGCGGCCTTATGCCAAAAAGGGGACCGGCTACGATCAATACGCTGCGGCTTATCAGTATGGCTGGGAATCGCGCGTCAATGCCAAAGACGGGACATTTGAAGAACATGAACCGAAACTCGCACGCGGTTGGAGCGCCCATCAGGGATCTTCGAAATTGACGTGGGAACATGCCAGGCCGGCCGCCAAAGATTCCTGGCAGCGCATCGGCAATCGCAAACCAAAACCAGATAAAAAGTGAAGTGGTAGTGGGGCACCAATAGTGGGGCACCGTAACCGAGGGGAGAGCTGAGCAGTGGGGACGTTCTCGCCTTAAAGCTTGAGCGTCCCCACTATGTTTTTATGGCCATACAACCATGGAACACTGCCCGAAGGTGACATCGCCGCGTAGCTCGAAACGCATGCGACCGCCTGCAGAACCGGCTGCGAACACGGGCCGTGTCACGGGACAACGATCACCTGCGGATAATTTCGGCTTACGGCCGACCGGGCCGCCATGGCAGCGGACAGCGTGCTAAAATTACCGCTTTGCACAAGGTAAAGTGTGCGTCCGGCAACCACGGCCGGCACGACCATGGCCGAGAGTTGGGTCGTTCGCATCTGCCCAACCATCGCCCATGCCGAGCCGTTTACTAAAAATGCACCGTACTGGAGCGAAAAATGGGTGGCGGCGAGGCGCTGCGACGCGTTCTGTGCCGCGGGTGTGCCGGGCGCAAAAGAGATGGCTTCAGAGAGTGGCTGGCGCGCCTGTCCCCAATGGCCGGCATCTTGTAACGAGGCGCCGAGCCGAAATAAAAGTGGCGCCGGCGGCGTGCGCCCGTCCATCGCGGATAGTGCCGACTGATAATAGGTGGCGGCGGTGTTGTAATGCGTCCGGGTATACGCCATATCGCCCAAGGCCTTATACGCTTTGCGGCGCACGCTATCGCGATGCGTTAATGCGATGGAGCGAAGAAATTCGCCGTGGGCCAAAGTAAAGCGCCCGCGCGATTCATTGGCGATGCCGAGCAGGTAATAGGCGTAATCAAGTTGGGTACCGTTGGGATTGCCGGCGATGTACGCCCGCGCCACCTGGCTGGCCTGGGCATATTGGCGCTGCGTGTAGGCGTTGAATCCCTGCGAAAGACTCGCGGTGTGTGAGGGGGGTGCGGCGCATCCCGCGAGGGGCATGGCAAATACTGCCGCAAGGCCGCCAAGTGCCCGTCTTATTTTGCATCTGATGGCCATCAACGATCCTCCTGATCACCTCAGGGTTGAATACAGGAACGTGAAAAGTCCGTCAAGCCGAATCTTAATATTTGGATTGGCACGGCGTCGGAATAATCGCCGGGTTGCGACGGCGTGATTTTTGACACCCATCAAGCAGCGGCGACGATGGCGGTCAGTTTCGGTGAATCACCGCTGCGGTTAATTTCAAACCTTGGGCTTGTCTGCCGATGGAACAACTGGATCACGTTCCTTCAGGCGTGTGGCCTTGCCGGTGAGATCGCGCAGGTAATAAAGCTTGGCTCGCCGCACCTTGCTGGATCGCTTGATTTCCACGCGCTCAATTTTGGGCGAGTGGGCGGGAAAAATGCGCTCAACACCTTCGTTGTTCACGATGCGCCGGACGGTGAACGCGTGGCTGATCCCGTGTCCCTTTTGCATGATCACGGTGCCGGAGAAAACCTGAATGCGTTCTTTATCCCCTTCGATGATTTTGCAGTACACATCGACGAGATCGCCCACGCGCACGGTAATGGGGTTGGCGCGAAGATGGCGGGATTCTACATGAGAAATAAGGGCCGATTGCATGAGAAAATCCT
>JAJZGD010000160.1 GCA_021804985.1 Planctomycetota bacterium
GATGGCCAGTCGCCAACTTCAAACGTGCCCCCGCCTGAGCCGACTTCGTTAAGGTTAAACGTCCCTCCGCTCAATGCCAATGTACCGCCCAAATGATTGGCGATCGGCCCCATTAACGTGAGGGTGCCCGAGCCGCTGTTCGTTAGCAGGCTCGGGGCTGGCCCGGAAACCGTCAGGGGATTGGCGATCGTTCCGGTGGCACCCGTGTAATTCAATGTGCCACCATCCAGCGTGACCGCACCGGCTGGCGAACCGAGATTGGCATCCGACGCCACGCTTATAACACCCCCGCCGATGGTCGTCCCGCCACTGTAAGTATTGTTGCCAACCAGAGTCAGTACCCCCGCACCGGCCTTGGTTAACATGCCCGATCCCTGGAACGTACCCGAGAAGGTATCGTTGAATCCATTCGTGTTAAATGTGCCGCCGCCAGCGTTAAGGTAAATGGAGCGGTTGTCGTTTACCGCCGCGCTGGTAAGCAATGTTCCCCCTTGAAACGTCAATCCACCCGTTCCCAGATCGCCGCTGGCACTGATGTTTAGCGTGCCCCCATAAATGACCGTGCCCCCGCTGAATGTGTTGGAAGCATTGGCAAGCGTGAGGGAACCGGTGGAACCGTTGGAATTCACCAGCAACTGACTGCCGGATAGTATTCCGCTGACGGTGAGTGGGTTGGCTCCGGTGTCCACGGTCGCGTTGTAGCCCTGCAGCAGAATGTTACTGGAAATCACATCGCCCCCGCTGTTAAAGCTATTGGGGCCATCATTGGAACCTGCCTGAATCAATTGTCCTGCCAGAGAGATCGACGCCGTTGCTGCGGGGAGATTATTCTGCCCGTTATAGCCGAATAATACGTAGGCCCCGCTGGCGATTTGCAGTGTTCCGTGGGTAAATGTGGTCGGCGTAAGTGTTGATGTAAGATTCATGGTGCCCCCTTGAAGCACCACAGTGTCGCCCAAAGCGGATGTATTACTAATAGCACCATTGATTGTGAAGGTTGTGCCGCCGGCACCGATGGTTGAGGTATTTGGCGTAGTGCCATTGTCCGACATCTGAATAACATTGCTGATGCTACCGCCGCCGGAATACACCAATATGCCGCCGTCAAGAATAATGCTGCCGGTTCCCGAGATAAGACTGCCAGCTGTGGTGGCAGAAAGTGTGGGAATCGCCGCCGTGGAACCCGTGCCGATCTGCACGGATGATGTGCCATAGGTATTTGTGCCGCCGACCGTCAGTGTGCCGGTGCCGGATAAAATTAAACCGCCGGAAAAATTAACAGGGGCGGATATGGTCGCGTTCGCATTCATCACCACGCTGCTGCCACTCAGCGTCAGCGCATCGCTGCCGTTGCCAGCGATGGTGTATTGATTGGGCGTTCCCGAACTGTTAATGGCATTAAAGGATAGGCTTGCTGCGCTGATGCTCGAACCAAGTGTTATGACGCCTGGCGCACCTCCGCTGCCAATAACCGCGTTGCTGCCGGCGATCCAGTTGACCGGCTCGGTAGTGGTCGTGGTGGAATCGTACCAATTGGTCGGCCCTGCCGATCCGGTACTCCATGCGCCGCTTCCATCCGTGCCGCCAGTGGTCGAACCACCGGGATTCCAGGCCAGGGTATCCGCGTAGCCATGATGCACTGGCAGCGCCAGTGCCACGGCCAATAGGCCTGCTGCAATGGCCAATGGCCGTCTGAGCCGACTGGCCAGAATTAATTTTGTTGCCAAGGCCCCTGTATATGCCAGATGCGGCATAGCACCACCTCCTCCGCAGTTCAATCGGCACGCCTGAAGAATGCTTTTACGACACGCTGGCAATCGAGTCTTGCCGCACAACCCTGAATGATGAGGCCCCAATGCGACCGCTGTTTCCGCCCTGGCGGTGCGATGGCCTGATGTATTAGTCGGTACGATAACGCGAAATGCTTGAGTCAATCACGTCCGAAAGGCTGATAAAACATCCGCGGGCAGCCTGAAAATTGGCCTCCGCGTCCCCAACGCCCATCCCGGCCATGCCAGGGCGAATCGAGCCGGTGGGTCGAAACGGCGAATCGGGTTGGCGAGTCAAACGGCGAATCGAAGCGGCCAATAGGGCGGATTTCAAGGCCCCTTCGCCGGGCGCATGCGGCGCCATCTTCCCCCGGTAGTCTTGCGGCGGTGTTGCGGCAGAATCAGCGGGGTCCCAGCAATGTCTCGACCCGTCCCATACCCAGCAAACTCGCAAGCTTTTTCACCAAACTCGGCCGCGCTCGAAATTCCCGCGTGTATTTAAGCCCCGCATGACGCAGCGCAAGCAAAAATTCCGTTGCCGGCTTCTTAAGCGACGCCACCCGGCCCAGCCCGGGTGCAATAGCCGCAATATATCCTTCAGCCCGGGAGATGTTTTGGGAATTGGCAATCGCTCGCCGGGCCAGATTAAGTTTGCGCCCGGCCCGTGCAACAAGCATTGCCGCGGTCGGATGCAGCTTCAACTCCGCCTTAAGATGCGGCGCGAGTGAAGATGGATACCCACGCCACAGCACCCTTCCCCCGGGCCCGATCAAAAATGTAACCGGAATGGAATTAACGCCCCACGCCGTCGCCGTCGGATCCTGCCAGGCCATGCCCGAGCAAACCTGCGGCCACACGATCCCCTTTTGTCGGGCCACCCGCCGCATCTCTGCGATGCTGTCATCTAAGCTTACACCGACGAAGCCGACACCATCGGCCCGGAATTTTTTATAGTCCGCCACCACGGTGGGGGCCATCATCATGCAGGGATGGCACCAGGTTGCCCAAAAATCCACCACCAGCAAATGGCCCCGCAGCATGCGGTTGGTAACCCGCTGGCCCTCAATGGTTTTTAAACTCAGTCGAACATGGTCACCGGCCATCAGCTTTGCCTCGGCCCGTGCGCCGGAAAACGCGCACGCCAGCCCCGCCAACACCAACACCGCGATTGCCCAACGGTTTCGAATGGTTTTCATCGCCCATACCCCTTCAATGTTTTCCCGGCGCACCGGCAAGCCTTCCCGAAGGCTTCCGGGCACCGCCGCCCTTCGCCCAGCCACCGCAAATGCTTCCCGGCGCCACGCGCCGGCCCGCGACGAACAGTCGATCTTAAATGTCGCGGTCGATGGCGTGCGATATCTTCCGTAGTGATTGTATCATGGTTTTGAGCGTCTCCGGAGTGATAGATTGGGCGCCATCCGTCAGCGCATGCTCCGGATCGCCGTGGCATTCGATGATCAATCCATCTGCACCCGCGGCCACGGCCGCCCGGCACATGTCGGGCACAAGATGGGCATGGCCGGTGCCCTGCGATGGGTCCACCAGAATTGGCAGATGGCTTACGCGGTGCACCTCAGGCACAATAGCCAGGGGCAGCGTATTGCGGCAATAATTTTCAAATGTCCGAATGCCTCTTTCACAAAGCATCACCTCGCTGTTCCCGCGCGACATGATGTACTCGGCGGCCAGCAAAAATTCTTCCAGGGTCGCACTTAAGCCGCGCTTCAGCAGCACCGGCTTGCGCTGTTCACCGACGGCCCAAAGCAGGTTGTAATTCTGCATATTCCGCGCGCCCACCTGAAATACGTCGGCATATCGGCCCACCAAGGCCACCTGATCAATCGACATAACTTCCGTAACCACTGCCAGGCCGGTCTTTTCTCTCGCTTCCGCGAGAATCTCCAATCCCTTTTCACCGAGCCCCTGAAACGCATAGGGGCTTGTTCGCGGTTTAAATGCACCCCCGCGCAAGGCCGTTGCGCCCGCCTCCTTTACCGCCTGCGCCACTTCCAGCAGCTGCGTGCGATCTTCAACGGAACATGGCCCGGCGATGATGGCAACTTTTTTCCCGCCGGCCGAACCCCCCAGCGAGCCGCCGAGCGGTATCACGCTGCGATCGCGTTTCACTTCCCGTGACGCCATTTTGTACGGTGCCAACACGGGCATGACACGCTCCACCCCCGGAACATTTTCCAGCCGCCCAACATCCAATTTTCTCTCATCCCCCAGCGCAGCGACCACCGTTCGCTCGGTACCAACAATCACATGTTCGCGCATGCTCATTTCGCGCAGCAGTCGAATCACATGATCAACCTGCGCGGTCGAAGCGCCCAATTCCATCACAATAATCATGGTGTTTCCTCGGTATTTGTCCCTGTTGTTATCCGTCCGCCATCCACGGCGCTGGTCGCGTGGCTGATCGACTTGCCCTTCGAGTGTCGCCGATCAAATTGACCGCCATCTTAGCACGATTCTTTGCACGTGCCCGGTTGATGCGCCCGCGGATAACAGCAAGCGCCGTTGAATGCGAACGCCTGCCCCATCGCCGCCGCCTTTCCGCCGCCACTGCGCGTCCGCCGCCTGTCGCCTGGCACGTACCCGCCGCCGCCTTTCCGTTGCCGATTACGTGCGCCCCCGGCCTTCCTGCGTCTGATAATTCATCCGGCAATTCGTCGCATGCCGGAGTCCCCCGGCGATCGCCGCCCTCCGGCGCTTCCGCAGCCCGGAGCATCGAATGTTTATTGGCCATATCGCTTCAAGCTTCGTCGGCAGCGTGCCGATAAACCATGTGCCCGGGACTTACCGGACGGCCAGAGGCTGCATAGCGAAATCTAGTTGGGGGGTGAGCGTCGGCGACGACCTTACTAACTGGAGATGGCGCGGTGCCCTATGAAAATTGAACGTTGTGTGTGGCAGGAAAATGGCGGATGGCAGGATCCCGTACGCCCGTTGGCAGACCGCAGCGCGGCCGCTCTGGTGCTGGTGTTTTCAACCCCGGGCCTGCTGAAAAGCGGATCGCAAATGGCGGACATTCGCGCCCGCTTTCCCAATTCCATGATCTGCGGTTGCTCAACCGCCGGCGAAATCGAGGGTAAAAAAGTACTCGACGATTCGTTTGTAGCCTCCGCGATTCAATTTGACACCTCTTCCATCTTTGCCGTCGACGCACCGATACCCGCACCGGAAAAAAGTTTTGTGGTGGGCCAGACGCTCGCCGCACGCTTGCCACGATCGGGTTTGGTGCATGCCTTGGTATTTTCGGACGGCTTAGTGGTGAACGGCACGCAGCTCGCCGCCGGCATTGAACGCGGCCTGCCCGCCGGCGTGGCCGTCACCGGAGGCCTTTCCGCCGATGGGGATCGATTTAAGGAAACACTGGTGGTGGCCGGTGGACAAGCCAAAAGCGGCCATTGTGTGCTCATCGGGCTTTATGGCCCGAGCCTGCGTGTGGGTTTCGGCTCGATGGGCGGATGGGATTCCTTCGGACCGGAACGGCGCATTACGCGGGCACAGGATAATATTCTCTATGAACTCGACGGATGCTCCGCCCTCGACTTATACAAGGAATACCTCGGCGAACATGCGGCCAAATTACCGGCCAGCGGGCTGCTGTTTCCCCTGACCGTGCGGCGCGAAAAATCCGATGAAGCCCTTGTTCGAACCATCCTGGCAGTGGATGAAAAACAACGCAGCATGACCTTTGCCGGCGATATGCCGCAAGGTTCGTTTGCCCGCCTCATGCGAGCCAATTTTGACCGCCTGGTGGATGGCGCCACCGGCGCAGCGCGCCACTGCCGCCAGAAAATCGGCGAACGGGCGCAGTTGGCCATTCTGGTCAGCTGCGTTGGCCGCAAACTCGTGCTCGCACAGCGGGTGGAAGAAGAAGTTGAAGCGGTCGCCCATACGCTCGGCGAAGATGTGGCCATGACCGGCTTTTATTCCTACGGCGAAATTTCACCGGCCGGCGCCCAGGCGAACTGCCAACTGCACAACCAAACCATGACCATCACCACGCTGTCGGAGGTTTAATACACGCGTGCATCCGCTGCTGGAACGCCAATTAAAAAAATGTTTCGGTGACGCGCCCGCGGGCGACGCCAAATTCAACCGCCTCATTGAAATGGTTGACGCGGCCTACACGCATTGCGATGTGGAGCGAGCGCTGGGCGAGCGAGCGATGGATATATCTTCACGTGAACTTATGGCACGCAATGCCGAAATCGCCACCGCCGAGAAAAAATATCGGCAGATATTCGAAAACGTTTCCGAAGGCATTTTTCAGATCGACTTAGCAGACCGATTCATCTCCGTTAACCCGGCGATGGTTAATATTCTCGGCTACCCCAGCGCGGCGGAACTTCAGGCGGCTGTGGGCAGCATCGGCCGCGATCTGTTTGTCAACCCGGAACGATGGACACAGGTACTTGCCGAGGTGCGCCGCCACGGGTCGGTCGCCCAGTGGGAATCGCAAATGCGGCGTGCCGATAATTCGACCGTCTGGCTAAGTCAGACGATACGCAGTGTCGCCGATGCCGATGGAGAAATCCGCTATTTTGAGGGCACACTTCGCGATGTCACCTTACGCATTGCGGTGGAGGCGGAACGCCAGCAAATGCAGCAGCGGCTGGTGGATGTGTCGCGGCAGGCGGGCATGGCGGAAATCGCCACCGGCGTGCTGCATAACGTGGGTAATGTGCTCAACAGCATCAACGTCTCCGTTTCCATCGCTGTTGATCGCCTCCGTGCGTCAAGGCTCGGCGGACTCGGCCGGCTCGCGGCGCTCCTTCAGGAGCATCACGATGATCTACCCGCCTTTCTGACCACTCACCCGAAAGGAATGCAGGTGAGCCAATATCTCACCAGCCTTTCCGATTCGCTCGCCAGCGAACAGCGCGAAATTCTCCATGAACTCACCGGCCTGACGCAGAATGTGGACCACATCAAACAGATTGTCAAAAGCCAGCAGAACTTCGCCCGGGCCACGGGCATCTGCGAAGCGGTTACCTTGGCGGATATCGTCGACGACGCCGTGCGCATCAATGCCGAATCACTCGAACGCCATCACGTTCGGCTGGAGCGCGACATCGCACCGGAGCTTACGGTCAAACTTGATAAGCATCAGGTCCTGCAAATATTAGTGAATCTGGTTAGCAACGCCAAACACGCCATGCGATGTTCCGCCGGCGATCGCGTACTGACTATTCGCGCCGGCGCCCTGACCGCCGATCCGACAAGACTCGTATTTATCGTCCGCGATAGCGGCACCGGCATTGCGCCAGAAAATATTACACGCATTTTTGCCCATGGCTTTACCACCCGAACCGACGGACACGGCTTCGGCCTGCATACATCTGCGCTGGCGGCAAAAAATATGGGTGGCTCGTTAACCGCCGCTTCGGAAGGGCTGGGGCGCGGAGCAACCGATTCAGGACAACGGAACGGTCGATGGGCGCGCGATGAACCGGCGGGTGGAAATCGTGATTCAAGAGAGGTCACAAGATTGACGATGGCAAAGAGTGCCTGAAATGCCCGAACCGCGCTCCGGCGGATGTGCCTGCGGTGCGGTGCGCTACACGCTCGACG
>JAJZGD010000161.1 GCA_021804985.1 Planctomycetota bacterium
GGGGCGGGCGGGGCAGAAGCGCAAGCGATTCGCAGGTGATGGCATACGTGCAGCTGGGTGCTGTATAATGGCTTCTCGCACAACTGAATTCGGATTTATTAAATGCAATATGGCCGGCCCGGAAACCATGGCAAGCGGAACGACGAATCGAAAATGGGCGTTCGGGGCGTGGTACCGCCTGCATCGGGGAAGAAGCCACCATCGGGCGGGCCGGTAAAAATTCCGGATTCAGAATTGATTGCCGCCGACGCCCGGGCGGATCCATCGACGGGCGCGACAAAACCACAAAGCAGCGGATTTATCCGCGGTCTGATGGCGGCGAACAGCGACGGTTGGCCGATCCCGCGACGGCGGTTTGAATTTTCGTGTCTTCTCGTGGGCGAATTTGGCTGCTTGCTTCTGATCGCTCCGGTTTATCTGATCTTCGGCCGTCTGCATGGAATGCATCACAGCGTTGAATTTACCATTTTTAAATCGCACGGGGCGCAGCTTATTCGCTCCCTTGAACTGGCCCTCGGCTTGATGGGGATGCTGCTGATACCGATCACCCCAAAAAAAATTCGCGGCACGCTGATGCTGGCGGTCGGTCTGGCCGTTATGGCGGCGCTGCTGCTTTTGCTGGATCATCAATCGCACCTGCTGCTGATGCTGGTGGCGTATCCCTCGGCGGGGCTGCTGGCGCTCGTGCTGCTCGATGCGGTTACGGGAATACGACCCGCCGCGCCGCAGTCCCCGAATCTCTCCAGCTGGCAGCTGATTCTGGGCAGTGCGGTCACGGCCATCTGGGCCATACCACTTATTGTTTCATCAACCTGCCGCGTATTTCCATCGCTGTTTTCGCAAACCCATTTGGTGTTGATTCGCGTGCTGTTGATGATCGCCACATTGGCCGCAACGGTGAGCGGATTGTGCAGTTTGTCCGGCTACTTTCAAACATTTACGCGCCGCAAGAATCTCATTGGGCGGCTTTCAGGCACGCTGGCACTCACGGTATCGATGGGAATCGGCCTGTGGGGTGGAATGGTCGGCACGGGCCTGATCCGCCATCAGGACCGGTGGCTGCGCCTCGAGATGCTCTGGGTGTTTCTGCTGCTTTCGGGAAGCCTGATGCTTTGCTGGGGTGGTATGACGCAGCGGCTGATTATTCGTGCTGCGGCGGAGCGTGCGGCACAAGGGCTCGATAACGCCCCAACCACTTTGGCGCCGGAGCAGCCGACACCGCCGGGGCAGTAGCGGGGCGACGATTAGCGGGGGGCGCCGCCGGATGGCGCGCACTTAACGTAAGCTGACATCGGGGCTAGAATCACCGGCTGCCGGGCCAATGACGGATGCAGTGCCCGGGACTGGAGCGGTCCGGAGATGCGGACGGCCCCAATGGCTGACGGGACAGAGAATATCGCAGAGGATCAAAAAAGGATTTATTAATGCCGCTGGAAATTACAATGCCCAAGCTCTCCGACACCATGACCGACGGAACGCTGGTGAAATGGCACAAAAAAGAGAACGACGCCGTAAAGCCCGGCGACATCATCGCTGAGGTGGAGACCGACAAAGCCACGCAGGAGCTCGAAGCGTTTGAACCTGGCACGGTAGCCAAAATAATCGTTCATGAGGGAGATAAAGTGCCGGTCGGAGGCCTGATCGTTGTTCTGGCCAAACCGGGTGAAGATACGGCCGCGATTGCCAAGGGCGCCGGTGCCACTGCGAGCAAACCCGCCGCCGCAGCGCCCGCTGCGGAGGTAGCGAAAAAAACTGCGGCCCCCGTGGCAATGCCATCGCCAGCCACTGCGGTCGCGACGCAGCCCGCAGCCGCAGCGCCGGAACACCGGGGAAATGGCGGACCGCAGCGGGTATCACCGCTGGCGCTAAAAATTGCGGTTGAAAACGGCGTTGATCTCAGCAGCCTCGTGGGCAGCGGGCCGGACGGCCGCGTGATTAAGCGTGATGTGCTCGCTGCGCCGCAGCGTACCGCCGCCGCAGCTGCCGCTCCGATCACCCCTCTGGAATCAAAAGTTATTCCGCTCTCCAACATGCGACAGACGATTGCGCGGCGTTTGCTCGAGGCCAAACAATCGATTCCACATTTTTATGTCAGTACCGATGTGCAGATGGACAACCTGCTGGCACTGCGTAAATCCGCCAATGAGCAATTGGCTCCCGCCAAACTCACCGTGACCGATTTTATTGCGCGGGCCGTAGCCGTCGCCGTGACACAGGTACCGGCCATCAACGCCAGTTTTGGCGGCACGCAGATTACGCGGCACGGATCGGTGCATATCGGGATCGCCGTCGCCATTGAAGATGGGCTGGTGGTTCCGGTGCTGCGCGACGCACAGACCAAAACGCTGCGGCAGATTTCCGCCGAAATCAGGCAGCTGGCCGATTTGGCCCGCACGCGCAAGCTCAAGGCGGATCAGATGACCGGCAGCACCATCACCATCAGTAATCTCGGCATGTATGGCATCAAGGAGTTCGCGGCGATTATCAATCCGCCCGAGGCGGCGATTCTGGCCATTGGGGGCACCGAAGCGCGGCCCGTGGTAAAAAATGGCCAGGTGGTGGCCGGGCAGGTTATGACGATTACCCTTTCAGCCGATCATCGTGTGGTGGATGGCGCGACAGGCGCCGAATTCCTGAGTAAGCTCCGCGGTGTTCTGGAAAATCCGATGGCAATGCTGATCTGACGCGCCACGCATGGGGCGGATCAACGATCGCAAACTACGATTCGAGCGGTTCATCGGCTCGGAATGAATGCAGAGAAACTTTCCGATCGAATAAATCCATCGGCTCGCAGAAACACGCTCGCGGCCCCGCGCCCTAAGCCGGCCAGCCCGCTGGCCGCGGGTCGTCGTCGTCCACCGGCGCCGCAAACCACTTCACATGCTTGGCACGCTCCAAAAATAAAACGACGAGTCGAGCGGTTCATCGGCTCGGAATGAATGCAGAGAAACTTTCCGATGGAATAAAGCGGTGGGCTTTTGCCGGCCGGGGGCGGCTCGTAGATATGTGTCCGAGGAGTGATTGTACAATAAGCCCACCGGCTCATAGAAGCTCGCGTCTAAACACGGGCAGCTGTATCCCGGTGATTTTTGCCCTTGCGCATGCCAAGACGGCGCGTGTCGCTGTGCACCGTCGGCTTATGGCCTTGCACGCGCCAAAACGACTCTGCGCCAAGAGACAAAATTTCTGCGCCCATACGCCTGCTGTTATCATCGATTCTGTAGTTCAAAACATGTTATGCCGCCTGCTGGCCGCATGCAGCCGGTGCCGCTCTGCGCCCGCGCGTGAGACAATAAATCGCTCGGGTGATGCAAGGATTCTTGCCAATCGCATAATGTAATCCATTTATATCTCACGCAGAGTCGGCTCGATCCTCCGCCGCGCTTGCAAGACATTTCAGACCCATCCCAATCCCGGCCATTACTCGGACAGGCTCCTGCATACAACGCCTACAGAAGGGCCGGTAAACCAAGGCGGTGGCAAACAGCACTTGCTGGCACGACCGCAGGTTTATTCGTGGCTGCTGGCGTAGACGATATCACCCATGCCGGGGGCCGCCCCGTTCTCACTCTTTACCCGCCAAGCGCAATGGAACATAAGACCCGTTGAGATTGAGCACACAACACCGCGGGATAAGTGCAATACCATTTTGCGTTATTTTTAGCGCGCTTTACGACATCCGGTGTTGCCGCAGCGCAGCCATGGAGGATCGGCAAACCCCCTGCCGCCGGTACATCGCCGGGTTTGGAGCGTCCCAAAATGCGGAAAGCCGCAATGCGTTAAATTCTTCGCCCCACGCTGCGCCAATGGGGGATATCGACAAAGCCATTTCGCTAAGGGGATACTCGGCTTACTCGGTAGGAATAAAATGGAAAATGGGATCGAGTTCGGTGGAGACCGCGTTTTGCGAATTCACCGTGACGTGGCAGCCTTGCACGTGGCCATCCGCGGCGGCAACGTTAATTACTCCCGATTCATCTGGATAGGCGCCCCAAGGGGTGCCGTAGGTGCCGCCGACGTTGACAACGTTATGCATGGCCTGATCCAGATAGAAGGAGCTTTGCCAAGCACCTAAGTCGGTCCCGTAAGCGAAGCCAAAGGTTCCATCCAAGAACAATACGGTGTTGGACGGGTCGGTGACCTCGCTGAGGGGAGCCGACGCCTGGGGATATCCACCGGCGTTTGCGTAATTACCCGATGTGTCATTGGCGTAGGGGCCCGTCCATTGGACGCCGCCAAGATATTGATTCATCGCGTAACTTCGAAGGTTGTAACATGTACCTCCAAACCAGCTTCTAACATAGGTGCCCAGCGAGATCGCGGTTGGGCAAACGAACACGCCGGTATGCAGATTGGGATTGCCCCACACTGCTCCCGCGCTATAGGGGTTGGGCATCGCGCCGTCCGCCGCCACGTAGGGATATAACAGCACGTCCCATCCGGGCCCCCAGAAACTGTTGACGTTGGTGCCATAAGCCCATACCGATGGGCCGCCGCCCCGATTGTTGTCTGCATATTCAAGCGTTGCCAGGCCGATCTGTTGCATGTTTGAGGCGCAGGCCACCTCTTGCGCCAAGCTGCGGGCCGAAGCCAAGGCCGGTAAAAGCAGCGCGATGAGAATGGCAATCAGCGCAATGACAACAAGTAATTCGACGAGGGTAAACGCGCGTCTTACGGACCGGCCTCCTGGCGCGCTGTACTTAACGGAATTGCCACCACCAGCGACTCGAGAGGGAACTAACCGCCCGTGATTCACGAGTTTTGTGTCGCGGCTCAAAGCGTTCATAAATGCATCCTCTGACAACGATAGGCACATCAGGGCGCCGCGATGAGAATTCGCATTAAGAAGGGCAGACGCCGAATCTCATCGCACCCGTTGATGATCGAGTTTAGCTTGGTAAATCACGGCGATCAATGGCTTTTTGCGTTATTTTTAGCGCGCTTTACGACACCAAAAAGGGGTTGCTGCGCCGTTGGGACTATCATTGACGTCGGCCCGCCCATAAGCCGTCATGTGTGATCGGGCAGCTTGCTCGCCGGCGATTAAGTATTGTCGCTCGCCAAGGCACAACTTGGGCGCAAACGGAGAAATCAGTGAATGGCCGCACCGATTTTTGGCGGGGTCGCCGGCGGAACCGGCCGCAGTTGGAGATGGCAGTACATGGTGTCGGCCATAAGACGGCCCAAATCCAGCTGGCCAAGCGTCCCAAAATGCAGATGGTCGTTGGGCAACGGGGTGTGCGGATCTTCGGCGCGCTGCTCAAGATCGTTAGTATTCACCAGATAGGCCCCACGCTCCGCCAGCGGGCTGCCCGAATTCCAGGCCACTTCGCGCTGGCCCAATCGCACCAAGGCTCTTCGGAGGGCACTCGTTTTGAACATGCCGGCGTTGGGTGGGGGCAATACAAGCCCATAAACGAATGGAAGATTGGGGCAATGAAACTGCTGCCGCACCCGACGAATAAAATGCCGCAGATTCAGTCCATAGTCCATCGCTTGGGGAACGTGATCGAAGGCGTCATTTTCGCCCTGCTGCCAGATCATGCCCCTAATCACAGGCTTAAAACCCAACCGCCGAAGGGCCGCCATTCCGCCATCAACCGTTTTTACTAATAGCCTGAATTGCGGGCCCCAATGCGATACATCATGGTTCCCGGCGCCTGGATTCCACTGGCTGTACAAGTCAGTGGCGGACCACGCTTGCTTGATCAGGGCGATCCGTCGATGGGGATAAAATTCCTGCATGCGGTCGCCAAAGCTTAGTTCGGGCCCGAACCGATCGGGCGATTCGGACGCCTGTCGCAGGGGTATCCATTGATATGCCGGGGCATTATCTTGCGTGTCACCGGCGGAATGATACAGCAGGACGTGGCGGTTAATGGTGAAATTTTTGGGCAAATTGCGCATGTATCCCTGTCCGGTGGCGTTGGATTGGCCCGCGACAATAAATACATCCACAGGTGTGCCGGGCGGAACTTTGCCGACCGTGCCCACCGCCGCAGCAGCCAAGCCAAGACCGTTGGTGACGCCGAACAGTTCTGTAAATACACATACACATATAACGACTTGTAAACACTTCATTATTGCCTCCTTAAAGCTCGCCGACAATCCCATTGGCCTTTGCCCGAAGTAAATGCCGATGCTGGTGCATTTCCTCACTAAAAGGGGAATCGCATTGCATCCCCATACGACCCCGGATGTTATGTAATCTGCCCGGTAATCGCAGCGTGCTTGCATTTAAGGGCTGGTAATCACGATCGCTTCTCCGGGAGCGGTTTTGAGATTAAGCCGTGAGCCACGGACCAAGCCCGCGGCGCCAATGCTCGTATGATATCGTATCGCCTCTCCCGGCCACAGGTTGGCCAAGCGGCAGACGCCGCCGCGTGGGCATGTGATCCGAACGTACGCAATCCGCCCATTATGCAGGCGGCTGGAGATCAGGAAATCTCCACACGCGAGCAGATGGCCGAAAGCGGCATTCTGATTCCGCGGCCAGTTCGGAAATACGCGAATGCTTTTCTGATAGCTCTGGAGGAACATGGCACAAATGGTGGTGGGAACGGTGGCGAAATTTTCTGTCCCGCCGCCGCCCATCTGAAAAACGAAATTGGGGTATTGGCAATGGGCGATGAGAATATCCAAATGGCGCAGAATTTTCGCGGGGTTATATTCAGTAGTGTCCGGCACGATCTTAACGAAATCTTAACTTGCGCTTTTGCGATGTTTATGTTTTACTGTGCGCCATGAAGAGTAACCGTGGCAAGTTGCAGAAGACAGAAGGCGATCCGGGAGGCCGTCAACGCACGGCGGGGAAAGGGCCTGCATTGGATCAAGCCACGCCTGATCGCAAGCGACGGTTGCGTCATTTGGGGGGCCGCAAATACATCAAGCAGTTGGAAAAGTTTCTTGGGTCCCTCCGCCGCACCCATGTGCATCACAATCGCACCCTGTATTACGATGATGTGATTACCCTCCTGGTGCTGGGTTTTTTCAACGCCCAGATTCGCAGCCTTCGGCTGCTAGACCTTTGCAGCCAGGTTCCCGGCATTCGGCAGCACCTGCGGGAGGATCGCGTCTGTCGCAGCACGCTCTCGGAGGGGCTTAAGCTCTTTGATCCACAATCATTGATGCCGTTGATAAGGGAGTAGTATCAGGCTTTACCATGCAAACCTGATGTGACACCGGAGTTTGAGGAACTCTACGAGAAGCTGGTGGCGTTTGATGGTTCGTATTTCCATGTTCCCGCCAAGGTGTTCTGGGCGTTGCGTGAAAAGGACCGCAGCCAGGTGGAAGGTCGGC
>JAJZGD010000162.1 GCA_021804985.1 Planctomycetota bacterium
GATAATCAGAGGTTGTTACTCCGCTGCGGCGCATTGCCAAACCCCCGCCAGCAAGCCCAGACCCGCCAAGCCGATGGTGGGATCCACAACATGCAGAAGCTTTTTCAATCCATTACCCCGGTCATCCGATCCCGTGTGCGGCGCGGCAGGTGTCAATTCCAGATTATGTCGCGGCAATTGAAAACCGGTCCATCCGTACAGGTAAGCTTGTAGCACCACTCGCCGGATTCAGGAAGCTTATATTTCACCACGCAGCTCTGGCAGGTTCCCATTCCGCACGCCATCGGCTGCTCCAGCGATGCCATGCAATCAACCTGATGATGCGCCGCCACCGCCGCCGTCGCACGCATCATAGCGGTGGGGCCGCAGCAGCACACCAGCACCTTGGGGCGAGCCAACTGCTGAAGAACAAAATCAAGTGCTTCCGTTACGCGGCCGCGAACCCCCAGTGAGCCGTCATCCGTAGTAACAATGGCGGGAATTTGCCGGCGTGCAAATTCTTCGATGCAAGGCAATGGCACCGGTAACGTCGATGGGCCATCACCGATGATGCGCAGTGGCAGCAAATCATGCCGCTGTACGCCAATCAGGGCCATGGTCGGAATGTGGCGCTTCGCAAGATCTTCCGCCAGATAAAGCATCGGCGGAATACCCACCCCGCCGCCTACCAATATCACTCGCGGCACATCTAGCGGCACGGCAAAGCTGTTTCCCAGCGGGCCCAGTACGCTTATCTCCGCTCCCGCCGTTAGCCGCTCCAATGCGCTGGTGAACTTTCCAATCACCCGATAGATCACGCTGATCTCGGAATGCCCCCCGATATCACGCCGCCCCGCGATCGAATACGGGCGCCGCAGAAATGGCAGCGACTTCTGCAGGTACGGGTCAGAGAAGGCCGGCGCCCTGTCCTGCGGCGACCATTCATGCACCAAATGATCCGTTGCCAGGCCCAACTCAGGTAGTTGCAACTCAACAAATTGCCCCGGCGCAGAGAAAGGGAATTCCGCTATCTCCAGCGTCAGCCGATAGTGCTCCGTGCACAACCGATGCTGCTCACGCAGACGCGCTGAAAAAATTCCCCGCCGCTGCGGCCGATGGTTCGCTTCATTCATCCGTTTTAACATAGCCGCAACTCGCCCGTGTTGCCATCGGCGATTGGGGGGTCCATCGCCCATCGCCGCCCGCCTGCATCCGGCTCGCGGCCGCCCGTACCGAGATATCCATCAGCGATATCCATCAGCGCCCGCGGCAGGATTTCCCTTCCGGTTGGAATTTCCGGCGCGTTGAGCTTAATCAGAAGGCCTCCGTCTACCGCCGATAAGTGCGCGCCGCGCAGAGGCCGCCCTATAGAAATGCCGCTGCGGCAGCGTGCATTCGCACATTATCCGCCTGGCCAATGGCGTGGAGCTATAACCATAAACTCAGAAGTTTTTGCTTGGAATCATGCGACAATCAGCTAATATTCCGCGTGCGTACTGACGATAGTACGAAGGTGCTGATCGAAGATCGCAAGCGCAAATCAGACGCAGATCAGCCCAGGTGAGAAAAAGAAAACCGGTGGAGCCGGAGAGAGAATCAGAATCTCTGGCTTCGTTGGCTGTTTGGTTCAGGCATGCAAATCCTGGCCAATCCCGAACCGGAAGTAGCCCTCCGTCAGGAGGGAGTGAGAGGTTTTCCCGCGCCGCAGAGAGTCAAGTCGGCGCAAACAGGCTGGAACTTCGTGTCGCTTTGGCTGCATGTCTTGAGTTCCGGTCGACATAGACAACTCGGGTTGGACCGCAGAGAGGCGTTGTACCGGAATCTCTGCGCCCAGCGCGTGCTCCCGCAAAGGGAGGCAGGGGGAGAGACCTGTCCCGACAACTTGCCGGCCGGTGCTGGTGAGTTGTCGGGCTTTTTTTTATCCTGCACGAACCACATTCCCGGGATACAATACCCCGAGTTTGTTTTTCCTGTTTGCAGGATACCCATGGCCTCCACCGACCAGTCATCTCCCCGCATCGATCAAGGCGCCGGCTTATTGGCAACCGTGGGCGCATGGGCCATCAACGCCAATCTTGCCCTCGGCGATATGGGCGTCTTTTTCCTAAGCACACTGTATTGGATCATTCGCGGCCCCGGTCGTCGCGCCATCAATGAAACCTTTTCTCAAATGTACGAGATGGGTACCAAATCCATTCCCGTCGTCATGATCGGTGGGGGGTTTATCGGGGCCGTGCTGGCCGTGGAAACCCTGCCGCAGTTTCAGGCAATCGGCCTCGCGAGCCGGGTCGGCTCGATCATCGTCCTCAGCGTGGTCAAGCAGGTTGGGCCGATATTAACCGCCGTGATGCTCGCCGGCCGCCTCGGTGGGGCCATGACCGCTGAACTAGGCACCATGCGCGTCACCGAACAAATTGATGCGCTCCGCGTCATGGGCGCCGATCCCATTCGTACCCTGGTGGTGCCCCGCGTTTTGGCCTGCGTCATCATGACCCCCATTTTAACCATGTACAGCGATGCGATCGGCATCCTCGGCGGCTGGCTCGTCGCGGTGCGCATGGAGGGCGTTCGCAATTATCCATTTTGGCACTACGCCGCGATTTCCACCGATATGTTCACGGTAAACGTCGGCCTGATTAAGGCGTTTTTCTTTGGCGTCGTTATTTCCACCGTCGCCTGCTACAAGGGCTTTCGTTGCGGCAGCGGCGCCCAGGGCGTCGGCCGCGCCTGCACGGAGGCATTTGTTACCGGCTTCTGCCTGATTCTGCTGAGCAATTTTATCCTCGCCCTGGGGCTTAATAATCTTTACAACGCCCTATATCCCAATCAGCCGAGCGTGCTTTAATCGATGGCTGATACACCTGCGACAACCGAGCGTCATTCCCCGACCGATTCGCTCATCCGCTTTGAAAACGTCCACAAACGTTTCGGCTCGCTGGTCGTGCTCAATGGAATCAGCATCGACTTTAGCGTCGGGCAAACCGCCGTCGTTCTCGGCCCATCGGGCACCGGAAAATCGGTGCTGCTCAAGCATATCGTCGGCCTGCTTTCGCCCGATTCCGGCCAGGTTTTCTTTCGCGATACACGCATCGACAATCTCACTGAACGCCAACTCGAACCGATCCGAAAACGCATCGGCTTTCTCTTTCAACTCAGTGCCCTGTTTGATTCCATGACCGTTGGCGAAAACATCTCTTTTCCCCTGCGAGAGCATGGCATTTTATCGCGCTCGGAAATTCGCGACCGCGTCGCCGAACGCCTCGCCATGGTCGGCATGGAAAATTCAGAAAAGAAAATGCCGGGTGAATTATCCGGTGGCCAGCGAAAACGCGTCGCCCTGGCCCGTGCGATTGCATTAAATCCCGATGTCGTTCTATATGATGAACCCACCACTGGCCTCGACCCAATCCGTTCCGATGTCATCAATGAACTGATTCTTAAGTTGCATGAAGAACTCAAGGTTTCCGCCATTGTGGTCACCCATGATATGGCCAGCGCCTTTAAAGTCGGTGATCGCCTCATCATGCTTATGGGCGGAAGTATTATTGCCGATTGCGATCCCGATGGCCTGCGTGCCCACCCCGATCCACGCGTGCAGCGCTTTATTGCCGGCCGCGCCGATGAAGAAGACCTGCGAGCTCTGCACCGCCTGTGAGCCCCCGCTGCCCGCCTGCTGTCCGCCGCCGCCGTGCCGCGAAGCCTTAAAAAAACGCCCCGCCCTTCATCGACTTGCCATCGATCGACCGTACAATAAACATTCATGGTCAGGAGTGTGCTTTTTAATGCCCATCGTCTTGTGGCTAACGGGAATTCTCTCCTCCGTTGCACTGCTCGTTTGGATGGCCATTATTTTCGGCCCATCCACCCGCCGCAATCACCTATTCACCTACAATCTGCCGCACCACCCCGATGATCTCGACGGCGCCATCCCGCAGGAACGCCCCGATCATCCTTGGCAGGGCGATCCATCGGCATGGCCGGCCGTTCTGATCGTAGCACCCGGTCGCAACGAAGCCCACGTGTTAGACCAGACGCTCGGTTCCCTTTGCCGCCTGAGTTACCCCAATTACCACGTGGTTTTTATTGATGATCAATCCACCGATAGCACCGCCGAAGTATGCCAACGATTGGTGGCCCAATATCCGCATCTATCGATTATCTACAACCAAAAGGACCCGCCTGCCGATTGGGCGGGCAAGGTTTGGGCCATCCATCAGGCCGATCATTTTATTACCACCCCATGGGTACTTTTCACCGATTCCGATATGGTCCACCACCCCGATTCGCTTACCCGCGCCATGCGGCTGGCGCTGCATCGTAAGATTGATCTGCTCACGCTGCTGCCTTGGATGACGCCCGGCGGTGCGATCGAGCAGGCCGTGATGCTGACCGCCACCCTCGCCATCCAGCGACTCGCCCCGCTTCCGCTGGTCAATCGATCCACTCACCCCATGCCCCTTACCGCCGGTGCATACATGTTGTTTCGCTCCGCGGCTTATGACGCCATCGGCCGCCATGCCACCATCCGCGGGCATATTATTGAAGACCTCGCCATCGGTCGCCGAATGCGGGCGCAGGGCTTTCGGGTTTTTACCACCTATTCACCGGATTTATTATCCGGCCGGATGTATCACGGTTTGGGCGATACTTTTCGCGGCATGAAAAAAAATGCGTTCACCGGCATAAATTGCTCGCTGCTATGGGGCATTCTGGTGCAATTTTCGCTGCTCATCTTTGGCGTGCTCGTACCGGTTTACCTTTTTGTCGCCGCCGCTTTCGCGCTCCGGCACCCCGGTGCCGCATCGCTTGGCATCCTGGCCATCGCCGCCGCGCTAAACACCTTGTTTTTCATCCACGCCCGCCGCGTACGCATCGAAGCGCGGCAGAACCCCGGCATCGAATTCCTGCTCCCTTTGGGCGTTTTATTTTCCATGCTGGTTCTGTGCGGCAGTATGTGGGATTTTTACGTGCATGGCGGCAGCATCTGGGCCGGCCGCCGCTATTCCAAATCCAACATTGACCACACTGCCCCCATTCTTTCGCATGATCATCACCCACAGAACACCTGACCCGCCCCCAAAGCCCAATATCCTCTCCATTCTCCCCACACTGAAAAACGCAGCCCCTCCCGAACGTCCCGGCTTCCATGCCGCGCAAGCGGAGGACGGGCCGCCCACTTAATGTCGCCAGCTTGCACACTTTCCCCCGCGCGGGCACCATATATCCGTTTCGTGGAGGGAATTATGCTCGCCAAGGTGCACAGCTTTGTGCTTCACGGTATTCAGGCCATTGCCTGTGAAGTGGAAGTGGATATCGCCCAGCGCGAATACGGCGATCCTTTGATCGTTGGCCTTGCCAATACCGCAGTGCGCGAGGCGCTCGACCGCATCCAAACCGCCATGATCAACAGCGGTTACACATGGCCGGAACGCAAGCTCCTCGTGAATCTTGCCCCGGCCGATCTGAAAAAAGATGGCAGCACACTCGAACTGCCCATCGCCCTTGGAATTTTGCACGCTGGTAAGGTGATTCTCGGCGATCGCCACAAAAAATTTCTGGTGGCCGGCGAACTTGCACTCGATGGCAGTGTACGCCCGATTAAAGGCGCGCTCTCACTGGCGATGCTCGCGGCAGAATCCAAAATGGACGGTGTGCTGCTTCCTTCCGCCAACGCCCGCGAGGCCGCCGTCGTCCCCGATATTGAAGTCTTCGCCGTCGACTCGCTTAGTGCGATGGTCGCCTTTCTCAATGGGCAGCTCGAGATTGCCCCCGAAACCCCGGACGCGCAGGATGTGAGCGATGTTTCATCCCTCTACGATGTCGATTTCGCCGATGTGCGCGGGCAGGAAATAGCCAAGCGTGCCATGACGATTGCCGCCGCCGGTTACCACAACGTGCTTCTGCTTGGGCCGCCGGGCGCGGGCAAAACCATGCTTTGCCAGCGGCTTCCCACGATTATGCCCCCCCTTTCCCGCCGCGAAGCCCTGGAAACATCTCAGATATATTCCGCCTGTGGCTTGCTGCCCAAAGGCGCCAGCCTGATGCGCGAACGCCCCGTCCGTATGCCCCATCACAGTGCCAGCGGCCCCGCACTCATCGGCGGCGGCTCCATTCCACGCCCCGGCGAGGTTTCGCTCGCCCATCACGGCATCCTCTTTCTCGATGAACTGCCCGAATTTCAGCGCCACGTGCTCGAAACCCTTCGCCAACCCCTTGAATCCGGCGTCGTCACCGTCGCCCGATCCCATTCCAGCGTCTCGTTCCCAGCCCGCTTCATGCTGGTGGCCGCCATGAATCCCACCGCCGCCGGCAAGGGGAATATCGACCGCCGCAAAGCCAAATCAACCGAGATACAGGCCATGGACAAATATATGGGCAAGATTTCCGGGCCCCTTCTCGATCGCATCGATATTCATTTGGAGGTTCCCGCCGTCACCTATCGCGACCTTACCAGCAAGCAGGTGGGAACCAGTTCTGCCCAGATGCGCAGCGCCGTCGAGCAGGCACGCGCCGTGCAAGCCCAGCGGTTTGGCCCCGGCAGCACACTCACCAATGCCTCGATGAAAACTCGAGAGCTTCAGCAATTTTGCCCTCTGGATGAAATCTGCCTGCGGCTGATGAAACAGGCCATGGAAGAACTCGGCCTAAGTGCCCGCGCATTTGATAAAGTGCGCCGGCTTGCCCGCACCATCGCCGACCTCGATGCCGCCGCAGATATCTCCGTCATCCACCTGACCGAAGCCGTCGGCTATCGCCTGCTCGATCGGAAATATTGACCGGAAAAATCCGCAAAAATCCCCAACTGAATGCCAAGGATACAGCGCCGGCTGCCCCCGCCGCGCCCCTCGCGCGCCTGGGCCATCGCCCCCTCGCTGCCATCCGAACGCCGGGTCCGTTATGATATCAGTTGTGATTCACGGCATTTGAGGTAGATAGTCTTTGATCGATCCAGATCTGCTCGAAATCCTGGTCTGCCCTTTAACCCGCAGCCCCTTGCGCCAGGAAGGCGACTTTCTCATCTCCGAAGTCGGGGGCCTCAAATATCCCATCCGCGATGGCATCCCTGTGCTGCTCATCAGCGACGCCATGGTGCCAGCCGCTATCGGTTCACTGGAGGCTTTCCGTGAAAAATACAAGGACCGCATTCCCGATTAGCTTGTCAGCATGGCCCATGGGTGCGCAATGGAATCATCAGCATGGGTATCCTAAGATTACTTGGACAGGCTAGGAGCCTGTCCGAGTAATGGCCGGGATTGGGATGGGTCTGAAATGTGCCGAATGCGCGGCGGAGGATCGAGGCG